>CALWAV010000078.1 GCA_944375745.1 uncultured Merdimonas sp.
ATGGAAAGATACAGGGAGAGAGAAAACGATTGTTGTACATGGCTGGATATTAAACGGGGGAAAACATGCTATTTTAACAAAAAGATAAATCAAAAAGAAATTTGCCAACGATTACTTGACAGTAACTGCCCACTGTTTGTCCTGAGAAAAAACTTGACTTTGCCCGGTAAAAGAGGTATTATCATATCAACAGGCAGATATAAAAAGGATTGTTACTCTTTGAGGCATTACCTTTTCCATTTGTGATGGAAAAAGAATGTGATCAAGGAGTTTTTTTATTGCTTTTTATCAGAAGGGAGAGTTATGATGTTTGGATTTTTGAAAAAAGAAAGCAGCGGAATTGCGGCGCCGGTATCGGGAATCTGCAGAAATATTACAGAGGTTGCGGATAAGGCGTTTTCCTCGAAAGCAATGGGGGACGGGTTTGCGGTAGAACCGGATGGGGATACAGTAGTGGCTCCTGTGTCCGGTGAAATCGTAATGATATTCCCCACAAACCATGCTTTTGGCATGAAGACAAAGAGCGGAATAGAGCTTCTGGTACATATCGGAATTGATACGGTAAGTCTGAATGGAAAAGGATTTACGGCTCTGGCAAAGAAAGGCGATAAGGTAAAGGCGGGAGCGCCTGTAGTTCGGCTGGACAGAAAACAGCTGCAGAACACAGAAATCGATTTGACTACGATGGTCGTATTTACGGATGGATATGATAAGCCTGTAAATCTGGACTGCTATGGAGACAGGGTGGAAGCCGGACAGATTCTGATCCAGGATTGACTGGAAAGGGGAGGGGAAAAGATCCTTGAAAGTCATAAAGAAGATTAACAATAATGTGGCGATTGGCTTGGATGGAAACCAGCGGGAGGTCATTATCTTCGGAAAAGGCGTCGGTTTTCCGCAGATGCCTTATGAACTGACGGATCTGTCAAAAATAACCCGTACTTTTTATGATATTGACAGCCGGTATTACGGTCTCCTTCAGGAAATACCGGAGGAAGTCTTTCTGCTGGTGTCAGCGCTCGTGGAACGGGCTAAGACGAAGCTGAAGGGAAGCCTGAACCCGAATCTTGCGTTTGTGCTGGCGGATCATGTGAATTTTGCCGTGGAAAGAAACCGGAAAGGGATGAATGTGGGACTGCCTTATTCTTATGAGCTGGAGTACCAGTATCCGGAGCTTACCCGCATTTCCAGATGGTTTATCAAAAATGTAAATGAAAAGCTGCATGTGGAGCTGGACCGGAGCGAGGTCACAAGCATTACCATGCACTTTTTGAACGCCCTGGAAGGGGAAAAAGATACGGGAACTCATATGGAAGAAGGAGAACGGATCAACCGGGTTATTTCCATTGTCACGAGAATTGTGGAGGATTATTTTGACGTTCAGGTAGACCGGAGCAGTTTTCATTATTTCCGTTTTAAAAACCATATCAAATTTTTTGTGCAGCGGAAGGAAAAGGGCGGAGAGTTTTCTCAGGAAAATGAGGAATTGTATGAGAGCATCCGGACAGCTTATCCGGGTGTGGCAGACTGTGTAGCCCGGATCGATGATTATCTGGAAGAGGAGTTTGGAGAAAGATGCCCCAAAGAGGAGCTTCTTTATCTGATGATCCATGTAAAACAACTGTACAGCAAAGAAAGCAGAGACAGTTGATAATAAATTATGAAATCAGGAGGGAAACAAAATGGCAAAAGAAGAAAAGTATGCCGAGTTGGCCGACAAAGTGCTTGAGCTGGTGGGCGGAAAGGACAACATTGAATTTTTCACACACTGTGTGACAAGACTCCGCTTTGTTCTGAAGGATCAAAGTATGGCAAAGGTGGATGAGATCGAGAAGATCAAGGGAGTGCTGGGCTGCCAGTGGCAGAGCGGCCAGCTTCAGATCATTATCGGCCAGTCTGTGGGCGACGCTTATCAGCTGATCTGCGAAAAGGGAGGTCTGGCTATGGAAAAACCTGTGGAGATGGATGAAGGTGATGTTCCGCAGGAAAAGAAAAAGCTGACTCTCCGGGGAGCAGTAAGCTCTGTGCTGGATGCCATCTCAGGCTGTCTGACTCCGGCTATTCCGCTGCTGATTGGCTGTGGTATGATCAAGGTTATTCTGATGATTCTGGAAGCTGCCGGTCTGCTGGCTGCAGAAAGCACCACTTACACACTGCTGTCGGCAGTAGGCGACGCCGGTTTCTATTTCCTGCCGGTAATCGTGGGCGGAAATGCGGCAAAGAAGTTTGGAGCAAATACAGGACTTGGTATGGTAATCGGTGCCATGCTGATTTACCCCACCTTTGTTGACGGAGTATCCGCAGGAACCGCCTTTACCCTGTTCGGGCTGCCGGTATACGGAGCAAGCTATACCAGCACTATTTTCCCGGTTATTCTCTGTGTATGGGTAATGGCGCCGATTGAGAAGTTTTTCGCGAAACATTCTCCCGATTCTCTGCGTTCCATCATCGAGCCTCTGTGCACGCTGATTGTTATGATTCCGCTGTCCTTCTGCATTCTGGCGCCGGCGGGAGCTTTCCTGGGAACCTATGTATCTGAGTTCATGCTGTGGCTGTACGACGCAATCGGATTTATCGGCGTGGCCCTGCTGGCAGCGCTGATGCCGTTTATCATTATGACAGGTATGCATTCCGCATTTGTGCCCTATCTTCTGCAGATGTTCAGCACAGTAGGAGCAGAGTCCATTTTCTATCCGGCA
Organism: uncultured Merdimonas sp.; assembly: GCA_944375745.1. Classification (GTDB taxonomy): domain Bacteria; phylum Bacillota; class Clostridia; order Lachnospirales; family Lachnospiraceae; genus Laedolimicola. The sequence goes on from CALWAV010000078.1 coordinate 2,700, forward strand.
CTGGTTATCTCCAATATCGATCAGGGAGCGGCAGCGCTGGCAGTAGCACTGAAGACCAAGGACAAAGATATCCGTTCCACCAGCCTTTCCTGCGCGGTGACAGCTATGGCGGCAGGAGTTACGGAGCCGGCGATGTATGGCGTAAACCTGAAATATAAAACTCCCATGTGGGGCGCTATGATCGGCAGCGCTGTGGGCGGTCTGGTAGCCGGACTGATGAAGGTCAGCATTTATGCGTTTGCAGGAGTCAGCTCTTTCGTGGCGCTTCCGCTGTTCATTGGTGAGACAGCCAGCAATCTGATTTGGATGTGCATTTCGGTGGCTATCGGAATTATCGTTACCTTTGTAATGACTCTGATTCTGTATAAAGAAAAGAAAGAGGCTTAAAATGGAATTCAGAAAAGATTTTTTGTGGGGCGGAGCCACGGCGGCCAATCAGTTCGAAGGCGGATATCAGGAGGGCGGAAAAGGGCCCAGCTGCGCGGACATGCTGACAAACGGCACAGGCTTGTCTCCCCGGCAGATTACCCGTACCTGGGAAGAAGGCCTGTACTATCCAAATCATACGGCCAGTGATTTTTATCATCATTATAAGGAAGACATTGCTCTGATGGCAGAAATGGGATTTCAGGTATACCGCATGAGTATTGCCTGGACGAGAATTTATCCCACTGGTGTAGAAGAAGAGCCCAACGAAGAGGGGCTGAAGTTTTACGATGCTGTGTTTGATGAACTGAAGTCTCACGGAATTGAGCCGCTGGTGACAATTTCTCATTATGAGATGCCCTTTTATCTGACAGAGCATTATAACGGGTGGGCCAGCCGGGAAGTGATAGATCTGTATGTGAAATTCTGCGATACTATTTTCCGGCGTTATAGGGATAAAGTCAAATACTGGCTTACCTTTAATGAGATCAACTGCGGAACTCTGCCTCTGGGCAACTTTATGTCACTGGGCATTTTGAACGAGGGAACCAGATCCTTCCTGAACCAGGTGGATATTCCCCAGCTTCGGTATCAGGGAATGCATCATCAGTTTGTGGCCAGCGCGAAGGCAGTAAAGCTTGGGCATGAAATCAATCCGGATTTCCAGATTGGGTGCATGATTGCTCTGATGCCTACTTATCCGCTGACCTGTCACCCCAGGGATATGCTGAAGTTCCAGCAGCAGTGGCAGGACATCAATTACTACTGTGGAGATGTGATGGTAAGAGGTGAATATCCCCATTACGCGCCCAGACTCTGGGCGGAACAGGGGGTAGAACTGACGGTGACAGAGGAGGAACGGAAGATTCTGAAAGAAGGAACCGTAGATTTTTATTCCCTGTCCTATTATCAGACCAACTGCGTGTCTCACAATGACAACGAGTCCATGACCGGAGGGAATCTTCTGGCAGGCGTGAAAAATCCTTATCTGCAGGCCAGCGACTGGGGCTGGCAGATCGATCCGGACGGACTGCGCTATACCCTCAATGAGCTTTACGGACGGTACCAGATCCCGCTGATGGTAGTGGAAAACGGTCTGGGCGCCTATGATAAGGTGGAAGAGGACGGCAGCATCCATGATGATTACCGAATCGCTTATCTGAGGGCCCATATTCAGGCCATGAAAGAAGCGGTAGAGGATGGAGTGGATCTTCTGGGGTATACTCCCTGGGGCTGCATTGATATCGTCAGCGCTTCTACCGGTGAAATGAAGAAACGATATGGATTTATCTATGTGGATTCAGATGATTTTGGAAACGGAAGTTTTCAGCGTTCCAGAAAAGATTCTTTCTACTGGTACCAGAAAGTGATTCGTTCCAATGGGGAAGATCTGGAATAAAATCCGGAAAATTAAGAAAATACACGAATACTCGAAGATTTTCGAGGGAGTGGGGCTTCCATCAGGAAGCCCCTGAGTGTTATGAATGAAATACTGATATGTGTTTCTGCTACGATTAATAATATATCAGATAATTAAGGCTAAATTGTGTCCAGTCTCTAAAAAAAGTATAACCAGGATTAAGAATTTCTTACGAAATTGGAAAGAAATGCTTTAATCAGAACACTGGGACAATCAGACAAGTGCTTTTCTGACCGGAGCAGGTTTTAAAAGACGGCGTATCATTCCGTAGTAAACCGGAATCAAAAGAGCGCAGGCTCCGGCCCAGGCCAGCGGACTGGCGATGCACACACCGGCATAGCCGATGAAGCCAGTGAGAATTACCGTTGCTCCGATACGCATGACCAGTTCTACGATACAGGCCGCAAAAGGAGCGGACGCATTCTGCATGCTCTGGATAGAGGAGCGGTAGACGGCCAGCAGACCCAGGAGCAGATAAAAGGGCGCTACTGTGAGCAGATAGCCGTTGGAGCAGCGGATAATTTCTGTTGTGGGATCGGACATGAACAGAAGAACAATCCAGTTCCGCAGAAGGACGATGCCGGCGCACATGAGGAGATTCAGAGTCTCTGTCTGAATCAGGCAGGCGTTTACGCCCCGGCGGATACGGTCATATTTTCCGGCTCCATAATTCTGGGCCACGTAGTTGGAGATAGCTGCCATCATGGCGTTGTTGATAAGGACTGAAATCTGATCGGCTTTGGTGGCAGCGGTATATCCGGCTACAGCCGCGGACCCCAGAGCGTTGACAGAGGCCTGCATGGACAGCTGTCCGATGCACATGACTGACATCTGAAAGCCCATGGGAAAACCGATTTTCAGGTGATCTTTCATCACCCTTCCAAGAGCGGTAAAATCGGATGCTTTCAGACGGATGACTTCATAGGAGCGCAGTCCTGCCCCAAGGCAGCATACAGCGGAAATCAGCTGTGAGAGCACAGTCGCCCAGGCGGCGCCTGCCACGCCCATCCCGAAGGGGACGATGAATACAATATCCAGCACCACATTCAGCAGGGAGGAGAAAACCAGAAAGTAAAGAGGGTTTTTGCTGTCCCCCAGAGCCCGCAGAATATTGGAAATCATATTGTAAAATACAGTGGCCCCTGTTCCAAGGAGGATGACAAACATGTAGTCGTAGGCCATCTGGTAAATGTCATCCGGAACCTGCATCCAGTTCAGGATGGGATAGGACAGGCCGCAGCACAGGGCTGTGATAAGCAGTGTGAAAAGAACAGAAAGAAGGGCAGAGGCAGCGATGCTCTGACGCATTCCTTTTTTGTCGCCGGCTCCGAATTTCTGTCCGAGACAAATGCCGAAACCGTTTGTAAATCCCTGGATGAAACAGAGCACAAAATAGATAACCGTGCTGCTGGCGCCTACGGCGGCGAGAGCCTGGGAGCCGAGGGTTCTGCCGACGATGACAGAGTCGGCCAGAGTATAAAACAGCTGAAACAGATTTCCGCCTATGACAGGCAGAGAAAATCTCAAAAGGACCTGAAAAGGACTGCCTTCCGTAAGATTCATACTGGCTCCAGCAGAGCCTTTTTCTTTTATTTTCCTGGTAATTCTGAACATGTGATTCTCCTTGAAAAACAAATAGGTAAAATTTATAATACAATCATGATGAAACAACGTACGATCAAAGTAAACAGCGAACTGAAAGAGCTGTGCAGGCATGGTACGGCAGCATTTCCCGTAACAGTCCACCAGGATGATCTGTTTCATTTTGAGAACAGCTGCCTGGCCTGCCACTGGCATGAGGAATTGGAAATTGTCCTGGTGCGCCGGGGAACTGTGCGCTATCAGATTTACCAGCAGTCTCTGACGCTTTCAGAGGGGCAGGGAATTCTGATCAATTCCGACGTTCCCCACAGTGCTTTTCCGGTGGACAACAGCCATGTGCTTCTGGACACAATTATTGTCCAGCCCGAATTTCTTTATGGGTTTCCGGGAAGCGACATGGAACGGAAATATTTCCGTCCTTTCTGCGGAAACTCTCTGTTTCCCTGTATTCTTCTGAATGGAACAGAGGCAGAGGAACAGAATGCTCCGGGAAAGGCTGAGCTTCTGCGGGCAGCAGCGGAATATTTTCGCAGACGTCCCCTGGGCTTTGAACTGAAGATCCAGAGTCTTCTTTGTGAATTTTTCTTTCAGATCTTCTCGGAAAATCCGGAAGCATTGAAGGAAGGGACTTCAGCAGACGGGGTAAAGCTGCGGCGTCTTCAGACTCTTCTGGATTATCTGCACAGCCATTATGACCGGCCGGTATCGCTTCAGGAGCTGGCAGGAACCGTGCATCTGTCGCGGGAAAGCTGCTGCCGTTTCTTTAAGGATATGACAGGCGAGACAGTTACACAGTATCTGGAAGAATACCGGATCGGCCAGAGCCTTCCTCTGCTGCTGGCGGGCGGCCATACAATCACGCAGATTGCGGAACTCACCGGCTTCAGCAGCGCAAGCCGCTATGCCCGGGCTTTCCGCTCCCGTCTGGGGGTAAATCCGAAGGAATATCTGCTTCATAAAGGATAGAAAAAAGAACGGGGAAATACTATTCTCATATTGAAAAAAATGGGACAGATATTGACGAATATGAGAAGGACAGAATGAGATATCAATGAGATATATCAGAATCAACACGGCGGAACGAAAAAGACCGGGTCTCTCAAAAGACCCGGCCTTTTCTGACCATAAGTGGAAGCAATGGGGCTCGAACCCATGACCTCTCGCGTGTGAGGCGAACGCTCATCCCGGCTGAGCTATGCTTCCAAAGGATAATTGGGGCATTTTATCCGGAATCTCCGGATAAGGCTCCTGTGTGGACCTGAAGGGATTCGAACCCTCGACCTCTGCGTTGCGAACGCAGCGCTCTCCCAACTGAGCTACAAGCCCCTCTCAATCTGTCGTCAGTGATTATTTTATCACGTTGGGAAAAAAAATCAAGTAAAAGTGTGAAATGTTTGTAAAATTGCTCCGGACGGCCTGGGATACTCCCGATTGACAGTGTCAATTTCTGAAAGTATACTGAAAACGGAGGCGAAAATTATGATTTCATTTGAAAACGATTATTCAGCGGGAGCACATCCGAAAATTCTGCAGCGCCTGCTTGAGACAAATATGGAGCCGCTGCCGGGCTACAGCACCGATCATTACTGTGAAAATGCGGTAAGAAAGATTCAGGAAGCCTGTGAATGTCCCGAAGCCCAGGTATATTTTCTGGTGGGCGGCACCCAGACAAACGCGGTGGTGATTTCTGCCCTGCTCAGATCTTATGAGGGCGTCATCGCGGCGGAGACAGGCCATGTGAACACCCATGAAGCAGGAGCCATCGAATATACAGGCCATAAGGTGCTGACGCTGCCGGAGCACCAGGGAAAGCTGGATGCCGGCGAGCTGAAGGACTATATGAAAAAATTTTATGAGGACGCCAACCATGAACACGAGGTGTTTCCGGGAATGGTATATGTGTCCTGGCCTACAGAGTATGGAACTCTGTACAGCCGGGCCGAGCTGGAGGCCATTGCCGCGGTATGCCGGGAATATGAGATGCCTTTGTATCTGGACGGAGCCCGGCTTGGATACGGCCTGATGAGCGAGGAAGCAGATCTGACCCTCTCGGATCTTGCGCAGATCTGTGATGTGTTCTACATCGGAGGAACAAAAGTGGGAGCGCTGTGCGGTGAGGCTGTGGTATTTCCCAGGGGAAACGCCCCAAAATATTTTATGACGATAGTGAAGCAGCATGGAGCCATGCTGGCTAAGGGAAGGCTTCTGGGAGTACAGTTTGACACCCTTTTTACGGACAATTTATATTTCAATATCAGCAGAAATGCCATTGAGATGGCCCGCAGGCTGAGAAAACTCCTTCATGAAAAGGGCTTTACCTTTTATCTGGAGTCTCCGACGAATCAGCAGTTTGTAATCCTGGAGGATGAGCTGTACCATCGTCTGCAGGAAAGGGTGGCTTTGAGCTTCTGGGAGAAGTATGATGAAACTCATACAGTAGTGCGGTTTGCGGTAAGCTGGTCCACCACGGAAGAGGAGCTGGAAGAGCTCGCCGAGATACTGAAGGCAGGCTGAAACTGGAAAAGAAACGGATAATCAATCGCAGCAGGTGGCAGAAATGATAGACAGAATCAAAATCCGCGGAGCGCGGGTGCATAATCTGAAAAATGTAAATGTAGACGTTCCCCTGAATAAAATTGTGGCAGTGGCCGGAGTGTCCGGTTCCGGAAAGTCGTCTCTGGCCCTGGGCGTTCTCTATGCGGAAGGGTCCAGGCGTTATCTGGAGGCCCTTTCCACCTATACAAGGCGGCGGATGACCCAGGCGGCGAAGGCAGATGTGGATGAGGTGCTGTATGTGCCGGCAGCGCTGGCGCTGCATCAGAGGCCGGGGGTGCCGGGCATCCGCAGCACCTTCGGGACGGGGACAGAGCTTCTGAACAGCCTGCGGCTTATGTATTCCAGGCTGGCAGAGCACCGCTGTCCAAACGGACATTATCTGAAACCGACTCTTGCGGTGGCGGCAGGCCAGGAGCTTGTGTGCCCGGAATGCGGCGCGCATTTTTACGCGCCCTCGGCGGAAGAACTGGCATTTAACAGCCAGGGAGCCTGCCGGACCTGCGGCGGTACAGGAATCGTAAGAACAGTGGATAGAGACACGCTGGTTCCGGATGAATCATTGACGATTGAGGAGGGGGCAGTGGCATCCTGGAATTCTCTCATGTGGTCTCTGATGGTGGACGTATGCCGGGAGATGGGCGTTCGGACAGACGTGCCCTTCCGGGAACTGACGGAAAAGGAGCGGGATATTGTATTCAACGGTCCTGCGGAAAAGAAGCATATTCTTTATCATTCCAAGAATACAAACCAGGCGGCAGAGCTGGATTTCACCTATTTCAACGCGGTCTACACGGTGGAAAACGCCCTTTCCAAGGTAAAGGATGAAAAGGGCATGAAGCGGGTGGAAAAGTTCCTGAAGGAGGAAGTCTGCCCGGACTGCGGCGGCAGCCGTCTGTCAGAGGCGGCCAGACAGCCAAAGCTTCGGGGGATTACTCTGGATGAGGCCTGCCGCATGACGCTGACTCAGCTTGTGGAGTGGGTGGATGGCGTACCAGCTTCCCTGCCGGAGGAAATGCGTCCCATGGCGGAGAGTATCTGCGAGTCTTTCCAGACGGTGGCAAAGCGGTTGATGGAGCTGGGCCTTGGCTATCTAGCTCTTGACCGGGCCGCTTCCACCCTCTCCACCGGAGAGCGTCAGAGAATGCAGCTGGCCCGGGCAGTGCGGAACCGCACCACAGGCGTTCTGTATGTGCTGGACGAGCCGTCCATCGGCCTGCATCCCTCCAACATCGTGGGGCTTGTGCGGGTTATGCGCGACCTGGAAGCGGACGGAAATTCCGTTCTCCTGGTGGATCATGACACGCAGATTCTGTCTCAGGCGGACTGGCTGATTGAGATGGGGCCGAAAGCCGGAGCGGACGGCGGCCAGGTCATTACGGAAGGAACGGTTTCCGATCTGGCCGGAAATCCCAATTCCCTGATTGGCCCGTTTCTGGCTGGAACGGCAGAGATAGACGCGGGCAGCCATCCTGCCCAGGAAGAGATTTTTGCAGAAGGGCGAATCCATCTTTCCACAGGAAGCATTCATACGGTGCATCCATTAGACGTGGAGATTCCCAAGGGACGGCTGACGGTTATCACAGGCGTGTCAGGGTCCGGAAAGACGACGCTGATTCTGGAAAGCCTGGTGCCCGGTCTGGAAGCAGCCATTGCCGGAAAGAAACTGCCGGAGCATGTGAAGGCCGTGGAGGCGGAAGGCATCGAGCGGGTGAAGCTCATCGACGCTACGCCCATCGGCATCAACGTCCGTTCCACGGTAGCCACCTACGCAAACGTCCACGACGAGCTGCGCAAGATCTTTGCCAGGACGCCGGAGGCGAAGAAGCTGGGCTATAAGGCGGGAGATTTCTCCTATAATACGGGAAAGCTGCGCTGCCCGGTGTGCGACGGCACAGGCGTCATCAGTCTGGACGTGCAGTTCCTTCCGGATGTGGATATCCCCTGTCCAGAGTGCCGGGGCTCCCGTTACGGGAAGGACGCAGACAGGGTGCGATACCGGAATAAGGCGGGAGATGCGTATTCTCTGCCGCAGCTTATGGCCATGGATATCAACATGGCTCTGCCGGCCTGCGCAGATATGAAGCTGGTCCGCCAGAGGCTCCAGGTGCTGCAGAGTCTGGGCCTGGGTTACCTGACGCTGGGAGAGGAGACGCCCAGCCTGTCCGGCGGCGAGGCCCAGCGGCTGAAGCTGGCAAGCGAGATGGGGCGTCTCCAGTCAGATTCCGTATTTGTTTTCGACGAGCCTACGATAGGCCTGCATCCGCTGGATGTGCAGACCCTGCTTGGCGTGTTCCGGACCCTGATTGAGAACGGTGCTACGGTTATTGTCATCGAACACGACTTGGACGTAATCCGAAATGCGGATTATATCATTGACATGGGGCCGGGTGGCGGCGATGAGGGCGGAAGAATCGTAGCGGCAGGAACGCCGGAGGAGATTCGAAATACGCCGGAGAGCGTGACAGGGAAGTTTCTGTAGAAACAGGGGAAAAGAATATGGCATACGAAAAAGTGTACAATATGAGCTTTGCAAAAACATATCCTCTTCTGGTGAACAAAGCAGTAAAAAAGGGAAGAACTGCCCAAGAGGTCAATCAGCTTATCACCTGGCTGACCGGGTATTCGCCGGAGGAGATTGAACAGGCCGCAGAATCAGACATAAGCTATGGAGATTTTTTCCGGAAGGCGCCAGGCATGAACCCGGATCGGAAGCTGATAAAGGGTGTGATCTGCGGCGTCCGGGTGGAAGAGATCCAGGAGCCGCTGATGCGGGATATCCGTTATCTGGATAAGCTGGTCGATGAACTGGCAAAAGGAAAAGCCATGGAGAAAATCCTGCGGAAATAACAGAAACCGGAGGCTGAAAGAAATGGGCGAACGGATTTATGAGTTTGAGGCGGTGATAGAGCCGGTGCCGGATAAGGGCGGGGCCTATGTGCTTTCCCTTTGAACCGAGATAAGGGCTTGACGCTTTTCCCTGGAAAGGGTAGATTGTTATTAAAAGAGGTACGTCGAAAACCGGCGCATGACAAAAGAAATTGGAGGAGATATATGAATATAGAGACTCAGAAACGGTTTCTGATCCGAATAGGCTTTTGGGCGGTAGTGATTCTGCTGGTGCTGATCGGATTTCAATACGTGCTGCCGGTGGTTCTGCCCTTTGTGATGGCATTTCTGATCGCGGCTCTGCTGGACCGGCCGATCCGGTTTCTGGCGAAGCGTCTGGATGGAAAGAGGCTTCTTCCTGCCATCGGCCTGACGCTTCTGTTCTATGTACTGGCGGCAGTCCTGTTTGGCTTTCTGGGGCTCAGGGTGCTGATGTTTGTGTGGGAGACGGTCCGGGAGCTGCCTCAGTTATACAGGGGTACACTGGAGCCGGCTCTGGAGACCTTGTTTGCGGATCTCCAGAAGCGGCTGGATGAGCTGGATCCTGCCGTGGTGGCGGCACTGAGCGAAAATGTGAATTCGGCGCTGGGCTCTCTGGGCAGCTTTGTGACCAACGGCTCTGTACGGATTATATCCTATATTTCCGGCATTGCGGCATCGGTGCCGGGTCTGTTTTTGAACATCGTGATTACGATCATCGTCACGTTTTTTCTGGCAATTGATTTTCCAAAGATCACAGGCTTTCTCCTGCGTCAGCTTCCGGGTCCGGCAAAGCAGGGGCTTGAGGAGGTGCGCGGCTATGTAGTCGGAACACTGCTGAAATGTCTTGCGTCCTATGCCCTGATCCTCTGCATTACCTTTGCGGAGCTCTCCATCGGGCTGTCGGTTTTGAAAGTGCCGAACGCGTTTTTGATAGCAGCGTGCATCGCAGTTTTTGATATTCTGCCGGTACTGGGTACGGGAGGCATCATGATTCCCTGGGGCATTGTCTGCCTGATTATGGGAAAATGGGTGCTGGGCTTCGGTCTGCTGATCCTGTACGTCATCATTACGGTAATTCGGAACATCATCGAGCCGAAGCTTGTGGGGCACCAGGTCGGACTCCATCCGGTGGTAACGCTGCTGTCCATGCTGCTTGGCCTGCAGTTTTTCGGTCTGATCGGCCTGTTTGGATTTCCGATCACACTCTCGCTTGTGAAAAATCTCAACGACCGGGGTGTGATTCACATTTTCAAGTAGAACAGAAAAAGATAAGTACAGGAGCCGCAGCCCCTTACAGAGAAGAAAGAAAAAATCTCTGAGGGGGCTGTTCTTTTCCTTTCAGATGTGGTATAATCTGAACATAGCAAACACATGTTCGAATACATTGGCATAGAAGGAGGAAATCATGTCTGACAAAACCTATATAGCGATTGATTTAAAATCCTTTTATGCCTCCGTGGAATGTATGGAACGGGGACTGGATCCCATGACCACAAATCTGGTTGTGGCGGATAAGAGCAGAACGGAAAAGACCATCTGCCTGGCCGTTTCCCCGGCGCTCAAGTCTTACGGCATCTCCGGGCGGGCCCGGCTTTTTGAGGTGGTGCAGAAGGTCCGTGAAGTCAATGCAAAGCGGAGACAGAAGGTGCCGGGCGGCGTATTGAAAGGTTCCTCCTGCCAGAGCACAGAGCTGGAGGAAAATCCTTCGCTGGCTCTGGATTATGTGACAGCGCCGCCCCGGATGGCCCGCTATATGGAGATCAGCGCGCAGATTTATGAGGTATATCTGAAATACATTGCGCCGGAGGATATGCACGTCTATTCCATTGACGAGGTATTCATTGACGCTTCCGCATATCTGAAGGCATACAGGATGACGGCCCGGGAGCTGGCCATGAAGATGATTCTGGATGTGCTTGCCGCCACCGGCATTACAGCGGCGGCAGGCATCGGTCCGAATCTCTATGTCTGCAAGGTGGCTATGGATATAGAGGCAAAGCATGTGCCGGCGGATGAGAACGGCGTGCGGATTGCCGAGCTGGACGAGCTCTCTTACCGGAGGCTGCTCTGGAGCCATCGGCCGTTGACGGATTTCTGGCGGGTAGGTCCGGGCTATGCGAAAAAGCTGGAGGAAAAGGGGCTGTATACCATGGGAGATATAGCCCGCTGTTCCCTGGGAAAATCCACGGATTATTACAATGAAGATTTGCTGTATGATATGTTCGGCGTCAATGCGGAGCTTCTGATCGATCATGCCTGGGGCTGGGAGCCCTGCACCATAGCGGATATCAAGGCATATAAGCCCGAGAGCAGCAGCATAATTTCAGGACAGGTGCTCCAATGCCCCTATCCCTTTGAAAAAGCCGGGCTGGTGGTGCGGGAAATGGCGGATATGCTGGCTCTTGACCTGGTGGATAAAGGACTGATGACCAATCAGATTGTTCTGACAGTGGGATATGATATCGACAACCTGAGAGATCCTGTTTTGCGCAGGAAATACAGGGGCGAGATCAAGACAGACCGGTATGGACGGGCTATACCGAAGCATGCCCACGGCACGGTGAATCTGGAACACTATACTTCCTCTGCCCGTCAGATCACGGAGGCGGTGACAGAGCTCTTTGAACGTATCGTGAATAAGGAGCTTCTGGTGCGGCGGCTGAGCATGTCGGCCAACCATGTGCTTCCGGAAAAGGAAGCCAAAGAAAAGGCGGAAGCGGGATTTGAGCAGCTGGACCTGTTTACGGATTATGCAGCCCTTCAAAAACAGAAGGAAGAGGAGAAGGCGGAGCTGGAGCGGGAAAAGAAGCTGCAGCAGGCCATGCTGGATATCAAAAAGAAATTCGGAAAGAATGCGATTCTGAAAGGCATGAATCTGGAAGAGGGAGCCACGGCAAGAAACCGGAATAATCAGATAGGCGGCCACCATGCCTGAAGAGGCGGCCGGAAACAGGCGGAATAGAAACAGAAAAGAATTCAGAAAAAAGCACAGGCTGTCATTTGGAGAAAGGGGGACAGGGCAGAAGATATGGAGGCAGGACGGAAAGCGGGACAGGAGATAAAAAGGAATATCAGAGACAGGGCGGGCAGCAGGGATATCAGTCGGAATGTAAAACCGGATTATGAGGATATGTTCGATCTTCCCCATCATGTCTCTTCCCGGCATCCTCAGATGTCCATGACTGACCGGGCCGCCCAGTTTTCTCCCTTTGCGGCTCTGACCGGGTATGGAGACGCGGTCAGGGAAAAGGCCAGACTGACAGAGCAAAAGCCCGAGCTCTCGGAGGAGGAGCGGGCGGAGCTGGATTACAAGCTTCAGATGGCCTGCGGTTTTCCGTCCGGAAAACCGCAGCTTCGAATCACTTATTTTGTGCCGGATCAGAAGAAAGCCGGCGGAGCTTACAGAGAAATTAACGGAAAAATCCGAAAAATTGATTCCAGCGGACAGAAAATAATCCTGGAAGATGGCACACAGATCCCGGTAGACTGTGTGCTGGATATCGATATTCTGGAGTAAATGCGGGCGGCAGCAGGATTCCGGCACACATTCTGGCGCCGGAACCCGAAATCATAACAGCGGCTGGGTTTTGTCAACAGTGCTATGCTAGAACCTTTCCCTCCGGAAATGCGCTGCGGAATACTTTCCGGATCACCGGTCCTGCAATGATCAGCTGAAAAGGCAGCGCCATAATCAGATTCTTTGGAATATTGGTCAGCCAGATCACAGGAAGCAGTCAAACAGGAACGCGTAGAGGAATGCGATGGGAAAACCAAGCCATCCTTCCTGAACCGTATCCAGGCCCAGATGTCCCATATGAAGGGTAACATTGTACATGCTCATCCACAGGACCATCAGAAAACACATCATAACACTGTAAATAAGACTCTCTCTTTTATTCTGCGGCATTTTTATATTCCTCCCTCAGATTGTATTTCATATTTTTTCAACAGATGATATTATATACAGGAGCAGATATGCTTCGTAAGTGTTTTTTTCATTTTCATCATATTTACTTTGCCTTGATAAAGTTTGGGAGAAAATTTTCAGGTACTCTGTATGATAAAAGGAGAGTCTGGTATGGGCTGTAAAGGCAAAGGCGACAGAAATATCAGGGGAAGAGAGGTGCATGATATGTCACAGGAAAAGAAATACACGATTTCAACGGAAACCAAATACATAAAAGAATATCAGAATGAGCATTACCGGGCTTTGATTCTGGATGAAAACGGAAGAAAGATAAGATTCGGGCGCAGATGGTTCCTGAGTGAGGAACAGGCTTTTCGGGAAGGAGAGCTGCTGCTGGAGGAACTTCATAAGGCCGAAAAGCTGGCGGAGTACGGGATTCATTTTACCCGCGGAGTATTTAATGATGAAAATGGCTCTGGCAAGATGATGAAGTATGGCTGCCTGATTATTATGGTTCCGACCGCGCTGGCTCTGGCAGGCGGCATGATCTGGGATTCTGTTTTTGGAAATTCGACAGGGTTTCTGCTGGCTATGCTGATAGTCATAGGGTCGATGGTGTATCTCTTCGTGAATCAGTTCAACTATGGCGGAAATATGGTGTCCTATGTGCTTTGTGACGGGGACCTGTACCGGATCTTTATTCAAAATCGTTTCTGCACACGCAGCTAAATAAAAACGACTGCTAGAGAATTCTGGAAGTCGAGAAAATCACAAAGAAGAAAGGCCACTGCATTATAAAATGCGTGATTGAAAAGGGAAAAAGCAGACGGGTCTGCAGAAAGACTCTCCATATCCGGGAAGGCTACAACAATTATCCGGAGCTGGTCAGATGCTTCGAGTATCTGAAGGACTGCTGTGCTGAGAATGGAAAACAGTGAGTCCTGCTTTGCCTTTTTGAAAATTTATAGTAGAATAGCGTTGAAACAATAGACATCAGAGGAAGGTCAGAGGAGGTATCAGCATGGGAATGAATCAGACGCCTTCTTCCGAACGGGTGCATATCGGTCTGTTTGGGAAAAGGAATGCGGGAAAATCAAGCGTAATCAACGCAGTTACGAATCAGGATATCGCAATTGTGTCAGAGGTCCGGGGAACGACCACAGATCCCGTTTATAAGTCGATGGAACTGCTTCCTCTTGGACCGGTGATGCTGATAGACACACCGGGACTGGATGACGAGGGAGAGCTGGGAGCGCTCCGGGTGCAGAAGGGGCTGGATGTGCTGCGGAAGACGGATATCGCCCTTTTGATTGTGGATGGAACCGCCGGCATGAGTCCGGAGGACGAGAGGCTGGAGGAGGAGCTGAAAAAGAGAGGCCTTCCTTATCTGGTAGTGTTCAACAAATGGGACCTGATGCAGGAAAAGACTGCCGATGAGGAAAACTCAGGAGAAAGCAGTTTCGGCGCGGAGCCGGAGGATGAGCGCCATATCCGGGTCAGCGCCCGAACCGGAGAAGGAATTCAGGAGCTGAAGGAACGGCTGGCACGCATGGTTCCGGCCGGAAAGGAGAAGCGCCTGGTGGGAGACCTTCTGGAGCCGCAGGATCTGGTGGTGCTGGTGGTTCCCATTGACAAGGCTGCGCCGAAGGGCCGCCTGATTCTGCCCCAGCAGCAGACTATCCGGGATGTGCTGGAGAGCGGGGCCGTATCCGTGGTGGTGAGAGAGAAGGAATTGAAGGAGACCCTTGCGAGGCTTGGGACAAAGCCGAAGCTGGTGATTACCGACAGCCAGGTATTTGATCTGGCAGACCGGGATACGCCGGAGGATATTCTGCTCACGTCCTTTTCCATTTTGTTTGCCCGGTACAAGGGAAATCTTGCCCAGGCAGTCCGGGGAGCGAGGGCCCTGGAGACGCTGCAGGATGGGGATAAGATTCTGATTTCCGAGGGCTGCACCCATCACCGCCAGTGCGATGACATCGGAACGGTGAAACTGCCCCGCTGGATCGAAAACTATACCGGAAAGAAGCCGGAATTTGTGTTTACCTCAGGGACAGGCTTTGAGCGGGACCTGAAGGATTATCATATGATCGTCCACTGCGGGGGCTGTATGCTGAATGAGCAGGAAATGCAGTACCGCCTCAGTGAGGCGAAGGCACAGGGAGTGCCCATGACGAATTACGGTATTCTGATTGCTTATATGAAAGGAATTCTGGAGCGGAGTCTTCAGCCGTTTCCGGATATGGCGGCCCTTCTGGAGAAAGAGACAGAAAAATGACAGATACGACACAGGAAAACAGAAATCCCGGCCATTCTCTTTCCGGTGGTTTCGGAGGCCCCCTTTACCGGAAGCTTCAGGCCTATGGGGAGTCAGATTATTACGGCTTTCATATGCCGGGACATAAGCGGATCATGGGAAACTTTGAAAATCCATACCGGTTTGATATCACGGAGATCGATGGCTTTGATGACCTGCATCATCCGGAGACGGATGGAGCTCTGAAAAAGGCCCAGGAACGGGCGGCGCGCCTTTACGGAGCGGAGGAGACTCACTTTCTGGTAGGCGGAAGCACGGCAGGAATTTTAAGCGCCATATCCGGCTGCGTCCGCCGGGGAGGCCGGATTCTGGCGGCCCGGAACTGCCACAGATCCGTATATCATGCCATAGAGCTGGGAAATCTGAAGGCGGAATATCTTTATCCACAACAGATTTCCTCTTTGGGGATAAATGGCGCCATCTGCCCGGAGGATGTGGAAAAGATTCTGCAGGATAAACGACAGTCCGGGGAAAAAGACGGTCCCATTCAGGCGGCTATCATTACCTCGCCCACTTATGACGGCGTCTGCTCAGATGTGAAAGAGATCGCGGATATCTGCCACCGGCATGGAATCCCACTGATTGTGGATCAGGCTCACGGGGCTCATTTTCCCTTTTCGGACTATTTTCCGGAGGACGCGGTGAGCGCCGGAGCGGATGTGGTGATTCACAGTGTGCATAAGACGCTGCCTGCGCTGACTCAGACAGCGCTTCTGCATATTCAGGGAGAGCTGGCGGATCAGGAGAGGATCCGGCATTATCTTTCCGTGTATCAGAGCAGCAGTCCGTCCTATGTTCTGATGGCGTCCATCGACGCCTGTGTGGATCTGCTGGAACGGAAGAGCAGAGAGCTTTTTCAGGAACACGTAAAGCTGCTTTCTGCCTTTCGGGAAAACTGCCGGGATCTGAAAACGCTGTATCTGGCCGGAGATGATCTGGCGGCTGGATGTCTGATGGAAACGGCTGGAAAAGAACCGGAAGGGAAAGGAGCGGCGGCCGGAGCGTATGATTTTGACCGGAGCAAGCTTCTGATTTCTGGCCGGAGGGCAGGACTTACGGGAAGCCGGCTTTCGGAACTGCTTTTGCAGCGGTACCATCTGCAGATGGAGATGAGCGGACCGGATTATGTGGTCGGCATCGCCAGTATTGCGGACACGGAAGAGGGTTTTGAGAGGCTGAACAAGGCTCTGCATGAGCTGGATCATGAGCTGGAGCAGCAGGCGGCGGAGCAGTCTGGCCGGTCTTATCCCGGGAGCGCGGAAGTTTCTGAAAACGATGAAGCCGCGGAGCTTCCAAGGCTTTCTGCCCCTCTGACAGCTGGAGAAGCAGAAGAAAAAGAAGCAGAAACCTGTCCGGTTTCAGCCTGTACAGGAAGACTGGCGGCGGATTATATTTATCTGTATCCGCCAGGGATTCCGTTGATTGTACCGGGTGAGGAGATTACCGGCGAGGCAGTGGACCGGATCCGGCAGTGGCAGAAAGCCGGCTTTGCGGTACACGGGCTTGTGTCAGGAGACAGGATGCCGGTGCTTCGGATTTAAACATACAAAAGGGAGAACAACCAGGCATGGGAAAACTGTTTTATATTATTGGAAAAAGCTCCACGGGAAAAGATACGATTTTTCAGAGTCTGCTGGAGAAGAAGGAGCTGAGTTTAAGACCTCTGGTGCTGTATACAACGCGGCCCATGCGGGCGGGAGAGACACCTGGCCTGCAGTATCATTTTACGGATGAAAACGGGCTCGCCGGGCTGGAGGCCCAGGGAAGAGTGATTGAGCTCCGGGCTTATCATACGGTCCATGGCGTATGGAAATATTTTACGGCAGATACAGAGGCTACGAATCTGGAACATTTTAACTATCTGGCAGTGGGAGTGCTGGAATCCTTCCGGAGTATACGGGATTATTATGGAGAGGACCGGGTGATTCCCATTTACATTGAGGTGGAAGATGGGGAACGGCTGCAGCGGGCTCTGGACCGGGAGAGGGCTCAGGAGAAGCCGCGCTACGCGGAAATGTGCCGCCGGTTTCTGGCAGACAGCGAGGACTTTTCAGAGGAAAAGATTCAGGCGGCCGGAATAAAAAGGCGTTTCTGCAACCGGGAGCTGAAGGAATGCATTGAGGAAATAAGTTCCTGTATCCGGGAGTACCTGAAACCGTAAAAATACTGTTTTTTATCCGGAATCTATGATATACTGAACATGGCGCAGGCCGCGGCCCACAGGGGCTGGGGCCGGAGGCGGCTGATACGGAGGAGGGAAGAATATATGGCAGGATTTTCAGAAATTATCGGACACGAACAGATTATTGATCATCTGCAGAATGCGATACGCCTGAACAAGGTATCTCATGCCTATATTCTGGATGGAGAGGAGGGCTCCGGCAAGATGCTTCTTGCGTCTGCCTTTGCCCAGACACTTCAGTGTGAGAAGAAGGGCACAGATGCCTGCGGAGCATGCCATTCCTGCATCCAGGCAGAGAGCAGAAACCAGCCGGACATTATTCGCGTGACCCATGAAAAACCAGGGTCCATCGGAGTGGATGATATCCGGGATCAGCTGTGCAGTGATATTCTCATTCGTCCTTACAGCAGCCCATGGAAGATCTATATTGTGGATGAGGCGGAGAAGATGACTGTGCAGGCTCAGAATGCCCTGCTGAAAACCATCGAAGAGCCGCCGGCCTACGGGATTATTCTGCTTCTTACAGAGAATTCGGAGGCGTTTCTGCCCACCATTCTTTCCCGGTGTGTGACCCTGAAGCTGCGGCCGGTGAAGGAGGAACAGATTCGCAGATATCTGATGGAAGAACTGCATGTGCCTGATTATCAGGCGGATATCTGCGCAGCCTTTGCCAGAGGAAATGTGGGAAAGGCAAAGCGCCTGGCAGAATCAGAGCACTTTTCTGAATTGAAGGATCAGGTGATACATCTTCTGCGCCATCTGAGAGATATGGAGATCTATGAGATCACAGAAGCAGTGCGCAAGGCAGTGGAGTATAAGGCAGAGATCGATGATTATCTGGATCTGATGATGCTCTGGTACCGGGATGTGCTGCTGTTTAAGGCCACCCGCCAGATCGATGGTCTTATCTTTTCGGATGAAATCAATTATATCAGCGCTCAGGCCGCCAAGAGTTCCTACGAAGGCCTGGAGCATATTTTGAAGGCGCTTGAGAAGGCGAAGACACGTCTGAAAGCAAACGTGAGCTTTGAGCTGACGATCGAGCTTCTCATGCTGACGATAAAGGAGAATTAACATGGAAAAGGTCATAGGCGTCAGATTCCGGACAGCGGGAAAAATCTATTATTTCTCCCCCGGAAAGCTGAATATTCCCAGAGGGAAGCATGTGATTGTGGAGACGGCCAGAGGCGTGGAGTACGGAAGCGTAGTGGTCGGAACAAAAGAAGTGGATGACAAAAAGGTAGTGCAGCCCCTGAAGCCGGTGCTTCGGATTGCCACTGCCGAAGACGACGCGAAGGAAGCAGCCAACCGGGTGAAGGAAAAAGAGGCTTTCCGGATCTGCCAGGAAAAGATCAAAAAGCACGGCCTGGAAATGAAGTTGATTCAGGCTGAATATACCTTTGACAATAATAAAGTACTCTTCTATTTTACAGCTGATGGACGAATCGACTTCCGGGAGCTGGTGAAGGATTTGGCCAGCGTATTCCGGACCAGAATTGAGCTTCGACAGATCGGAGTCCGTGATGAGACGAAGATTCTGGGAGGCATTGGAATCTGCGGGAGAGAATTGTGCTGTCACACGCATCTTTCCGAATTCGTTCCGGTTTCCATCAAGATGGCGAAGGAGCAGAATCTGTCCCTAAATCCCACCAAGATTTCCGGAGTCTGCGGACGGCTGATGTGCTGCCTGAAGCATGAGCAGGAGACCTATGAGGAACTGAACAGCCGTCTTCCGGGAAATGGCGATTATGTGACTACGGCTGATGGATTTAAAGGGGAAGTGCAGAGTGTCAATGTGCTGCGCCAGAAGGTCAAGGTCGTGGTTACCCTGGATGGTGATGAAAAGGAGATCCGGGAGTATCCGGTGGAGGAGCTGAAGTTCCGCCCGAGAAAGAAAAAGGAAAAAGGCGGCGTGTCTGACAAAGAGCTGAAAAAGCTGGAAGCGCTGGAGAAACAGGAGAGGAAATCAAAGCTGGATGATGATTGAGCTCAAAAGCGGGGAACGGCTGGATGATCTGCAGAGAAACGGATACCGGATCATCCAGAATCCCGGCAGATTCTGTTTTGGAATGGACGCGGTTCTGCTTTCGGGCTTTGTCAGAGTAAAGGAAGGGGAGCAGGTTCTGGATCTGGGTACGGGCACAGGCATCATTCCGATTCTGCTCCGGGGAAAGACAAAGGGGAAAAGCTTTACCGGCCTGGAGATCCAGGCGGAAAGCGCTGATATGGCAAGGCGCAGCGTAGAGCTGAATGATCTGACGGATTCCGTTTCCATTGTAGAAGGAGATATCAAGGAGGCGGCCTCCATATTTGGGGCGGCTTCTTTTGACGTAGTGACCTGCAATCCGCCCTATATGACAGACCAGCATGGACTTTTGAATCCGGAGCTGCCAAAGGCCATTGCCCGCCATGAGATCCTGTGCAGCTTTGAGGACGTGGCCCGGGAGACAGCCAGGGTCTTAAAACCCGGCGGCCGTTTCTATCTGGTGCACAGGCCCTTCCGGCTGGCGGAAATTATCATGACGCTGGGAAAATATAAGCTGGAGCCCAAAAGAATGCGGCTGGTATATCCTTATGTGGATCGGGAGCCGAACATGGTGCTTTTGGAGGCCTGCCGGGGCGGCCGGCCCAGAATGACGGTGGAAAAGCCTTTGATTGTGTACCGGGAACCGGGTGTCTATATGGACGAAATCTATGAGATTTACGGATATTAATGGTTGCAGGTGTTGAGGAAGTACAGATATGAAAAGGAAGACAGCTGGATTTCTGATTCTTGTTCTGTTCTGCGCGCTGCTGGCCGGATGCGGAAGCGGAGAAGCTGAAGTGCCTCAGGTGCAGCAGGTTCAGACCGGAGCGGAAGAGGAGGATCCTGAGAATGAAGAATCCTCCGAGAACGGAGACGCCTCCGAAAATAAAGAATCCTCCGAGAACGGAGAGGAGGAGGACGAGACAGACCTTCAGCAGGAACAGGAAGAGGCTGTTCCTGCAGAGCCGGTGAAAGGAATTTATGTGACCGGTCCCATGGCAGGCCATGCGAAAATGGAGAATCTGATACAGCTTGTCCGTGACAGCGAGCTGACCGCCATGGTGATTGACATAAAAAATGACGAGGGCATTGTTACATATCAGATGGAAGATCCCATGGTCCAGGAGCTGGAGGCGGACGTGAATTATATCACCGATCTGCCGGGACTGGTTCAGAGGCTGAAAGAGGAGGGCGTCTATCTGATTGCCAGGATTGTGGCCTTTAAGGATCCGCTGCTGGCTTCCAAACGCCCCGACCTTTGTATCCAGAGAAAGGACGGCGGTGTGTTCCTGGATAAAAATGGTCTGGCCTGGGTAAATCCTTACCAGCGGGAGGTCTGGGAATACCTGATGGCAGTGGCCCGGCAGGCAGCCGGCGCCGGCTTTGACGAGATTCAGTTTGACTATATCCGGTTTCCCACAGAGATTAAGAATGAAGAGGCTGATTATGGAGAAGAGGCCCAGGTAAAAAGCAAGACAGCTATCATTACGGAATTTACCGAGTATGCCTATGACACCCTTTCTCCCCTGAATGTAAAGGTGTCTGCGGACGTATTCGGCACAGTGATTGATCATGAACTAGACGCGGAGATTGTGGGGCAGGATTACGAAGCCATGGCCCGGCATCTGGATTATATCTGTCCCATGATTTATCCTTCCCATTACCGGGATGGAGTGTATGGACTGGCTCATCCGGATCTGCAGCCCTATGAGACGATCCGGGCTGCTTTGCAGGCATCCTCGGAACGGCTGGCAGTCATTCCGGAGGGAACAAAGAAGGCAGAGGTCCGGCCCTGGCTGCAGGATTTTACGGCCACCTGGCTGAGCAGCCATCAGACCTACGGTCCGGAACAGATCCGCCAGCAGATTCAGGCGGTCTATGACAGCGGCAGTACGGAGTGGCTTTTGTGGAATGCAAAATGCTCCTATACAGCTGACGGACTTTTAAGTCCGGAAGAGGCGGAAGCGGAAGCGGCCGCCAGAGCCGCGGAAGCCGCGGCGGCGGAGACAGAAGCGGTGGAGACAGAAGCTGCGGAAACAGAGGCAGTTTCCGAAAGTGCAGAGGCTGGAGACGGGGAAGCCACAGAAAGCACAGAGACAGGAGAGTCTGAATTGGGTGAAACTGTCCCGGGCCAGGAAACAGGAGAATAGCTCATGCAGGGAATTTTATATTTGTGCGCCACGCCCATCGGAAATCTGGAGGATATGACTTTCCGGGCTGTGCGGGTGCTGAAGGAAGTGGATCTGATCGCGGCGGAGGATACAAGGAACAGTATCCGGCTGCTGAATCATTTTGATATTCATACTCCCATGACCAGCTATCATGAATACAATAAATTTGATAAAGGAAGAGAGCTGGTGGCCCGCCTGCAGGAAGGAAAGAATGTGGCTCTGATTACGGACGCGGGCATGCCGGGCATCTCAGATCCGGGAGAAGAGCTTGTGAAAATGTGCGCGGAAGCCGGCATCACGGTGACAGCTCTTCCGGGAGCCTGTGCCTGCGTGACAGCCCTGACCCTTTCCGGACTTGGAACCAGACGGTTTGCTTTCGAGGCTTTCCTGCCCAGTGATAAAAAGGAACGGCGGCAGGCTCTGGAGGGACTGAAAAATGAGACAAGAACGATCGTTCTTTACGAAGCGCCCCACAGGCTGGTGCGGACCCTGGAGGAGCTTTTGGAAACGCTTGGAAACCGCAGAATTTCCGTGTGCCGGGAACTGACCAAAAAGCATGAGACCATCTTCCGGACGGAGCTGGATAAGGCGCTGGCCCATTATCAGGCGGAAGAGCCCCGAGGGGAATGCGTGCTTGTAATAGAAGGAAAACCGGAAGGAGAAATTTTACGGGAAAAGCAGGATGTCTGGAAGGAAATGACGCCGGAAGAGCATGTGGGGATGTATGAGTCTCAGGGAATTCCCAGAAAAGAAGCCATGCGCATGGCCGCGAAGGACCGGGGTGTGTCAAGGAGAGAGATTTATCAGGCGCTGCTTGCAGAGTCCGGTGAGGAAAGAAAATAAAAGATATTGAAAAAACCGGTAACCATGATAAAAATGATGGCTGCCGGTTTTTGTACGGATATTTATATTAAATTAAACCAGCTTTCTTCGCTAATTCTTCAATAGACTTCTTTGAAACCAACTTGCCATGATATTCAATGAGGTCTTCGCGTTCTCCAGTGAAAATATCCGTCGGTGCATACTTTTTTAAAATAATTTTGTCATCTTCAACATAGATCTCGAGAGAATCGCGTTCTTCAATGCCGAATACTTTACGTAATTCCATTGGAAGCGTGATACGTCCCAGTTCATCCAGCCTTCTGACTACTCCGGTGT
>CALWAV010000079.1 GCA_944375745.1 uncultured Merdimonas sp.
GGAAATCCTGCTTCCCGATGGTCCGGTACAGGCTCACCACCCCGAGAAACTTCTTGTTTCTCGCAAGCACCATCTGCAGAGCGAAATGCCAGTTGTTCGGCTTGTAGACCTTCTGGTAATATTCCGTCTGCACCCGGGCCTCATCGGAGATAATATCCGTCTCCCTGTAAATCAGCGTCTTGCCGCTGTACATGATTCCCCGGCTGTAATCCAGCTCGTCATAGGCGGCGCTTAATCCCGGGTCGCAGTTGATGGTCACCGGATCCGTAAGCCCCCCGCCCTCCGGACTGGCCAGATAAAAATCCGCGCTGTCAAAGTCAATCACCATTTTCAGCTGCTCCAGAAACTGCTGCCGCATGGCCTCAAAATCCTCCGTGGTATAAATCCGGTAAATCATGCTGTTCAGCAGCAGCCAGTCGTTCGTCTCAAAAGCTCTCATGGTTCCCACCTCCGTATGCCATCCTTTGCCTGCCTTCCGGCAGGAGGCTCCCGCCTCCAGGAAAATAAAAACGGGGGCTCCCCGCTCTCGCGGGAAGCCCCCTTCGGCCTGCGCGCCTGACCGGCGCGCATCTTTTTGATTTATTATAGCGGCATTGAAAAAGAATTGCAAGCGGCAAATCTCACACATAACACCCCCGCCAGCTCCTTCTTTCCCCTCCTTATGGCTGCTGCGGCTGCACTTTAATCAAAAATCCTCGTAATATCCCTGTACCGATTTACCACCCGGTAAATCTCTACATACTCTTCTCCCACTTTATAAATGATCACGTAATTCTCCCAAGCTGCATACTTGTAATCTGTTCGGAAACTGACTCTTCTGGAGAGATCTGCACCTATCCCCGGAAACATTTGAAGATTCTCAAATTTACCATAAATTTCTTTAATCGTCTTTGCAGCACATTCTGCATTATCCTCAGCGATATACTCACGAATTTCTTTTAAATCCGCTGCAACCAATGGGTTAATTCGTAATTTCAGCATAGCTTACTCCCCTACAAGTGCTTTTAATTCATCCAAGCTAAGCCAGCCTTCGCCGTCTTTGACTGCCTCCTCTGCCTCCTGTAACCTCATTAATAGCTTTTTCTCTGCACGATCACGCTCATAATCTTCTATATCAAGCACAACAAACCGTCCTCTGCCATTCTTAGTAAGATATACAGGTTCACCTTTGCGGCAGTTTTTCAGGACTTCATTATAATTTCTCAAATCAGATACTGGTAAAATATTTGCCATATTCTTTCAGCTCCTTCCTTGATTCCATATTGTTTCTGCTATCTATATTATACCCAAAAAGCTGTAAAATTCAACGTGAAATTTTACAGCTTTTATTCATGTACCATTTTCCATTAATCAGCAAAGTAACGTCTATACCCTATAGAGCAAATGAAAACCACTGACCACACAGTTCTCACAGCAGAATCATAGATACCACCACCGTGATAATACCGCAGACGCCGATAGCAAGGCCGCTCATGGCTCCTTCCGTCTCGCCCAGCTCCAGCGCCCGGGAGGTTCCCACCGCATGACTGCAGGCTCCGATAGCAAGACCGGCTGTCACAGGATTATCCACCCGGAACAGGCGGATCAGGAAGGGCGCCAGAATGCTTCCGAGAATTCCCGTGAAGATCACCGCAATCACAGTCACCGGCACGATACCGCCATGGGACTGGCAGACCTCCATGGCGATGGGCGTGGTAATGGATTTTGGAATCAGCGAGGCCGTCATGGCTTCATCCAGCCCAAAAAGCCGGCAGAGCAGCCAGACGCTTCCCATGGACGCCAGGGAACCCACGGTACAGCCCACCACAATGGGAATGCAGTTCTCCTTCAGGATCTGTATCTTTGTATAGATAGAGACAGCCAGGCAGGCCGTGGCAGGAGTCAGAAACATGTTGATGATGGCTCCGCCCTCATTGTAGCTTTCATAGGGAATATCAAACGCCAGAAGCACCACCGATGTGAGCAGAATCGCAATCAGCAGAGGATTGCATATCACTGATTTCAGCTGTTTCTGGATCTTTGCGCCGATCCAGAAGGTCAGAATGCTCAAGGCGATTCCGAAGAAAGGAGAAGAAAATACGTCACTCATCTGTCTGCTCCTTTCCTCCGGCCAAGCAGCCAGATAGTAAGACGGATGCTGTAGGCAGTGGCAGCAAAGGTGATAACTGTCGTAATCACACAGATCAGCAAAAGCGGCAGCCAGTTTGCCTTCAGAATATCCAGATAGTTGATCACATTTACTCCGGCCGGGATGAAAAAGAAAGCCATATTGGCCAGAAGAAAATCCGACTTTTCCCGGATATGATCGATCTTCAGAACGCCTGTCATCAGACAGATCAACAGCAGCAGCATGGCGATGACGCTGGCCGGAAAGGCGATGGGCAGCAATCTCTCAATCACCGTGGCAATCCAGCACAGGGAAAAGATAATTCCGAACTGTTTGATAATTTTCATAACTTACTCCCTCCTGCCGCCGGGTCCGGCGGCAATGTTTCTCATCAGGTACTTAAATCCACCCGCCGTCCAGCCGGATGATCTGTCCGGTCAGATAGGACGGGCGCTCTGCGAGCGTATAAATCAGATCCGCCGCTTCCGAGGGAAGGGCAAACCGTCCCGCAGGGATCTCCCCTGCTATCTCCTGCCGCTCTTCCGGGGAAAAGCAGGCATTCATATCCGTATCCACCGCTCCGCAGGCCACCGCGTTTACCGCGATGCCGCTGGGAGCCAGTTCCTTGGCCAGGGCCTGGGTCAGGGCGTTGACCGCTCCTTTGGAGGCGGAATAGGCGGCCTCACAGGATGCACCCACACAGCCCCAGACAGAAGACACATTGATGATGGCGCCGGACTTTTTATGCAGCATAAAGGGAATCGCCGCCTTCGAGCAGAGGAATACAGAGGTCACATTGGTGCGCAGAACCTCCTCCCATTCTTCCAGGGGCATCTCCTCCAGAAGGCCCACCCGGGAGATTCCCGCGTTATTGACCAGCACATCCACGCCTCCGAAGGTCTCTTCTATCCTGCCGAAAAATTCCCGGACCGGTTCCTCCCGTCCCATATCTCCCGTATAGGTCAGACAGGTGACTCCCCAGTCAGCGTGAAACCGCCCGGCCAGTTCCTCCAGCCTGTCCGAGGAGCGGACACAGGAGAGGGCCAGATTCCAGCCGCCGGCCGCGAAGCGCTCGGCGGCGGCGGCTCCGATTCCTCGGGACGCTCCCGTGATCACAGCACATTTCTGTTTCATTCTATGCAAATCCTTTCTGTTTTCATGCAGACACGCCCCCTCCTGGGCCAAAATCTGCAGTATTTTCAGAATCAGCGTCGCAGGGAACGTAAAAACCGTATTCATGATACACTACTTTATTTATTTTCACAAGACGCAGTTTACACGCATATCCTATGGATGAAGAATGTACTTTCAGTTGATAAGGAGATTGCATGGCGACAAAAATAGTAGTGGACGCCGGACATGGCGGAAGCAACCCCGGCGCAGTATATCAGGGCCGCCGGGAAAGCGATGACGCCCTGCGCCTTGCCATGGCGGTAGGACGGATTCTGGAGGAAAACGGCTACGATGTGAGCTACACAAGAACTACGGACGCCACCCAGTCCGTAGGGCAGAAGGCAGCCATCGCCAACGAGGAAGGGGCGGATCTCTTCGTTTCCATTCACCGGAACGCGGCAGAATATCCCGGAAAATACACAGGCGTGCAGACGCTGATCTACGACGATTCCGGTATCAAGAAGGAAATCGCCCAGAATATCAACGCCAATCTGGAGCGTCTGGGCTTCCGCAACGCAGGCGTCAGCATCCGCCCCAACCTGGTGGTGCTGAACAGCACTCAGATGCCGGCCCTTCTTGTGGAAGCAGGCTTCATCGACAGCGACAAGGATAATCAGCTGTTTGATTCCAGATTTCAGGCCATAGCCCAGGGAATCGCCGACGGCATCATGGAAACACTGGAAAATCAGAATGTATCAGGAGGAGGAAATATGACTGGAAACTCGATGGGAAACAATATGGGAAATAATATGATGGGCGGCGGGAACTGCCCCGTATGCCCCTCCATGCCCGAGGGCACAGGCCCGGAGCAGGAGCTGTACCGGGTGCAGGCAGGGGCCTTCCGCGACCGGCAGAACGCCGACAATCTGTTAAGCCTTCTGGAAAACGACGGCTTCCCGGCTTACATCATCTATCAGGACGGCCTGTATAAGGTGCAGGTGGGAGCTTACGCACGCTTGAGCAACGCCATCGCCATGGAGCGGGAGGTGCGCCAGAAGGGGTACAATACTTATATTACCACGTAAGCATAGCACACGAAGGGAGCCGCCCGCCAGAGGAACGGCTCCCTGTTCTTCGTCTATGTAATTTTCCCGTAGTTTTTCAGCAATCCCACTGATATTTCTTCAAATCCACGCAGCCATTTTCCTTCAGCTCCACGCCTTCCTCACGCAGCAGCTCCGCCTGCTCTCTCCAGCCCGGCGCCAGCCTCCCCGCATGATTCACGACCCGGTGGCAGGGGTACTGCCCGTAATATTCCGCCATGCTCAGGACCTTCCCCACCAGCCTGGAATTCTTATCCCTTCCAATCAGGCGTGCAATCTGTCCATAGGTGGCCACGCGCCCTTCGGGAATCTCCTCCACTGCAGAAAGGATCTCATAAACCAGGTCTTCATCCAGAACGTGCTTCATTCTCTGTGCTCCGTGTCTTTGACTGCCTCTCCGTAGTTTCTAATGATGACCTCTTTTCCTTTCCGCTTTTTCGGGTCAGAATTAATGGCCCGGCGCACATCGATCTCCTCAATCAGGAAACCGTCGTACAGTTCCCGGATCAGTTCGGTATTGTGATTGGTCAGCATGCAGTACACGCCTTCTTCCGTCAGTCTGCGGAACAGGCCTGCCAGACGGCGGTGCTCCTCCTCCGCAAAGCCCTCCTTCGTATAAGAATCAAAAGAGGTGGGATTCAAAGGGGCATAGGGGCTGTCAAAATAAACGAAATCCCCTTTCTTTATCCCTTTCAGAGATGCCTCAAAGTCCTGACAGGTGATTGTCACAGATTTCAGAAAAGCGGAAATCCGTTTAATGTTCTCCATATCCATGGAGCGTACCTGCTGCTTCTGATTCCAGGGCACATTGAACTGGCCCTGGGTATTCACCCGGTACAGGCCGTTGAAACAGTGCTTATTCAGATAGATAAACAGAGCTGCCATCTCTGTGTCATAGTCCTGCAGCCTCAGTTTTTCATTGTAGCGGCTCCGCATCTCATAATAATATTCTTTGGTACAGGTTACCTTGTCCATGGTATCCAGAAGCACCAGAATCGTATCCAGATGATCCCGGATCTCTGTGTAAGTATGGATCAGTTCCCTGTTAATATCATTTAAGAAGGCCCGCTTCGGCTCCAGATAAAGAACCAGAGCTCCGCCTCCCACAAAAGGCTCATAGTATGTTCCATATTCGTCCGGCATACGGATGTTCAGCTGCTCCAGCATCTGTCTTTTTCCGCCCGCCCATTTCACAAATGGAACCATTCCTGCTGTATTCATAACTTTTCCCCGTTCTATCTCATTTCTTCCTGTTTGTTATCCGCCGTCCGGCCGCCGCCGGAGCAAAGGGTTCTTTCCTTTGCCACAGGAACACAGCGGGCGTTCCGCCCGCTGCGCGTATCTCTAGTCTACCCCAAACGCACCGTCTGGTCAATCCCTGTCAAAATTTCCTTATCTCATCCTCATCCCCGGCGTCTTTTTCGATGGAACGGATCACTACGTCATAGCCTCCGTTTCCCACCTGTACATGGACCCGGTCTCCAGCCTTATGCCCCTGGATAGCCTTGCC
>CALWAV010000080.1 GCA_944375745.1 uncultured Merdimonas sp.
CGACGCAGAGCGCTATCTAAAGTCTCGTTCTCTTTTACGATTACATTCGACATAGTATCACACCTAACCTCCCTCCAGTTGTATATTGTGCACTAGACAACTGTCTGGGTAATATACCTTCAACTGCACCAGGCTTACCCAATATGCCGCTGAAGGGATCGTTGCACAACTAAGATTATAGTGTTTGCGCAGGCTTCTGTCAATAGTTTTTTGCGTCAGAACCCTTTCTCCTTCAGCTCCGCCACTATTTTCACATACGTCTCCACCACATCGAAGCCTTTATAATCCTGCCGCTTCAGATCAATGATATCTCCATGGGAAATGCCGCGCAGCCTCTTATTGGAAAACACGCCGCGGAACTGGCCCCATTTTGCGGATTCTACGCTGACCAGCCCGTCATTTTCTCCTTCCAGCGGCCAGATCAGGCACCAGGGAATCGAAAGCAGCAGATGGCTGAACGGATTTTTCATCTTGGAAGTGTAGCTCTGGTAATAGACTCCCGGCACATCCGGCGTCTCTTCATTGAACCGGGCGCTTGCCTCTGTGGCAAACTGATGGGTGGCTGTATAAAAATCAGGAGCCTTATCCCCGAATTTTGCAAAAGTCCGATCAAAGCAGCCGGCCACAAAACGGTAAAAGCCTTCCGGCAGATGGCAGGCATAATCCACAAAACGGCAGCCCCGGTGGGGCGTATTCATGGTCGTAAGCGATGCCACATAAGGACTCATGCCAAGGGTGGTCACCGCGCAGCGCGCGTCCAGCCCGCCTTTGGAATGAGCGATGATATTCACCTTTTCCGCTCCTGTCTCTTTCCGAATCTCAAGAATTCTTTTCCGGATATCCTCCGCGTTATACGCGATCGTTCCCAGCGCCTCCTGATTGCCGTAGTAAATCACTGCTCCATTGCGCTTCAGCTCTCTGGGTATCCTGCCCCAGTAATTAAAATACCGGAGATCCCGGAAACCGATGCCATGGACCAGCAGCAGGGGATATTTTGTGGCACAGAGATCCGAATCCACACGCAGAGCGCGGAGCTGCGCTTTTTCTCTTTCAAAATCGTATTCCTCATAGACCAGACGGCAGGCGTACAGAAGCACCAGAAGATTTACTATGGGAATCCACCAGGTAAGCAGCATCACAATCCGCCTGGAAATGCCCAGCCGTTTTGAAGTAAAAAAGATACGTAAGGTCCCTGAAAACAGGAGAAGCAGAATGCCCGCCAGCGCCAGAATCACATCCAGAATCTGCAGTCCCCTTCCAATCATCAGGGCCGGCCCCGATGACGGATGGAGCAGGCGCCAGGTGAGGAAGCTCTGCACCACTGCTCCATATAATCCCCAGTATATGCTTCTGCGTCCTCCCATCATCATCCGCGCCCGGAGGCTTGTCCGGGCGCTGTCACGCACAGGCCAGAGCAGAAGCCAGAGAAAAGTGCCAAGGCAAAGGAAAAATGCCGCGGCCAGCCATACCATCAGCTCCAGGAAATCGTAATAGAGCTTTCCCCCAATCATTACATATGTCAGGACAGAAATAGTAAGCGGCAGATTGAGTGCACAAGGTATGACGACCGCCAGATATAATTTTTTAAAAAATCGGCTCATAATCCCCCTCAAGACGGCAGGCTGCCTTTCCTTTCAGAAGCCCGCCGTCTGTTTCTCTAATTGTTCTTTCTTCTCTCCTCCAGCCGTCTTGCCACCGAAGGATATCTCTGCATATCTGTATGGGGAATGGCTGTGGCAGCTACCATCAGATGCAGAAAATCTTCCACCGCCCCGAACTGTATGTACTGCATCCGGCCTATGATTTCTTTTGCCTTCTCCATCAGGGACCGGTCAAGTAGAAGTTCTCTGGCTCCCTGGAGGGAGGTGTTCCCGGGCGAAATAATTTTATCACGGTCAATGTCCGGGTAAAGGCCGATGGTCACCGCAGACTCCTTATTCAAATGGGTTCCGAAGGCTCCCGCCACATAAAAACGGCCCACATCTTCCATGGTAAGTCCGATAAGCCCCATCATATATTCCACCATAGTCATGGCCGCTGCCTTGGTCTTCAGAAATTCCTCAATATCATCCTGGTAGAAATACAGCCCCGGCGCATATTCCACAGCCAGCTCTGTCTCCTCCTCTTCCCGCGCAGGCACGCGTACCACCTCCGGCACTTCCTCCTGGAATTTTCCCCGGAGATCAATCCAGCCGTTCAGATAGAGTTCCGCAATCAGATCCACGATTCCCGAACCGCAGATTCCCTTTGCCTCTCCTTCTCCAATCACATGGACTTTCAGCTGTCCTTCCTCGGTAACCACCCGGTCTACGGCTCCTTCCTCGGCCCGCATGCCCGTGTGGACCACGCCGCCCTCCAGAGCCGGTCCGGCCGCTCCTGCTCCCGCCAGAAGGAAGTCTTTATTTCCCACTACCAGTTCTCCGTTTGTTCCCACATCCAGGAAAACGCTGATTTCCTCCCGATCCGGAATCCCTGTGGCCAGCATTCCGCTGATAATATCCCCGCCCAGATAGTTTTCCAAACCAGGACAGCAGCATACAAAACCGTTCATGGGAATTCCCAGCTCTTCTGCCCTGCAGATATCAGGGGCCAGAGTCTGCACCGCATAGGGAGACTGGAAGACGCCAAAGGCATCCAGTCCCAGGAGGAAATGAATCATGGCCGTATTTCCCGATACAACCAGAACCGGGCAGGAAAAAGTATCGATTCCCGTCTTCTCCTTCAGCTTTTCCATCAGACTCTGAAATCCTTCCCCAGTGGCTGCCTGGAGTCTTTTCCGGTGGTCCGGCCGGTCCTTCGTATAGAAAATGCGGCTCAGAATATCCTCGCCCCAGTTAATCTGGGGATTGAAAATACTCTCAGTGTCCAGGACCTCACCTGTATTCAGATTCACCAGCTGCATCAGAATGGTGGTACTTCCCAAATCCGCGCAGAGGCCATAGTGGGAGTCTGTGGTATCTCCCGGCTCTATCTTAAGAAGTTCCCAGCCCTGTCCGTCAAAACCTGCTGTGGCTGTGACACGAAACCCGCTCTGTACGCAAATCTCCTGGGCATCCCGCAGCGCCGCCGGCCGCATCCTGATGTATGCCGCCTTTTCCTCCAGCCGGAAAGGACCACTGTCCTCCAGGGCGGCTGTAAGCCGCGCCTGCAGCGGACGGTGGTCCTCCTCTGAAGGAATCGGAAGCTCAAGATAAATCTTTCTGCTCCAATTCTTCATTTCTTTAGTTATCCAGCAGCTTGTCCTGGTCATTCCAGCTGTAGAGCTTGCGGATCTCCTTTCCGATCTTCTCTGACGGATGCTCGGAAGCCAGCTTTCTCATGGCCTTGAAGTGAGCCTGTCCGCCGGCCGGGGACATATCAAGCAGGAAGTCCTTTGCGAAGGTGCCGTCCTGGATGTCCTTCAGAATCTTTCTCATGGCATTCTTGGTATCCTCAGTAATGATCTTCGGTCCTGTGATATAATCTCCATACTCAGCCGTATTGGAAATGGAGTAGCGCATTCCCTCAAATCCGGACTGGTAAATCAGATCTACAATCAGTTTCATCTCATGGATACACTCGAAGTAAGCGTTTCTCGGATCGTATCCGGCCTCGGTCAGAACCTCGAAGCCTGCCTGCATCAGAGCGCATACACCGCCGCAGAGCACTGCCTGCTCGCCGAACAGGTCTGTCTCAGTCTCGGTACGGAAGGTGGTCTCCAGAATTCCCGCTCTTGCTCCGCCGATAGCCAGGCCGTATGCCAGCGCGTACTCCATAGCCTTTCCGGTAGCATCCTGGTAAACAGCTACCAGACAGGGAGTTCCCTTGCCAGCCTGGTACTCGCTTCTTACTGTGTGGCCCGGAGCCTTCGGAGCGATCATGGTAACGTCCACATTCTTGGGCGGCACGATCTGATTGAAGTGAATATTGAAGCCGTGGGAGAACATCA
Organism: uncultured Merdimonas sp.; assembly: GCA_944375745.1. Taxonomy (GTDB): domain Bacteria; phylum Bacillota; class Clostridia; order Lachnospirales; family Lachnospiraceae; genus Laedolimicola. Next base: position 3,929 of record CALWAV010000080.1, read on the forward strand.
GCATATTGCCCTCCTCCAGGTTCGGCTCAATATCCTTCTTATACATGGCAGCCTGCAGCTCGTCATTGATCAGAATCATGATAATGTCGGCTTTCTTTGCAGCCTCGGCAGCGGTATAAACCTCAAATCCCTGTGCCTCCGCGCGGGCCCAGGACTTGCTTCCTTCATAAAGTCCGATAATCACATGGCAGCCGGAATCCTTTGCGTTCAGAGCCTGTGCATGGCCCTGGCTTCCGTAGCCGATTACCGCAATGGTCTTGCCCTCCAGAAGGGAAAGATTGCAGTCTTCCTGATAATAGATCTTTGCCATTTTTTCATTCCTCCATTTTGTTTTGTTTATGCTCAGCTGAAGTCGTAATCCATCAGCTTGCCATCTTCACCATACATCTTCACGTCAAAAGTTCCTCTGGAAAGTCCCGTAATTCCGGTTCTTGCCAGCTCCAGAATCTCATAACCGCTCAAAAGATCGATAAACGCGTCCACCTTGGACTGATTTCCGGTCAGTTCAATGACAAAGGATCCCTTTGCCACATCCACAATTTTCGCCCGGAAAATATTTGCCACGGCAATTAAAGACTGGCGGTTCTCATCATTGACTTTGATCTTAATCATAATCAGTTCCCGGCAGATGGAGCTCTCCGGTTCCAGACGCTTGATGTCAATCACATCTACCAGCTTGTTCAGCTGATTCTCAATCTGCTGCAGAATGAGCTCGTCGCCTCTGGCCGCAACAGTCGCGCGCGAATAGCGGGGATCTGCCGTCGTTCCTACAGTCAGACTGTCAATATTGTAGCCCCGGCGGCTGAACAGGCCGGAAATACGGCTCAGTACACCGGAAGTATTGTCTACCAGAATGGAAAACACAACTCGCTTCATTTTTTCACACCCCTTCTTCCTTAATCTGCACCTTTCTCTGCAGGAAAAACTTCCTGCCCATTGGAAAGAATACGTCTTTTGAAATTGTAGCAATTTCTTTCTTCCTTGTCAATGCGTGAAGGAGGCTGGAGCCCCATCCCTCCTCCTTCAGCCGCCGGAACGCTAGGCCAGCATCATCCGGTCGTTTGCAAATTCTCCGCCGCTTGCCTGCTCGAATTTTTCCAGCAGATCCGATACCTTCAGTTTTTTCTTTTCCTCTCCTGCCACATCATAAATGATATGACCCTCATACATCATAATCAGACGGTTTCCATGAACGATTGCGTCCTTCATGTTGTGGGTAATCATCATGGTAGTCAGATGATTTTCCCCCACAATCCGGTCTGTGGCTTCCAATACCTTTGCCGCTGTCTTCGGGTCCAGGGCGGCCGTATGCTCATCAAGAAGCAGAATCTTCGGCCTTTTCAGGGTAGCCATCAAAAGGGTCAGTGCCTGGCGCTGTCCGCCGGACAGAAGCCTCACCTTGGTGGTCATCCGATCCTCCAGGCCAAGACCAAGGGTGGCAAGGCGCTCCCGGTAATAGCTTCTTTCTTTATGGGTAATGCCCGGCTTCAGAAAACGGAACTCTCCGCGCCTTGCGGCCAGAGCCAGATTTTCTTCAATCTGCATGCCGGAAGCTGTGCCGGTCATCGGATCCTGGAACACACGTCCCAGATATTTGGCACGTTTATGCTCCGGGAGCTTTGTCACGTCAATATCATCAATATAGATCTTTCCTTCATCCACAGGCCATACACCAGCCACCGCGTTCAGCATCGTGGACTTTCCTGCCCCGTTTCCGCCGATGACCGTGACGAAATCTCCTTCCTTCAGCTCCAGGTCCAGACCGCTTAAGGCTGTCTTCTCATTTACGGTCCCTGCGTTAAAGGTCTTCCAGATTCCTTCCATTTTAAGCATTGGACGCACCTCCCTTTTTCACAGGCTTGGAGAAATATTTCCGTTTCCAGTAAGGAACTGCCAGGAAAATAGCTACTACCAGAGCGGAAATCAGCTTCATGTCATTGGCATTCAATCCGGCTGTAATAACAATCTGGTATACCACCCAGTAAATGATTGCTCCCACTACCACGGAAAAAAGCTTAAACGCAAAATTTCTGCTGACCTTGCCCAGAATCACGTTTCCGATGATAACCGCGGCCAGACCGATTACGATAGCGCCTCGGCCCGCGTTTACATCCGCAAAGCCATTGTACTGTGCATAAAGCGCACTGGAAAGAGATACAATTCCGTTGGAAAGCATCAGGCCCACCAGCTTTCCGGTATTGGTATTAATTCCCTGCGCTCTGGACATATTTTCGTTGTTTCCGGTCGCGCGGATGGCGCAGCCCAGCTCCGTTCCGAAAAACCAGTACAGAATCACGATCAGAACCAGTACAAACACTGCCGAAACAAAGATCGTATTCTGATAGAAGGGAACATCCCGAATCCACCGAAGGGATACAAGCTGATCGTATTTTCCAAAGGCAAGAGCCACATTTGCCTTTTCTCCCATGATCCGCAGATTGACCGAATACAAACCCAGCTGAGTCAGAATTCCCGCCAGAATCGCCGGAATTCCCATGGCCGTATGGAACAGGCCTGTCACCAGACCGGCTGCCATTCCTGCAAGAAACGCTGCCAGCAATGAAACGCCCACCGAATGTCCGCTCTGCATCATGACAATACAGACTGCTCCGCCTGTCGCCATGGTACCGTCCACAGTCAAATCCGCCAGGTCCAGCACCTTATAGGTGATGTAGACGCCGATGGCCATGATGCCCCAAATCAGTCCCTGAGCCACAGGACCCGGAAGGGCGTTGATAAACTTCATAATTTCCACCTTATGATTCCTCCTGCTTTCATAATACCGCTTTTCCTGCTATTTCAGAAAAAGCATACAATCTTCAATATTATATCAAAAAGCGGCGGAAAAGGAAAGACCTTTTTCCGCCGCTGTAAAATTTCAGATGATTCAGATGGTTCTGTTACTCTGCCGTCTCGATTGCCACATAGTCATCGGGAATCGTCACGCCCATGGCCTCAGCCAGCTCTGGATTATATTTCTTTGTAAATTCAGGAGCGTACTCAATGGGCATCTCGGAAATATCAGACTCTCCGGTCAGAACCTTTACAGCCATATTTCCGGTAGCAACACCCAGATCGTAGTAGCTGATAGAAAGGGTAGCCACGCCGCAGCCGGAGCAGATGCCTTCCTCGCCTGCGATAATCGGCACCTGAGCCGGCTCGCAGATATTGCGGATAATCTCCGTATTGGAAGCTACAGTATTATCTGTAGGCACGTAGATAACATCGCTCTCCTGAGCCGCTGTGGTAGCCACTGCAGCCAGGTCATTGGAATCAGAGAAAGAATACTGGGTACAGGTATAACCCATATCCTCCAGATATCCCTGAACGGTATCTACCTGGTACTGGGAATTCGCCTCAGCAGAGCAGTAAAGAAGTCCTACTGTCTCAGCGTCCGGGAACAGCTCCTGAAGCATGGCTGCCTGCTGATCCAGCGGAGCCAGGTCGGAGGTACCGGATACATTGGTTCCCACCAGACCGTCAAAATTGTCAATATCAAGCGCTACGCCATACTCTGTTACAGAGGTTCCGAGAACCGGAATTGTATCTGTTCCCTGGGCTGCCGCCTGAAGGGGAGCTGTAGCGTTTGCAAGAATCAGATCCACATTGTTGGATACAAACTGATTGATAATCGTCGCGCAGGTAGCGGAATCATTGGCCGCGTTCTGCTCGTCAAACTCAACATTCTCTGCTCCGAGAGCCTCTGTCACCGCGTCCTTGAATCCCTGTGTAGCCGCGTCCAGAGCCTCATGCTGTACCAGCTGGCAGATACCAATCACATAGCTGCCGTCACCGGAAGTCTCTGCCGCGTCTGCAGTCTCCTCTGTCTCCGCCGCATCTGCGGTTTCCTCTGTGGCCTCTGTCTCAGAAGCGGAAGTGTCAGCGCTGTCTGTGCTGCCGCCGCAGGCTGCCAGAGAAACGGTCATGCCCAAAGCCAGCATCAATGCCAATAACTTTTTCATAGTAAACCCTCCTGTATTTCCTTTTCGCCATGGGGTGCTTTGCCGCCACAACGCTGTGGCGCATTAAAGTACCGCATCACTTTGTACATTGTAACCCCTGGGTTTCTGTTTGTCAATCGAATTTTTTGCTGGATAGTATCGAAAACTATAATGCCTCAGGCTTCCAGGCTCACACTTCTGCCTGCGCTGCTTTCAGCATCAGTCCCAGCGCTATGGACATTCCGATAGGCAGCGACTCCAAATCCACCCATTCCTCACGGGTGTGGGCCGCCGCGCCCTGAATTGTTCCCACAGTATTGGCCAGAATTCCCCGCGACAGAGGAATATTGGCATCGGTGGAAAAAGCTCTGAAATCCATCTCACCCTGATAAAACTGCCGGATCACAGCGGCATTTCCGTCCGTCCAGCGCTGGAGGGCTTCCAGATCCATCTCACCCCGGCCCGGTCTTTCCCCGAGAAGCTCACATTCTATCTGATGGCCGGCTTTCGTAAAGCGCTCCAGCACCTTTTCCAGCCCGCCCTTCATCTCCGCCATACATTTCTGGCTGGCCGAGCGGTACTCATAGAGCATACTGGCCTCCTGGGCGATGGAGTTTACCGTGCTACCGCCCTCGATTCTTCCCACATTGTAGGTGGTTTTTTCTTCAGAAGGCGCCTGTATCCGGTACAGCTCCCCAATCAGCTCCGCGGCCGTGCAGATGGCGTTTTCCTTTCCGAAATCCAGATAGGAATGGCCTCCCTCGGCCCGGACTGTGATCCGATAGCGGCTGGAACCTACAGGGACGCTGGTGCACTGGCCCATATATCCGTCAAAGGAATAGAACTCCCCGATTCTGACTCCGAAATCATCAAAGATTCTGCGGCAGCCTTTCAGGTTGCCCAGGCCTTCCTCACAGGAATTGGCTGCAATCAGCACCGGGCGGGATAAGATTTCCGGATGCCGGACCAGATATCTGGCTGCCATCATCAGATTGACCAGATTCGAGGTATCGTCCCCGATGCCCGGCGCCCGCAGAATATTCCCCTCCCGGCTCATGGGCAGTTCTTCTGTATCGTCAAACACCACGTCCGTATGAGCCATAAACACGGCCGCAGGCTTATCGCTGTCCCAGTTCAGCCTGCAGATAACGTTCTTGGCTTCATCCACAGAAACATCCTGAAATCCCTGATCCACAAACCACTGCCGGCAGAACTCTACCCTCTGATCCTCCTGGCAGCTGGGCGCGGGAATTTTCCCAAGGGTCATCAGAAGCTCTTCCGCTTCCTCCCGGTTTGCTTTCACATATTCTGAAATGCAGGATACCATGTCCATACTGCTTTTCCTCCTTTCACTGCTTCCGGTTCCGTTTCTCCAGAACCGGTTCCGTCACGCCTTCCAGGCCGCAGAGACCCAGCACGAGCAACAGATCCTTCTGGGGTCCCAGCCAGGCTTCCACCGGCTCAAACCACTCCTGAACCGTGTGCACCTTTCCCTCGCGTCCGCCTCTTCCCACAGTCAGTGCGGGGATTCCAAGGCTGATGGGAATGTTGGCGTCGGTGCTGCTCTCATCCCGTAGCTCTGGCTCGATGCCCAAAAGAAGCGCCGCCTCCCAGGCCGCCTTCACAATGGGGCAGCCGCTGGGCTGGGTTCCCGCCGGCCGGTCCCCTCGCATGATGATCTCCGCTTTGACCTCTTCCTTTGAAGTCCAGCGGGCATTTTCTTCCCGGACCGCCTGCTCCACCGCCTGTTTCATTTCCGCCCTCAGGCGCTCCAGTTCCTCATGGCTGTCCGAGCGGATATCCACCAGCATGGAAGCAGACGCGGAAATGGTATTGACCGAGGTGCCTCCCTGAATCACGCCCACATTAAAGGTAGTCTTCGGAAGGACAGGCGCCTGAAAATCAGCGATGGCGGCTATGGCCCTTCCCATGGCATGAATGGGATTGGGAAGGCCGAAATCCGCGAAGCTGTGGCCGCCGCAGCCGGTAAAGACCACCTCATACCGGTGGCTTCCTGTGGCCGTATAGACGATTCCTCCTGTCACCGGATTATCGATGGACACAAAGCCGTCCAGTCCGCAGTCCCCCGCAAAAATATGCTTGACTCCTTTGAGATCTCCCAGTCCTTCCTCGCAGACATTGGCGCAGAAAATCAGATCTCCCTGAGGAGAAAGCTCTGCTGCCTTCATGGCCCGGGCAATGGACAGAAGCTCCGCCACCGCTCTGGTATCATCGTTGATTCCCGGGCAGGAATAGACATTTCCTTCTCTGCGTACTGTCAGATCTGTTCCTGCCGGAAAGACTGTATCCGTATGGGCTGCCAGCATGAGAACCGGTCCGTTTCCTGTGCCGGGAATCGTGCCGAACACATTCCACACCTCATCCATATAGACATTTTCCAGTCCTGCCTCCTGAAATTTTTTCAGTACATACTCTGCTTTCTCCTTTTCCATATGAGAGGGAGCCGGAATCTGGCACATCTCCAGCTGTTCCTTCAGCGTTCTCTCATCATCCTGGCGGATATATTCCAGGGCCTTTTTCACCCTTTCATCATTCAGAAGCTCTTTCATTCTCTATCCTCCTGCTTTCATTCTGTTTTCTGTACAGCCTGTTTCTTATGCCTGCCGCCGTCACCATAAGACCCGCCGCTGCCAGGCAGCCGGCCAGGAATTCAAACCGGAACCGGTATCCTTCCATGCCGCAGATCAGCTCCGCTCCGTGAAGAAGCGACACGGACAGGGTCTGTCCCGCGAACATGCCTGCCGTCGTAATGGTAACCAGCCGTACATTTTCCTCTTTTGTGGAAGAAAGCTGTCCGATACGCAGAAAAATGCCCGCGTAAAAGACGCTGTAGCTGGCTCCCACAAGCGCCGCGCAGACGAAGACCAGAGGCAGTTCCCTGGCAAGTCCCAGACCGAAATACCCAAGCCCCATCAGCAGACAGCCAAAGGCCATATAAAACTGTTTCAGCACCCGGCGTATACTGGAAGTCACCAGCCCCGTAAAAAAGCCGCATGCCATAAATACCGCGACCACGTTTCCGGAGACCGCCTGGCCTCCCAGTCCCTCCTGCTGCATAAAAAGCGAAATGCTGGAGGTAAACGTATAGAACGCCGCGTTAATGAGGAACATGCAGAAAATCGTAAACCAGGCCGCGCCGGAAATCTTTTTCTTCTCCGAAGGCGCCGCGTCCTCCTTCCTGGCATCCGGAAGATACAGCACGTTCAGGATCAGCACCGCAAGGGCCACAAAGTAAATCAGGAAAGCCAGCCGCCAGTGAATCTCCGCCAGCCTTCCCACGGTAAAGGAAGCCATAATCCCCATCAGATAGGAAGCGGACGCCGAATAACCCGTAAGCCGTTCCCGGATCTTTCCGGTAAAATTGGCGCTGATCAGATTCTGAGCCATGGGCGTGATGAAGCCGCATCCCATGCCCAGCACTGCGCGCATTGCCAGCATGGAATAAAATCCGGGCATCAGAGCCGCGCCCAGGCCGCCCAGAAGATAAATGAGAATTCCCAGAATCAGCACCCGCTTCTGGCCGGTCTTCCGCACTGCATAACCGCACAGAAAGCAGGATGGAATAATAAAAAGCGGCGGAAGGGTCAGCACCAGCTGAATCATGGAATCTGAATACCGGGGAAATGCTTCCTTAATCCCCGAAAGCGCCGGAGAGACAGCGGTGCTGCCCAGGATCGTAATCATGGAAACAGACAGTACCGCTGCCGCTTTTTTCAACTCACTCCGGCTCATATCAATACCCGATTGCCTGGGCAATCATCAGAAGCACCACGCCGATGACATACCATACGGCCAGAAGCTTCAGGAAGAATTTCAGCCATACCTGATAAGGCACATCCGACAGCGCCAGGAAGCCCATCAGCGCGGAAGAATGGGGGAAAATCAGGTTGGTAAAGCTTTCGCCATAGTTCAGGGCCAGGATCGCCGTCTCCGGAGACATGCCAATGATATTGGCTACCGGAAGCATAATCGGCATGGTCACCACGGCCTGACCGTTGCCCGATGTGATGAAGAAGTTCACAATCGTATGGATGACCAGCATGCAGGGCGCCTGCAGGAAAGTCGGACAATAGTTCAGGATATTGGACACGCCCCATACGACCGTATCCAGAATACTTCCGGCGGAAAGAATGACGGAAATGGAGTATGCCAGGCCAATCAGGATGACCGCTCTCGTCACGATGCGGCAGCCGTCCACAAACCGATTGCAGATCTCGTTGGCTCCCATTCCGTAGACCAGGCCGCCCACCGGTCCGAATACCAGGAAGAAGGCCGACATTTCCTGGAAGCCCCAGCTCAGGGCCGTACAGCCATAAATCAGAATAGCCATGCCCGCAACGACCACCACCAGCACGGCAATCTGACGCTTACTGAGCTTCAGATCTTCTACCTTATCTTCCTTCCTGACGCTCTGGGGAATATTGTATACCAGACTCTTTGTGGGATCTGCTTTCACCCTGTTGGCATAACGGATCACATAGACGATAGACGCCGCCGTCATCAGCGCGAATCCAATCAGACGGTAGCCAAAGCCGTAAAAGGTGGGAAGACCGGCCAGCTCATTGCCAAGGCCCGTGGTGGAGGGGTTCAGCATGCCGGCGTTGGGACCCATGGCAGCGGCCAGCGTAATCATGGCAATACCCGTCATGGTGTCATAGCCCATCTGCACGGCCAGAGCCAGAATCATGGGCACGAAGGCAATGAACGGATTGTAGCCCATGGGAGAGCTCAGCACCGCGATGACAGCCATGATAATCACAATAGCCAGTGTCTGCTTCTTTCCGGATTTGCGGATAACCGTGGAGGTCAGGGCCTGAATGGTGCCGGTGGACATGATAATCTGCATGGCGCCGGTGAAAATCAGAATCGCAAAGATCAGCTGCCTTGCATTGTAGAAGCCTTCCACTACGGCCATGGGAATCCGCCACAGAGGAACCGGCGTGTTTTCCACAAACTGGAAGGATTCCGGATTGACTACACTGCTTCCTGACTCCAGCGTAACTCGTTCGTACACTCCTGCAGGAATCACATAGGTAAGGATGCATGCCAGGACGGTAAGACCGAGAACAATCAGAAACTCGTGAGGAAACTGCCATTTTTTCTTTGTTCTGCTCATAACACATTTCTCCTTTCGTATGCCGGCACGCAAAAAGCCAGGCATTCCTGCCTGGCTCCTTTGCCTCCGAAACAAATATACATTTATGAATATATGTATATCACATGCAAAACACTCTGTCAATATCTTTTTTATTTTCCGTATTTTTTTCGGTTTTTTCATTCGGACAGACCTGCTGATTAGACAGGCGTTCTGCTGCCGGCGTACAAAAGACCCTCGCTCCTGCCGCGCCGGCGCTACGAAAGAATCAGATCCAGGTAAGCTCTTATGTTTTCCTCCGTCATGGTGCTCAGAAAGCTGTCGACGCTGTGCTGAGTGTGAAGTCCTTCGAACAGAAGATACAGAAGCTGTGTGAGGGCTGCCTTCGGCTTTTTCAGTTCTGTTCCCTCTTCCCGTTCCAGCTGATCCAGGCACTTTTCCGTGTATGCCAGAAAGTTTCTGCGGTTGGTGAATTTCCGCTGCTGAATCCTGGCAAAGCGCTCGTCAGACTGAAGCAGCCTGGGAATGGAATTCACGAAATCAAACAGCTCCTGCTCCTGAACAGGAAGCAGAAACAGGCCGGTCAGCCGTTCCCGGACAGATGCCGTCTCCATGGAAAAATACTGCTCTCTCTGGCCGTCCAGACGCTCCAGAACCATCTCCAGCGCCGCAAGGTAAATGTCTTCCTTTGTTTTAAAATGCCAGTTTACCGCCCCTCTTGTCATATGCAGTTTTTCCGCGATATCGTCACGGGTCATTCTCTCATACCCTTTTTCATTGACGATTTCCACACAGGCCTTCAGAATATTCTGCCGGGTCTGTTCCGCTTCTTCCTTTGTCTTCCGCAATTCTCTCCCTCCTGCTTCAGCCGGAATATCAGCTCAGGACAGCACAATTCTCAGCACTGTATCCTCACTGTCATAATTCGGCGCGTAGAACGCCGAGAATTCCGATACTCCGTCTTTCACCTGCACTACCTGGGAAGCGGTTCCGGTCCGTCCCGGCGGGAGGCAGGGCTCATAATAGCCGGCAAACAGTACTTCTTCCTCTTCCGGCTCCTCCGGTGTCTCCCAGTAATCATAGACATCGTCATAGTTTTCCCCTTCGTAATAGAGATAGGGCAGTTCCTGATATGCCTCCCCGTCTCCTTCATTTTTCACGGAAAACCGCAGCTCGTAAAAGGAATAGCCCTCGTCCGCCTGGGCACCCTCATAACTGCTGCCAATCTGCTCAGAGCCCAGATACTCCACCACGCAGTAGGCCTCTTTCTGGTCTGTGCCTGAGCTGAAGCTTCCTCTGTCTCCGCTGATGCCGTTTATCCAGAAGATCAGGCCCAGAACCAGGCAGAGAATTCCTATAATCAGAAATGAACAGGATAAAACAGTTTTCGCTTTACTCCGCATCTGTCTCTCCTCCTTCCGCTCCCGTCTCCGGTTCCTCAAGCTGCAGATCCACATAATGGGCGGCCAGAAGGTTTCCCCCATCCCAGTCACTCCAGTCATATTCATCAAACCAGATTCGGACCTGCTGCGCCTCTTCTTCTACCACAAAACCATACCAGCCGTCACAGGAGGTTTCTCCTGACAGCGCCCATCCGTCCAAAGCCGGCCGGGCGCCCAGCATCTGTCCATAGGGTTCAAACTCATGCGCAGACAGGGCATACCGGTAGGCCCCGTCCGTCTCCAGATACGGCTCCTGTATCCTGTTGTAATCCTCAAATTCCCCGTCGCCCTGTCCCGCCACATGGACAGCTACCAGCTTCATGCCTTTTTCCAGTCCGGGAAGAGTATCCCGGTCTGCCAGCACTTTTGCTTCCAGCACCTGGAGAGCTGCCTGCTGAAAAGCAAAGCTTTCGCCTGCTTCATGCGCTTCCAGTCTCAGGGTATGGTCTGCTTCTGACGAAGATACCTCCCTGCTGCCCAGCATGACCGCAGCGCCCGATGCCAGTACCGCGATTCCCAGAATGAAAACCAGGACGCTGATGATAATAAAGCCGGGGCCTCCGCTCTTCTGCTTTCTCTCTTCCGCGCGGACAAAGATTTTCTCATCTCCAAACCGTTCATGCAGGTTCTCATGCTGTTCTTCCTGAGTCTCTCTCCGGTTGAAGCTGCCGCACTTGGGACAGATTCCGTAATATTTGTCATAATCAAAATTTTTACGGCAGTTATAGCAGCGCATATTCTCCCTCCGTCAGTATTCTATTCCCAGGGCAGCAGAGGATTTTCAATCTTCTTGTCACGGAGCATCAGATCCATGACCGCTTCCTTTGCGGGCTTATCCTCAAACAGCACCTGGTTCACCTGTTCAATAATCGGAATTTCCACCTGATATTTCCGGGCAAGGGCCATGGCTGCCTTCGCGGAATATACGCCCTCTACCACCATTTTCACTTCGTCCATGGCCTCCTGCATGGTCTTTCCCTGTCCCATCAGATAACCGGCCTTCCGGTTCCGGCTGTGGACAGAAGCGCAGGTCACAATCAGATCTCCGATGCCGGACAGGCCGTTGAAGGTCTCCTGACGGCCTCCCATGGCCACGCCGATACGGCTCATCTCCGCGATTCCGCGGGTGATAAGAGCCGCCTTTGTATTGTCTCCATAGCCCAGTCCATCCGCGATTCCGGCCGCCAGGGCGATGACGTTTTTCAGAGCGCCGCCAAGCTCGATGCCAAGCATATCCGGACTTGTGTAGACCCGGAATACCTGATTCATAAAAATATTCTGGATATATTCCGCGGTCTTTCTGTCATGAGCTCCGGCTACCACCGTGGTGGGAAGGCCTCTGCCCACTTCCTCCGCATGGCTGGGGCCCGACAGAACCGCCGCCCGGCAGTTCGGAATCTCCTGCTCAATGACATCCGTCAGGATCATCAGCGTGCTCTCCTCGATTCCCTTTGCCACATTGACAATCAGCTGGCCGTCCGCCACAAAGGGCGCCATCTTCGCGGCCGTACTCCTGATATAGGGGGACGCTACTGCCATAACCAGAAGATCCGCTCCCTTTACCGTGCTTTCCAGATCTGTGGTAATCCGGATATCCTCCGGGATCTTTACGCCCGGAAGCTTGGCTTTGTTTTCATGCTCCGCATTCAGTAAGTCCACCTCATCCTTCGAAATAGACCAGACCTCCACCTGATGTCCATTGCTGTGCAGGAGCACAGAAAGAGCTGTTCCCCAGCTTCCCGCTCCGATAACGCCTACCTTTGCCATGATATCTTTCTCCTTTTGCTTTTCTTGTTATGTATGGGACCTGCCCGTCCCGAAAGAGCAGCACTCTGCCCATTTCATTTCCGTTCCGTTTCTGCCTAATCTGCCTTTTCTCCCAGTTTTCTCTCCGTTCCGTTCAAAAGGCTCCGGATATTCTTCCGGTGGCGGAACAGTGCCATCAGGCACAGAAATACCACAATGGCGTACATCTCATAGAGATGCTCCTGAGACAGGCCCCATTTTCCCCGCTCTCCGTAAAGGATGACGCCCACAGGAAGCCAGATGCTCACCAGAATCGAGCCCAGAGATACGTACCGGGTGATTCCCACAGAGCCTGCAAAGAGAATCAGAGCTCCGAGGGTCAGCAGAGGATCCAGGGAAAGAAACAGGCCGGCTGTGGCTGAAATTCCCTTTCCTCCGTGAAATTTCAGATAGCAGGGAAAATTATGGCCCAGAATGACTCCCAGGCCTGCGTACAGTCCCAGCAGCACTCCGATGTTTTCCTGGGGATACAGTCTGTCAAACAGAAACCGGACCAGGAGTACCGCAAACACGCATTTAAAGCAGTCTCCCAGGAAAGTCAGAAGCCCTGCCTTCCATCCCAGCGTGCGCAGAGCGTTTGTGGCTCCCGCGTTTCCGCTTCCGTGCTCCCGGATGTCCATTCCTTTCATCCGCCCGTAAATATAGCTTGTCTGAAACAGACCAAATACATAGCCTATGGCTACACATATCAGCCGTACCATCTTACTGTTCTCCTTTCCGTTCCCGAATCAGAAACTTAAGGGCCGTGCCCCGGAAACCGAAAGCATCCCGGATCTTGTTTTCCAGGTATCGTGTATAGGAAAAATGCATCAGTTCCTTATCATTGACGAAAATCACAAAGGTAGGCGGTTTCACAGCCACCTGTGTAATATAGAAAAGCTTCAGCCTCTTGCCCTTGTCTGAAGGCGGCTGCTGCAGCGCCACTGCTTCTGTCATGATTTCATTCAGGACTCCCGTGGCAATCCTCAGATTCTGGTTCTGAATCACCATGTCAATCAGCTCAAAGAGCTTAGGCAGACGCTGTCCGGTCACCGCTGAAATAAAGGTAATCTCCGCGTAAGGCATAAAGGACAGAATCGTACGGATTTTATTCGTATATTCATAGACCGTCTTGTCATTTTTCTCAATGGCGTCCCATTTATTGACCGCGATAATGATTCCTTTGCCTCTCTCATGAGCAATGCCCGCAATCTTCGCATCCTGTTCTGTGACGCCCTCTGTGGCGTCAATCACCAGAATCACCACATCCGCCCGCTCCACAGCTGTCACCGTCCGGATAATGCTGTAGCGTTCCAGTTCTTCCTTAATTTTGTTCTTCCGGCGCAGTCCCGCGGTATCAATAAAAATATAATCTTTCCCGTTCCGGCGCACCTCTGTATCGATGGCATCCCGGGTAGTTCCAGCGATATTGGAGACGATGACCCGGTTTTCACCGATCAGTTTATTGATAATCGAAGACTTGCCCACATTGGGCTTTCCCACGATGGCTACCCTTGGGCGCTCATCCTCTTCCTCTTCTCCGTGTCTTTCCGGAAAATGCTTTACCACCTCATCCAGCATATCTCCGATGCCCAGCCGGGAAGCGGCGGAAACGGCCACCGGATCTCCGATGCCCAGATTATAAAACTCATAGACATCCCCCATGAATTTCTGGAAGCTGTCCACCTTATTGACTACCAGAACTACAGGCTTTCTGGAGCGGCGCAGCATATCCGCCACCTTAGAATCCGCGTCCACAAGGCCCTGGCGCACATCTGTCAGAAAAATAATCACATCTGCCGTGTCAATGGCGATCTGTGCCTGCTCCCTCATCTGGGAGAGAATGACATCACTGCTGTCCGGCTCGATTCCGCCTGTGTCAATCAGCGTAAAAGAATAATCAAGCCAGGTAACGTCCGCATAGATCCGGTCTCTGGTCACGCCGGGCGTATCCTTAACGATGGAGATATTCTCCCCGGCCAGAGCGTTGAACAGAGTGGATTTTCCCACATTCGGGCGTCCCACAATGGCTACAATCGGCTTACTCATAATTTATTGATTCTCCTGTTCTGTATATTCCTTCTGTTATCCGGTATTCAGGGCCGGTGCTCATAGGGCTGTCTCTCCCTGTACGCCGCCCCTGTTTCCTTCAGGTTTTCATTCTCTTTCAGGCCGAGTACGGCCTCCAGAAAGGCTTTTCCGTCTGATTTTACAATAGTTACGGGAACTTGTAAAGCCCCGGAAAGCTCCTCTGCCGTCATATCATCGAGAAAAACCTCTTCCCCGTCCCGGAACATGTTCTCCGTGAGAAGCAGCTCCTCCCCAAGCTCTCTGCCCGAAAGCTGCTCCTTTAAATCCCGTCCGGTCAGAAGGCCGGCCACCGTAATCCGTTCTCCGAAAAACCGGTTCTCCACAGAAATCACCTGCAGCCGGACACCCGGATATTTTTCCTGAATCTGACGGGCTGCCTCCTGAAGAATGGGCGCCGCCAGTTTTCCCGTGGCGGCAGTGACGGTGCGCTCCCTTTCGTCTCCAGGCAGTTCCTTCAGGCCTTCCCGGATCTCCTCCCGGAAAAGCCGTACCATGCCTACGCCGTTTTCCAGCTGAAGATATCCGTCATAGGCAGAGGCCTGGGGAATCTCCCGCTCCGCCAGCAGATACCATTCATCTCCGGCATGAATAAAATGAGTGCCATGCTCCCGGTAAATCTTTTCCTGCCAGGCGTGAATCAGATCCAGAACCTTTCCCGCGTCCTCCTTTGTAAAAGGCTCCAGGGGATACAGGCCTTCCCGGTGGCTGGTCAGGCCCACCGGCACCACAGAGACACTCTGCAGATAAGGCAGATAGCCGGCCAGCTTTTCGATGGTGGCGGCCAGTTCCTCTCCGTCATTGATTCCCTTGCAGAGTACAATCTGACCGTTCATGGTGACGCCCGCCTCAAAGAAACGCCGAGCTTTTTTCAGAGCATCACCCGCAAAACGGTTGTTCAGCATTTGACAGCGGAGCTCCGGATTCATCGTATGGAAGGAAATATTGATGGGCTCCAGGTGGTAGGTGATAATCCTTTCCACATCCTCGTCGCTCATATTGGTCAGGGTCACGTAATTTCCCTGCAGAAAGGAAAGGCGGGAATCGTCATCTTTAAAATACAGGGTCTCCCGCATTCCCTTGGGCAGCTGATCGATAAAGCAGAAGATACACCGGTTGCTGCAGGATCGGTAGTCGTCCATCAGCCCGTTTTCAAATTCTATGCCCAGATCCTCTTCATATTCCTTTTCAATCTCCAGCTCCCACTCTTCCCCATCCGGCTTGCGGACAAGAATCTCCAGATACTCTTCATTGGTCAGATAGTGATAGTCCAAAACATCCCGTACCGGCTGTCCGTTCACGGAAACCAGCACATCGCCGGGAGAAAGCTCCAGCTCCTCAGCAATGCTGCCCGGCTCCACGGTTTTTATAATATGTTCTCTTTCTTTTTTCATAAATACCCTCATTTGATTTTCCATTTTTTATTATGATACCCTACTTGCGGGGAAAAAGCAATGCAGGGAAAAACGTCCCGGAACACCGCTTTTCCTCCGGCTCCGCATCCGTCTGCGTATTTCCTTCAAAACAAAAGCGATCTGTCTTGACGATGTCACCCTGAAAATGGTATAAACTTATATATAGCGCCTGTTTCACTGCGCTTGGGTTTCAGTACGTCATACATTTCGGAGGGAGACATGTCAGAAAACAATCAGTTCGAAAATATTCTGCCGGTAGCGCCGCTGAAAATCGCGGCTCTGGAAAGCTGTCGGGAATTTGCTGAAAAGGTAGACCGTTATCTTGTGGAATTCCGCAAAACAGCCAATACCCAGCACAGAGACAATGTATACTTTCAAAATTACGCACAGGATTCCTACCTGATCGAATGCTCCTGCCCCCGCTTCGGTACCGGAGAAGCAAAGGGACGCCTGGGAGAATCGGTCCGCGGAAGCGACCTTTTCATTATGGTGGATATCTGCAACTACAGCCTGACTTATACGGTCTGCGGCCACGAAAACCATATGTCACCGGATGATCACTATCAGGATCTGAAAAGAATGATTTCCGCAGCCACCGGAAAGGC
Source organism: uncultured Merdimonas sp. (assembly GCA_944375745.1). Classification (GTDB taxonomy): domain Bacteria; phylum Bacillota; class Clostridia; order Lachnospirales; family Lachnospiraceae; genus Laedolimicola. The sequence goes on from CALWAV010000080.1 coordinate 20,321, forward strand.
CCACCGGATCAATGTGGTCATGCCCTTCCTTTATGAAGGACGCCAGCACCGCCGTACCCGGAGAGAATCTCTGGACTGCGCTCTCGCTCTTCAGGAGCTTCAGAATATGGGAGTCAAGAATATTATCACCTTTGACGCCCATGACCCGCGGGTCCAGAACGCCACACCGCTGAACGGTTTCGACAATTTCCAGCCGCCCTACCAGTTCATGAAGGCGCTGCTGCGCACCGAGCCGGATCTGAAAGTAGATAATGATCACCTGATGATCATCGCGCCGGACGAAGGAGCCATGGAGCGTGCCGTCTACTTTTCCAACGTGCTGGGCATCGACCTGGGCATGTTCTATAAGAGAAGAGACTACTCCACCATCATAAACGGCAAAAACCCCATCGTCGCCCACGAGTTCCTGGGCGACAGCCTGGTGGGAAAGGATGTCATTATCATTGACGATATGATTTCCTCCGGCGGAAGTATGCTGGATGTGGCCAAGCAGATGAAGGAGCGGGGAGCAAGACACGTATATGTCTGCTGTACCTTCGGTCTCTTCACGGATGGTTTTGAAAAATTTGACGAGTATTACGAAAAAGGATATATCAAGCGCATCGTCACCACGAACCTGAATTACCGCGACCCGGAGCTTCTGAAAAAGCCCTATTATACGGAAGCGGATATGACCAAGTTCCTGGCTACCATCATCGATACGCTGAATCACGATACTCCTGTGGGCAAGATCAACACCCCCACAGAAAAAATCCGCAAGCTTCTGGCAAAACAGCAGGCTGCAGAGGCAGCCGGTCAGGCATAAAGACATTTCATATTCTTTCATAAAAAATCTCCGGGTGAAACTTCCCGGAGATTTTTGTGTCTTTCTATAAATCGTCTCTTTCTGAACGGTCCGGCTGCGAAACTTACTGTTTCAGCATCAGGAAAGCGCCCAGATTTCCTCTTTTCCCATGGGATGCCCGGTGGCTGAACAGAAATTCCGGATTGCAGCAGGTGCAGATGTCCGTCACCGCAATCTGCTCCGGCCTTAACCCTGCTTCCAGGAATCCCAGCTCGTTGGCCCGCCAGAGATTCAGCTGGTACCTGCCGTTCTCTTTGGCATAAAAGAGCTCCGGCCAGAACCGTTCCTCAAAAGCCCCGCGGAACTGCTCAATCACATCCTCGCTGACCTCGTAGCAGTCCTGGCAGATGGAGGGGCCGATGGCCGCCCTCAGATTCTCCGGACAGCTCCCGTACTGCTCTTTCATCAGTTCCACCGTCTTTTTTCCGATCTTTCCGACAGTTCCTCTCCAGCCCGCATGGGACAGACCGATACAGCGGCGCACCGGATCCACAAGATACAGCGGCACGCAATCCGCGTAGAAGGTAGCCAGCACAAGCCCCGGCACATCCGTCACCAGCCCATCCACATCTCTGTAGTCCTTCGGGCGCGTAAACCCTTTTCCCCGGTCCTCTTCCGTCACCACCCGCAGATTCGTTGTATGAGTCTGATCCGAACAAACCAGATCCTCACAGGAAAATCCTATGGCCCGGCCCAGCCGCCGGTAATTTTCCCGGACAGCTTCCTCCCTGTCCCCTCTGGTAAAGCTGACATTCATGGTGGAAAAAATACCCTCACTGATGCCGCCCAGACGGGTGGAAAATCCGTGAACCACAATCCCAGTCTCTTCCAGCGCCGGAAACATCAAAAAAGGAACGCCCTCCCGCTCTTCCAGCTTCGTCTGGGGCCTTCCTTTTGTCTTCTTCCATTTCAACTGTTCCATCTTTTTCCCTTTCCTTGCAAGGCGCACCGGGTTCAGAGGCAGAGCGGATCTGAAAGCCGCCTGGCTCTGTCACTGATAAGGAAACGCATTCCGAATCAGACAGATCTCCTCTCCTTGAATGGCCGCCACATCAAACCGAACAGAGCGGTCCTCTGAAATTCCGTGCCGCATCCGGTAATAATCTGCCACCCGGCAGATGGTATGCTGTTTTCTGGCATCCACCGCCTCAGCGGGATTTCCATATGCGCCGGAACGGCGGTACTTCACTTCCACAAAGACAAGCACAGAGCCTTCCAGCCCAATCAAATCAATCTCCCCTGTCCTGCAGCGGAAATTCCGCTCCAGAATCCGCCATCCAAGGCTCTCCAGATATGCTGCTGCCTTCTGTTCATATTCCGCTCCGGTTCTGCGGCGGTTTTCCATAGATTCTGCTCTTCCTTTCAGACTCGGACGGCATGAGTCTCACTCTTTTACAAAATTTTTGATAAAGCTCCTTCTGTGAATGGGACAGGGTCCCAGTTCTTTCAGCGCCGCGATATGACGCGCTGAACCGTACCCTTTGTTTGACGCGAACTCATAGCCCGGATACAGCTCCTCATACTGGACCATCATCCGATCCCTTGTCACTTTGGCAATGATGCTGGCCGCAGCGATGGAAACACTCTTGGCGTCTCCCTTGATAATCGGCACCTGTGGAATGTCCACGGCCGGTATCGTCACCGCGTCATTTAAAAGCAGATCCGGGCGGACACTCAGCTTTGATATGGCAATCCGCATGGCTTCATAGGTGGCCTGAAGAATATTAATCTCGTCGATTTTCTCCGGACTCACTGCGCCAATCCCCACTGCCACCGCCTTTTCCATAATCTCATCATAAAGCAGCTCCCGCTTTTTCTCCGAAAGCTTTTTGGAATCGTTCAGATACAGGATCTCGCAGTCCTTGGGCAGAATCACAGCTCCTGCCACCACAGGACCTGCCAGGGGGCCCCGGCCCACCTCATCGATCCCGCACAGAAATCCCCTGTCCTTATACTGGCGCTCATAAACTCTCATAGCTTCCAGACGTTCTTTCTCCGCTTTCAGCTTTTCCTGGCGCCGCTGTTCTCTCTGCTGACGCAGAAGCTCTGTCTTGGTCATGCTCCTACGGCCCCTTTCTCTACTGGTGCTTCAGAATTCCGAAAGAATCCAGAGGCCAGATGCGCAGCCACGCTCTTCCCACAATCTCATTCCGGTGAATCAGTCCCACGCTGGGGTCTCTGCTGTCAGAGCTCTGGTTCCGGTTGTCCCCCAGCACGAAGTATTCATCTTCTCCCAGGGTAATGGGCTCTGCCGCAATTCCCGGATCCTGAATCACCTCGCGTCCATAGGATTCCTGCAGAACCTCTCCGTTGATATAAATTGTTCCGTCCACAATCTGCACCGTCTCACCCGGCAGACCGATGATCCGCTTGATATAATAGGTATTTTCCTTATAGTGAAACGGGAACACAATGATATCAAAACGTTCCGGATCTTTGAAACGGTATGTAATTTTATCCACAATCAGCTGATCTCCATCATCCAGCGTGTTCTCCATAGACTCTCCGCTCACATGGGTCCTCTGTCCCACAAATGTGATAAACAGAAATGTCACAGCCAGAACAATACCCACATAGAGCAGCATGCCCGCCAGCTCTCTAAGCGGGCTCTTTTTGTTCTCCTCTTCCGCGAATTCCGGTTCTTCCCCTTTTCGTCCAAACATCCTTTTTCCTCCTGTTATGGCCTTTCCAGAGTAATCCGTCCAAGCTTTCCGGACCGGAATTCATCCAGAAGAATCGACGCCGCCTTCTGCGTATCCGCTTCTCCGCCCTTCTTCAGGCAGCCCCGCTTCTCCGCAATTTCCTGAAGCTGCGCGGCAGGCTCATTTTCTTCCTCTATCCCGTACCGCTCCTGAATCAGGCCCCTGTAATGCTCCTTCAGGAATTTCAAAAGCTCCAGGGCAAGCTCTTCCGTATTGAGCACCTCTTCCCGGATGGAACCGATCAGCGCCAGCCGGAGCCCTGCCACAGGATCCTCAAATTTAGGCCAGAGAATTCCCGGCGTGTCCAGAAGCTCCACCTGTTTGTTCAGACGCACCCACTGGGCTCCCCTGGTCACGCCCGGCTTATTTCCTGTCTTTGCGCAGGCCCGTCCGGCAAAGCTGTTGATAAAAGTGGACTTTCCCACATTGGGAATGCCAGCTACCATAGCCCGGACCGGGCGGTTCAGGATTCCGCGCCTGCGGTCACGTTCCGTCTTTTCCCGGCAGGCCTCCTGAATCGCCGCCTGCACAGCCTTCAAACCAGATCTGTTTCTGGAATCCAGCTTTACTACCTGAAAACCCTTTTCCCGGAAGTAACTGCTCCAGATTTCATTTGCTGCCTCATCTGCCAAATCTGCTTTGTTCAGGAGAAGGAGCCTGGATTTGTTCTTTCCCATCTCATCAATGTCCGGATTCCGGCTGCTCAAAGGCACCCGGGCGTCCACCAGCTCAATCACCAGATCTACCAGCTTTATATTGTCCTGCATCATCCGCCTGGCCTTCGTCATATGGCCAGGATACCACTGTATATTCATAAAAACCTCATTTTCTATTTCAAAAAGCCGAACCGCTCGCCCGGCGCGATGATAAACCAGGCCTTGCCCAGGATATCTTCTTTCTTCACATTTCCAATGTCGGCGCTGCGGCTGTCCTCACTGTTGTTCCGGTTGTCGCCCAGTACAAAAAACTCATCTTCTCCCAGCGTGATGCCCTCCTCTGCCAGTCCGGCATCTTCCATGCTTTCCGTCTGAACCTTCTCGTCCAGCACCTCTCCATTTATAAATACCCGTCCGCTCTCAATCGTCACCGTATCGCCCGGCTTTCCCACCACCCGCTTAATATGGTAATGGGCATTCTGGTTTCCATTTGGCTTAAAAACAATCAGATCTCCGTAATCCGGCGATTTCAGCTCATAAATCAGACGGTCTACCAGAACCCTGTCTCCGCTGTAAATCGTCGGTTCCATGGACTGGCCCACATTGCTCAGCGTAAAGCCGAAAAACCAGGCCAGCATACAGCCGATGGCAAGGGCCAGGATCACTTCTCCGACCCAGAGCACTGCCTTCTGAACCATAGACAGACTGATTTTCTTTTTTCTTCTCCGAAAGCTCAAGCCTCTCATAAATCTCCTCCGGATATGATAAAAAAGGGAGAATTTTCATTCTCCCCTCTTTTACCAAGCCACATGCTGTCCAAAACAGCCTCAAAAACTATTTTACCAGCTCTTTTACCTTTGCGCGCTTTCCTACACGTCCTCTTAAGTAGTTCAGTTTCGCACGGCGAACCTTACCGCGGCGAACCACTTCCACCTTCTCCACGTTCGGAGAATGAAGGGGCCATGTCTTCTCTACGCCAACGCCGTTGGAATTCTTTCTTACAGTAAAGGTCTCACGTACTCCGCCGCCCTGCTTCTTCAGCACAATGCCTTCGAATACCTGGATTCTCTCACGGTTTCCCTCTTTGATCTTTCCGTAAACCTTTACAGTGTCTCCCACGTTAAACTGGGGAGCCTCAGCCTTCAGCTGCTCAGCTTCAATGTTCTTGATAATCTCGTTCATTTCGTTGTCTCCTCCTTAATTTTGGATGTTCTTACCGCAGAAATAAAGGAGTTCACCGGAACCGCACCGGAGGCCGGCACGTATCATGTTCCCCCGCCTGAAACAGGCGCTTCTTCCCGTCTGCTGCAGCAGCGGACCATCTGTTTTTATCACAACGCATGTTATTTTACCATACTGCTTCTGAAAATGCAAGGCTATTTTTCCTGTTTCTGCTGCTGCAGATAAGCCTCATACAAATCCGGACGCCGCTCCTTTGTGCGGAGAATAGACTGCTCCAGACGCCATTTTTCCACATTGGCGTGGTGGCCGGACAGCAGAACCGGCGGTACCTTCTTTCCCCGCCATTCCTCCGGACGGCTGTACTGGGGATACTCCAAAAGCCCGTCCTGAAAGCTCTCAAATTCCGCTGAGGTCTCATTGCTCAGCACCCCGGGCACCATTCTGGAAATGGCATCGATCATAACCATGGCCGGGAGCTCGCCCCCTGTAAGCACATAATCACCGATGGACACATAATCTGTCACAATCTCCTCCAGTACGCGCTCGTCCACGCCCTCGTAATGGCCGCAGAGAAAAATCAGATTCTCTTCTTCCGCCAGTTCTTCAGCCATAGCCTGGTGAAACACCGAACCCTGGGGGGTCACATAAACGGTCCGGGGCTTATATCCGATCCGCTCTGTCACTGCCTGCCAGGCCTGATAGACCGGCTCCGCCTGCATGACCATGCCCGCGCCGCCGCCGTAGGGATAATCATCCACTTTTCCATGCTTATTGCCCGCGTAATCCCGGATATTGACAGCTTCCAGCCCTATGGTTCCCTTTTCAATGGCCCGTCCGGTAATACTCGTCCCAAGGCCGTTTAAAATCATCTCCGGAAACAGAGTCAGTACATAATATCTGTTCATCAAAGCAGTCCCTCCGGCACATGCACCCGCATTTTCTCATTTTCCAGATCCACTTCCAGAATGCAGGAGGGAATTGCGGGAAGAAGGATTTCCTTTCCCTCATCCGTCTCCACCACATAGACATCGTTTGCCCCTGTCTGAAGCACATCTGTGAGAATGCCCAGTCTCTCTTCTGTATCGTCAAAAACCTCCAGATCAATCAGATCTGTGATGAAATTTTCGTTTTCCGCAAGGGGAACCGCCTGGTCTCTGGTAATCAACAGATCCCGTCCCCGATACCGTTCTACCTCATTAATGTCCTGAAATTCCCGGAATTTCAGAATCACCTGGTTTTTAAAAAAACGTACGCCTGTAATCTTCAGAGGCAGATATCCCTTTCCCGTATCCAGCAATACCTGCTTCAGCTCCCGGAATCGTTCCGGATCGTCCGTGGTCGGAAATACCTTGACCTCACCCTTCAGTCCGTGGGTGGAAGAAATCACACCTACCCGTAAATATGGTTCCATACACTATTTCCTTTCTCATGATGCTGACTGCGCCCCGGCAGTGAGTCCATGGTTCCTGCTCCGGCAGTGAGCCATGCGCATTCCGGCAAAGCTCCGCTTCGCCGGAATCACGGGCTTCGCCCTATGGAAGCGTCAAGACAAAACCGATTCTGTGCAAGCGCAATAGGCTTTGTCTTGACGCTTCCGCATGGCTCACTGCCTTCGCGCAAAACAGCGGGTGTCTCCACCCGCCGCTTCCCAGGAGCTTCTACTGAAGAATC
>CALWAV010000081.1 GCA_944375745.1 uncultured Merdimonas sp.
GCTAATCAAATTTTCTGTCATAAAGCAGCGCGGCAATCAGCACCACAAAGCAGGAACCCGCATTGTGCACCAGCGCTCCGGTAGTAGGCGTCAGCACTTCCATGAGCGACAGCACGATCGCTGCAAAGTTGATGCACATAGACAGCGTGATGCTGGCTTTTATGGTATTGACCGTCGCGTTGGACAGCCGCTTCAAATACGGGATTTTTGAGATATCATCGCTCATCAGCGCCACATCCGCCGCGTCTCCGTAATTGATGCACACATACGTTGCCTTCGGATTCTGATATGTCATCCTCCAGAAGTTATACTTGACTATCGTTGGGGTGTTCAGTCCTCGCTCATTCTGCAAAATACTGATTAAATGAGCCAAACTGGTACGTACCAGTTCTTGTCGTCCACAGGCAACAGATCGTTTGCCATACAGACCACGCTTCCGATTCCAATCTCGACCTTCAAAGACTCTAAACCTCCGAAAACCGATTCCTTGGTAATGGGTTCCAATACCTTGAAGTTTTTAATGGCGGTTTTGCCCGGCGACGCCGATTTTTTGATCTCTATCGGAGAAAGCACACCATTCTGATAAAGCAGCAGGTCTATTTCTTTTTTATCTTTATCCCTGTAATAGAAAACAGGAGGCTCTTTTCCTGCGTTCAGATAGCTCTTATAAATCTCTGAAAAAACATAGCTTTCAAAGAACGCCCCAGACATGGCGCCTCTTTCCAGTGCTTCGGGATTGCCCCATTTTAAGAGGTACGCTGCCAGACCGGTGTCCAGGAAATGGATCAATGGCATCTTTACAACCCGTTTGAGTGCATTGTTGTGATAAGGCTGTACAAGCGCAATGATATGAGACGACACCAAAATAGAGAGCCATTTCTTTGCCGTTGGAGCTGAAATGCCTGCGGCACTCGCTAGTTCTTCATAGACAACAGGTTTTGAGGTCTGTGCAGCAACAATCGTCATAAAATTGTAAAACTGCATTTCATCCGCAACCTGTGCCAGATCTCGAATATCCCTTTGCAGATAGGTATCAACATAGGAGCGGTAGTAAGTCTCCCAATCTACATTTTCGTCTGCATAGAGTTCCGGCATAGAACCTTTGAATATCCTGCGGTAAATCTCATTCAAATCTCTTTTTCTTTTTACTGACAAACGCTCCATCAAATGCCCAGCTTCCGTTTGAAAAGGCTCGCTCGGTTCCTGGTAGATCTCCGCATCGGATAATCCCAGCAGGTTCACGATTCCGACCCGTCCGGCCAAACTTTCGCTGACATTTTTCATAAGACGGAACACCTGCGAGCCTGTGAGCCAGAAATCACCTTTTTTCTTAGAACAGTCAACGCTCATTTTGATATAGGGCAGCAGCTCTGTTGCATACTGGATTTCATCAATCAGTACCGGTGGGGAATACCTCTGTAAAAACAAGGCAGGATCGTGTTTTGCCAGGTATCTGACGTCAGGATCATCCAGAGTAACATATTTGCGCTCTATGCCTTCGCTTTGCTGTGCCTCTGCCATTCTTTGCAATAAAGTCGTTTTCCCAACCTGTCTTGGACCAGTTACCAGCAACACCGGAAACATTTTGGACACCCTCAAATTCCATGTTGCAGGCTTTATAAAAACGGTATTCCATGTTGGAGATTACTGCCCGCGAAGGCGGCCGCTGGGGATAAAAATACTGCCACCCGGTAAGAGCGGCAGCATCTGTTACTTTTTCAAAAATTCAGCCGGAGTAATAGCCGAAACGGAGGAACCAGCAAAGCCCTTGATATTCCTCGTATGGATATAGCTTGCGCCGTTCCGTTTTGCCACGGCATCCATAACCGCGTCTTCAAAGTCCGGTATGGAGCGCATGAGCGCGGTATGAATATCTACGCCCTGTACATCCGCAAAGGTGACGATCTGGGAAAGCTGTTCGATCCGTTCCTTTGCCTTTTGCGCGGATTGGAATGCCTTGCGGAGAGCCTGGTAGTCTTGGTGATGAAAATATTCTGAGACGCTGCCATTTCCAGATATTTTCCGAGATTGGCTTTAAATTCTGTTGCGGTAACGATCATACGAATCCCTCCTTTGTTCGGGGTGTACTTTGTATATTGTTATTATACATAAATCGGACGAAATAGCAGTATATTATTGTGCGATATAAAATGTACGATAAAGATAGAAGTATTTAAACCGCTGTAAATCGAACAATGGGTAACTGGCGCAGGGTATTGCGTTAAAAATTGTGTTTGATTTTACAGCTTTTTGTGTATGATATAGAGAACAGAAACAATAGGAAATCAAAGAAGGAGCTGAAAGAATATGGCAAATATTTTACCAGTGTCTGATTTAAGAAATTTCGCTGAAAATTTTTCATAGGCAGTTTCCTCTGAGACAGCAGCTTTCATAATAGCTTAAATCTATGACCAGGGTATAATGTGGGCATTTATATTTTGACATATATCTTTCAAAGAGGCAAATAAAATCAGAAAATACTCTGATAAGAAAAACAATAGAAAACAACTACTGCGGAATAGCGCCCAATTCTTATAGATAAACAGCCGGGAATATGGTAATATCAAGTGGCAAAGATAAAAACGCAGCGTAAGAAAAATTCTTACAGAGCCGGAAGGTAGCCCGGCCGCACCGTATCCGTATGGTGTAAGTAACCCTCCCTCCTTAGGGTCGTCCGTTCTTTGTTCATTACAATTATTTAAGGAGGACTTGTCATGGACAAAGTATCGGGCAGACTGACAGTATTTTTTGAGGAACCATTTTGGATAGGCGTGTTTGAGCGCATATCAGAAGGCCGTTTATCTGTATGCAAGGTAACGTTTGGCGCGGAACCGAAAGACTATGAGATATACGATTTCGTTCTGAAAAATTACTATCGGCTGCGATTTAGTCCAGCTGTGGCAGCTGCTGTAAAGGAGGCTGGCCGTAATCCGAAACGAGTACAGCGGGAAGCAGAGAAAGAGTGGCAGTTTGAACTGAAACAGCAGAAAAAGAAAGAGAAGCACAGGGGCAGATAATGCCCCTGCTTCTTAAAGCAGTATGGCAGGCAGCAGAAAGCTTTTTACGGCTGATCGGAAATGTTAATCTGCGTTGCTTGCGGCAACGGGCAGGTTTTCATACAATAGCGGTAACGACAGATAGAAGGAGGCTGCCTATATGTTAAACGAAAACATAAAAACACTGAGAAAATCAAAAGGACTTTCTCAGGAAGAATTGGCTGTCAAGCTGAATGTGGTCCGCCAGACAATCTCCAAATGGGAGAATGGATTGTCTGTTCCTGATTCGGATATGCTGATTTCCATATCGGAAGCACTGGAGACACCTGTAAGCACCCTGCTTGGAGAAAGTGTGATGGAGCCGGAAGCAGATGCCTTGAAAGCAATATCTGAAAAACTGGAGGTTATAAACCTGCAGCTGGCACAGAGAAAAAATGCGCGGCGAAAAGTGCTTCGTGGTCTGCTTATTCTATTATGTGTGGCTATAGCAGTAATTTTCGCGGCTTTGACAGCATTGAACAGTGCTTATCTGAGCTGGGATTACAGTGATCCTGAAATGGCTGTTGCCGGAACCATTTTTCATGGTTTGGAATGGCTGTTTGTCAGAATAGCGCCAATTATTTTTGCTGGTGCAGCTGTCGGAATTTTCCTGACCTGGAGAAAGGGATAGGACTGCGCGGCAGTTGAGAAAAAGCAGAATGAACCGAAGAAGCTGAGGAGAAAGAGATGAAGCATCGGCCGTATCTGTACGAGACAGGAACCGTATTTCAGACAGTAAATGGTGATATGACAGTGGTGGAAAGCTCCAGAGTATATTCGGCAGGTGTATGGCGTAAGTGCTATACCCTGGAATGTGGAAAAGGACATCGTTATCAGGTAAAGGAAGAATATCTGAAAAGGGGAAGGCTTAGAACTTGCAAAATGTGCAGCCATCCGCCGATTGTGGAGACAGATCCTGAATTTGCGGAGTGGTTTGTGGATAAAACAATTCCCGAAAACAGAAGCAGATATTCTCATGAAAACGCGGATTTTTACTGTCAGGAGTGCGGAAGAATTGTGAAAGATAAAAGCATTCATACTATTTATCAGAGACAGTATATTCCGTGTCCTTACTGTACAAACGGGATAAGCTATCCAGAACGGTATGTTATGGCGGTATTGACTCAGATGCAGGTAGCTTTTGTGTATCAGCATATTGTTCATTTAGAAGAAAAAATTTTTTTCAAATATGATTTTTATGATGCGGAGCGAAAGATTATTATTGAGACACATGGCCCGCAGCATTTTTTGCCGGGAGTATTTGAACGGTTTGGCGGATATTCTTTGGAAAAGATACAGAAAATTGACAGACAGAAAGAAAAGGCGGCCCGGTGTACGCTGAAAGCACGGTATATTTATCTGGACTGCAGAAAATCCTCACCGGACTGGATAAGAAAGCAGATAGAGAAAAAACTGCAGATTTATCCGCTGGAAAAAATAGACTGGGAGAAGGCAGCCCAGGAAGCAAAGAAGTCGGTTCTTATGAAAATGATTGATTTGAGTAAGCAGGGGTATACACAGAAAGAAATCGCCGGAATTGTCCATCTGTCTGCGTCTGCGGTGAACGTCAAGCTTCAGGAAGCGAAAAGATGCGGCCTGTTCGATGGCGTGACACCGCGGACGATAAAGATTGAGGAAAACAAAAGGATTGCCGCCAGGAAGGAAAGGGAATATCTGGAAAAGAAAGCCCTTCGCGAAAAGACGAAGCAGGAGATTCAGCGCCGAAAACAGGAAAGGGAGGAAAAAAGAAGGCAAGATAAGATTCTGGAGAAGCAGAGCAGAGAAAAAATCAAGGACAGGCAGGATGTCCGGATACTGGATGACTATGTAAACCGGAGGACAGGACTGCGCCTGGTTTGCAGTATCTGCGGGAAAGAGTTTAAACGACTGCCGGAAAAAGCCCTTGCGGACAGTTCCTGTCCGTATTGTGCCAAATTGGCGCAGATAAAACAGAAAGTACAGGAAAACTACGGAGAAGAATATGAAATCATGGGAACTTACGCGGACTGCAGGACCCCGCTGCAGATACGGCACAAAGTATGCGGGAGCATATTTTACAAAAAGACGGCAGGTCTGATGCGTTCGGGATGTCCTGTGTGTGCCGAGGCAAAACGGATCGAGCGCAGCAGGAGGACAGTCATGGAAAAATCATGGGGAAAATTCTGCAGTATCCGGTCTGAGATAGAAAAGAGAGGCTATGTGTATACAGGAGATAAGGAAAGCTTTTCCGGATGCAGCAGAGAAAATGAATTTCTGTGCAGCCACTGCGGGCAGATTTGGAAAGCATCGCCAGACAGCATGATGGCTGGTAGAAATCATATATGCAGGAGCCGCTGTAAAAAGAAGACACATGAGGAATTTGAAAAAGAGGTATGGAAACTGACAGCCGGGGAATACAGCGTACTGTCTGAATATCAAAGTGCGTTTGTGAAAGTGAAAATGAGGCATAATTCCTGCAGCTATGTGTTCCCGATTGCTCCGGTCTCTTTTACCAGCCAGGGGAAACGCTGCCCCATATGCGGAAAAGGAAACAAACCTGAAGAGGCAGAGTATGAAAAGAGAAAGAAGAGATATGAGAGCCGTTTAGAAGCGGGAAGCGAAGGAGCGGAATTCCGCAGCGGGAATCTTTGGAATCAGAGACTGGAAGATGTAAAAAAGTATTACAGGCAATATGGGCATATTGATATTCCTTATGGCTGGATGGAAAATGGTTACAATCTGGGAAGCTGGATTTCCGATCAGAGAAAGGCATATAAAAAAGGAACACTTTCCCAGAGCCGGATTGACATATTGAATGTGCTGGGAATGAAATGGGATTATCTGGATGAAAACTGGAAAAAGATATATGATGAAGTACAGGAATATCTTATGAATCATGGGGAACTTCACTTGAGGAATACAAGCACTCAGCAGGAACGAAAATACTATTACTGGATTCAGGACCAGAGTGAAATGCTGAGAAAAGGAAAGCTGTCAGAAGAGAAAGCTGAGATGCTTGGAAAGCTGGGAATCCAGGGGGATTATAAGACAGAGCTTCATTTTGAGGAAATGTGCGGAAAGCTTGAAGCATATGTGAGACAGCATGGCCACTGTATTGTTCCTATACAGGAAGGAAAAGGGGAAGAGAAGCCTTTGGGACCATGGTGTCAGAGAATGAGATGCCAGATGGCATCGGGGCAGCTTTCGGCGGAGCGTCTGAAACGTTTGAAAGATATCGGGCTGCTTTCCAATAATAAGGAAGCCAAATTTGAATATAAGCTGGGGATTCTGACAAAATATTTTGAAAAACATGGACATCTGATGATTCCTCAGTCTTATACAGAAAATGGCTGTAATCTGGGAAAGTGGCTCAATGTCTTCCGCGTTGAGTATAGTAAGGGAGAACTATCAGCGGAACGAATCAGAAAACTTGAAAATATCGGAATGAAATGGAAGTGTGAAAATCAGAAAAGATAAGAAAGGAACAGTTGACAGGCACTGTACTTTTCGTAGAAAATAGAAAAGGACTTAAGATGTCCCATTCCCGGAAAACACGCCGGGATAAAACAGAAAGCCCAGAAGAGGAGAACAGCATGATTCTATATTATTCAGGAACCGGAAACAGTGAGTATGCGGCAAAGAGAATCGGAGAGGGGATCGGGGATGAGGTCCTGAACCTGTTCGAAAAACTGCGTGACGGAGATTTTTCTGAGATGCATTCAGAAAAGCCCTGGGTGGTGGTGACGCCTGTCTATGCCTGGAGGATTCCGCGCATCGTACGGGAATGGCTGAGAAAAACGAAGCTTACGGGAAATTCTGATATTTATTTTGTACTGACCTGCGGCGCCGGAATCGGAAACGCGGGAAAATATGTGAAGGAACTGTGCGCGGAGAAAGGGCTGCAGGACAGGGGCTGCCTTGAGGTGCTCATGCCTGAGAATTATATTGCCCTGTTCAGCCCGCCCGCGGAAGCAGAAGCACGGAAGATTATCGGGCGTGCGGAGCCTGTGCTGGAGCAGGCGGCGGAAGCGGTCAGGAGCGGAAAGCCGTTTCCGGAAAAGCCGGTTACGCTTACGGACAGGATCTTAAGCGGCGCAGTGAATGATTTGTTTTATCCGTTATTTATTCACGCAAAAAAATTCCATGTGACAGATGCCTGTGTTTCCTGCGGAAACTGTGTGAAAGTCTGTCCGTTTCAGAATGTCCGTCTGAAGGATGGAAAGCCTGTGTGGGGAGACCGCTGCACCCATTGCATGGCCTGTATCTGCCGCTGTCCGAAGAATGCCATCGAATACGGAAAGCACAGCAGAGGCCTGCCCCGCTACACCTTCCCGGCATTTTCGGAAGAGGCTGAGGGAGAGCCGCAGAAAATAACGCAGGGAGAGCCACAGGCTCAGAGCAGTGAGAAAGGAAGTATCGAAGAGCATGAATAATAAGAAACTGGCAGTAATCTTTCCAGGTGTGGGGTACCACGTGGACAAGCCGCTTCTGTATTACGGCAGAAAGCTGGCTGTCCAGTATGGCTACGAGGTAATCTGCGCAGAGTATGGGCAGCTTCCGTCCGGCATCAAGGGAGATGCGGCGAAAATGTACGGAGCTTTTGAGCAGGCCCTCGCTCATGTGGAGGAGCAGCTTTCCGGCACGAATTTTGCGGCCTGCAGCCGGGTGCTGTTTCTGTCAAAGAGTATCGGCACAGCAGTGGCTGCTGCCTATGACGCGAAATGCCGGATTGGCGCCGGCCATGTCTATTACACGCCGGTGGAGGCGTCTTTCCAGGCCATTGGAACAGAAGGGATAGTCTTCCATGGAACGGCAGATGACTGGGCTGATACGAAGGCAATTCAGAGGGAATGTGAGAAGAGAGGACTGCCTTTGTTTCTGACGGAGGGCGCCAATCATTCTATGGAAACGGGAGATACGCTGAAGGATTTGGAAATTCTCCATACGATCATGGAAGAGACAGATCGGTATATCAGAAAATTTTCCGCATAAAAAATTCCCTGCCGGGTTCTGCTTCCAGTCCAAGGGCCGGACTGCAGGAACTCCCGGCAGGGAGTGTCTGAACAGGAATCTCTTTTCTTTCTATTTTTCTTCTTTTGCTCTGGGCGTTTCTTCCGCCATCCGGTAGCCAATTCCCACTTCCGTGAAGATGTACTGGGGATCTGCGGGATTCTTTTCCAGCTTTCTTCTGACGTTTGCCATGTTTACGCGCAGGATCTGGTTGTTCCGTTCGATATAGGGTCCCCAGATCTGCGTCAGAATGTTGTCGTAGGTGAGGACGCGGCCGGCGTTTCGGGCCAGAAGGGAGACAAGACGGTATTCTATCTGGGTCAGATGAATGCTTTCCCCATTCAGAAATACAAGGCGCTTGTCAAAGTCCACAGTCAGATCGCCGCAGACATAGGGGCGCTTGTAAAGCTCCGTGTCGGAGTCCAGCCGGTTGCTGTGGCGCAGGGCAGCCCGGATCCGGGCCATGAGCTCAGCAGTGCCGAAGGGTTTTGTGATGTAGTCATCCGCTCCCGCGTCCAGAGCGTGGACCTTGTCCTGCTCCTTGGTTCTGGCGGAAATCACGATGATAGGCAGGCTGGACCAGGAGCGGACCTGGCGGATGATTTCCAGGCCGTCCGCGTCGGGCAGGCCCAGATCCAGAAGCACCAGATCACAACTGCCGCTGTTCACGATGGACAGTCCTTCCGCAGCCGTGGAGGCCGTAGTGATCTTGTATCCCTGGGGCCGCAGAGAGGTCTTGATAAAATTGCAGATATTCTCTTCATCTTCGATAATCAGTACAGAAAGCTTGCTCATAACTTAAGTCTCCTAATTGTGTCTGCAGTCAGGCCGCCGGATGGCGGCGCCGTCCGGCGGCCCGACTGGTATTTCGTATTTAAATATTATATTTTTTCATTTATTTCCGTGGGCAGTGAGTCAGTAAGAGAAAATCACATGGGCAGCGTAAAGGAAAACTTTGCGCCCCGGCTGTGATTCTCGGCGGTAATGGTTCCCTTGTGGGCGGAAATGATGGTCTTGCAGATAGAAAGCCCGATTCCCATGCCCTTGAAGGCTTCACTGCTGCCGGCCCTGCTGTAGGCGGCGTCCCCGTCGAAGATGGAAGACAGACGTTCCTCTTCAATGCCTTTCCCGTAATCAATGATATCGAACTGCATGGATTTCCCGTTTGGCCAGACATTCAGCTCAATAGGCTCCGATGAGCCTGAATGGCGGGCAGCGTTTTCCAGAAGATTGATGATGACCTGCTCAATCAGGGTGGCGTCCATAGGAATCATGTAAAATTCATCAGGAACTTTCACTTTTACCGACACATCCGGAAGGCGTTTTTTCAGCCTTGTGACGGCCTCGGCCACCACTTCTTCCACGGATTCCTCCGTCTTGACTACACTGGCGGTATCTGCGTCGATCCGGGTTACGGTCAGCAGGTTTTCCACCATATGCAGAAGCCAGTTGGCATCTTCCTGAATTCCTTTTATCAGAGCGTCCTGTTCCTGTTCCGATAAAGCGTTTTTATTTTCCAGATAGGCGGAACTGGAACCGATGATAGCGGTCAGCGGCGTGCGCAGGTCATGGGAAATGGCCCGCAGCAGGTTGGCCCGCATTTTTTCTTTGTCAGCCTCCAGAAGCAGCCGTTCCTGTTCCTGAATCTGCCGCGCCTGGCTTTTCAGGTGGGTCGTGGTAGCGCTGGTAATGATGGATACGCTCAGGATGCCGAGAAAGGTCAGCGGATATCCGGCCATAGTAAAATTGAGAGTGCCGTATGGATAGGTAAACACTGCGTTTACAATAAATACGCTGACCACTGAGGCCAGAATCCCGGGCATGTATCCGCTGCTGTAACGGGCTATCAGAGCCACTGCCAGCACGTAAATGATTGAGATATTGTTTGTACTGCCTGTGGCCATGTAAAAAAGCCAGGAAACCAGGGTGGCCAGAAGCAGGGCCAGAATAGTGATCAGACAGTTCCGTTTTAAATCAGTGTTTGCCATATAGATTCCTTCAGTTTTGTATGTTTTAGCTGTTTGCTACAATTTTACTTATTATACAATAATCTGCGCTCAATTTACAAGATTCTTGACGTGCCGGACAGTCTGATTTATACTTCCATTAAAGCAGAAACAAAATTAATCAGGCAGGTGAAGAAAATGAACGGAGAAAGACACAGAAAGCTGCTGGAAGCAATGATAGAGTTTGACCAGGGCTCTGCGGAACGGATTCAGCATTTCCTGAAGGTATGGAGTTTCGCCAGGCTGATTGGGGAAATGGAAGGCCTGGACTGCGGCACTCAGGAGATCCTGGAGACTGCGGCGGTCGTCCATGATATCGGGATAAAAAGCTGTCTGGAAAAGTACGGACACTGCAATGGCCCCCAGCAGGAGGAAGAAGGACCGCCTCTGGCGAAGGAGCTTCTGGAAAGACTGGGGTATGAAAAGGAACTGACAGAACGTGTCTGCTGGCTGGTAGCTCATCATCATACCTATGCCCATGTGGAGGGAATGGATTATCAGATTCTTCTGGAGGCAGACTATCTGGTAAATTTTTATGAAAATGGGCATAGCCCGGAGCAGATAGAGACTTTCTGCAGAAATGTGTTCCGGACGCCTTCCGGAATCCGTCTTCTGAGTCTTCAGAGCGGCCTTGCGCTGGGCTGACCGGCGGGCGCGGGCAGAGCCGGGAGATACAACGGTACAGAAAAACTGAAAAAAGGAGCTGCAGCAGGTGATATGATTCCCCTTAAGTAGATTTTGGTTATTTACCTTGTCTACTTAAGGGGAATCATATCAAGGCAGCTCCTCATTCTTCATGTACATGGGGCAGCGTGAAAATAAACTCTGTCCCAACGCCCTCAGTGGAGATAGCATTGATATGCTCTCCGTGGGAGGTAATAATTTCCTTTACGATGGACAGGCCCAGGCCTGTTCCTTTTTTGTCCTTGCCCCGGGAGGAATCTGTCTTGTAGAAGCGCTCCCAGATTTTTTTCATGCTATCCTTGGGAATGCCGATGCCCTGGTCTTTGACGGAAATGAAGACCTTTTCATGGCGGAGTGTTGTCTCAATGGTGATTTTGGTATCATTGGGGCTGAACTTGATGGCGTTATCCAGAAGATTGTACATGACCTGCTGGATTTTGCCCATGTCCGCGGAGACGAACTGCTCCCGGGCGTCAAACAGAAGTTCAATGGAAATATGGCGGGCGGTGCACTGTCCCTCAAAGGAGGAAACGGTGTTTTTGATCAGCGTATTGATATCAAAATCCGTGATATCCAGACGGTTCTTCTTGGTATCAAAGGAATTTAAGGTAAGAAGGCCGCTGGTCAGCTTATTGAGCCGTTCTGTCTCCATCAGGACGATTTTCAGGTATTTCTCCTGCATTTCCGGCGGAATGGTGCCGTCCAGCATGGCTTCCACATAGCCCTTGATGGAGGTCAGGGGAGAGCGGAAATCGTGGGAAATATTTGCCACGAATTTTTTCTGGTATTCGTCTGTCTCATTCAGCTCATGGGCCATATAATTCAGCGTGGCAGCCAGCTGGCCGATTTCGTCTTCGCCATAGATCTCCGGCTGATATTTGAAATTGCCCTGGGCGTACTGGCGGGCGGCCTCTGTAATTTTCTTCAGGGGCCTGTACACGGTGACGGTAAAAGCGGCCAGTATCATCAGAGACAAAGCGAAGATAAGAAGCAGCGTCAGATAGGTCACATTCAGAATGCCGTCCCGTTCGGCGGTGAGTTGTGACATGGGCATGTGAATCAGCACATAGCCCCGGGGACGGAAATTATAGGTGATGGGAGTGGCAACGGAAAGAGTTTCCTCATCAAAAAGTCCGTAAAAGTCACCGATGGTGTAATAGCTGCTTCCCATATCTGTCGGGTCAAACTCCTCGATGACCGTATCCGGCTCATCCTGAAGGCTGGTATCGGAATTTACAAGGAGGGTTCCATCCGCGTTCAGCAGCCAGATGGAAGCGTTCAGGTAGGTATCCAGAGCCTGGAAATGGGAGTGGATAGATTCCAGAGAGGCCGCGTTCGGGCTGTCTGAATAGTAGCTCCGCACAAAATTTGTGGAAATGTAATTGGCTTCCCGGTACAGGCTTTCAGCCTCCCGTTCGGTCAGATAATTCAGGGTCATCCGGGAACTGAAGGTGGCAATGACCAGAAATCCCAGAAGGCCGAATACCAGATAGGTCAGTATAAACTTAAGATAAAGTGAATGCTTCATGGCAGCCTATCCTTTTACCTCAAACTTGTAGCCGATTCCCCATACAGTAGCCAGGCTCCAGGAGGGATTGTCCTTGATTTTCTCCCGCAGACGCTTGATATGTACGTCCACGGTCCGGGTATCTCCGATATACTCATAGCCCCAGATATGGTCCAGAAGCTGCTCTCTGGTAAATACCTGGTTGGGAGAGGAGGCAAGGAAATACAGAAGCTCCAGCTCCTTGGGAGGCATATCCACAGGGTGCCCCTGGTACAGCACGGAATAGTTGGTCTGGTTGATCACCAGATCCGGATATTCCACGATCTTGGCAGTGGATTTTGGGGCCTCTGGCTTGGCAGGCTGATAGCGGCGCAGGACTGCCTTGACCCGTGCCACCAGCTCTTTGGAATCAAAGGGCTTGATGATGTAGTCATCCGCGCCCAGCTCCAGGCCGAGCACCTTGTCAAAGACTTCTCCTTTTGCGGAAAGCATGATGATGGGCGTGGAGGATTTGGCCCGGATTTCCCGGCATACCTGGTAGCCGTCGATGCCCGGAAGCATCAGGTCCAGCAGGATCAGATTGGGCTGAAAGGTGCCGAAGACGGACAGGGCTTCCTCCCCGTCATTTACAATCATGGTTTCATAACATTCTTTGGTCAGATACAGAGAGATAAGCTCTGCGATATTTGCATCGTCGTCGACGATTAAGATTTTCTGTTTTGCTGCCATTTTGATCACTCCTGTTTAAAGGTCGCGATGGTGACTCCGGCATCCCCTTCGCCGAATTCTCCAAGGCGGTAAGACTTCACGTATTTGTTCCGCTTCAGCAGGCCCTGGACTGCCTTCCTGAGGGCGCCGGTGCCCTTTCCGTGCACGATGCGCACAGAGGGAAGATGAGCCAGATAGGCGTCATCCAGATATTTGTCCAGATGAGCGAGAGCCTCGTCTACCGTCATGCCGATGAGGTTGATCTCTGTGCTGACGCTGGCGGACTTGCTCATTTTAATCTTTCCGGTACTGCTTTTCTGGAACTGCTTTGAGGTGATAACCGCTTCTTCCACCAGCTCCAGATCAGAAAGCTTTACCTGAGAGCGCAGAATTCCCATCTGCACGAAGAGATTGCCTCTTGCGTCAGGCAGAGAGCTTACGGTTCCCTGCAGATTCAGGCTCAGTACACGGACGGTGTCTCCCAGATGCAGATCGGAAGGCTTCAGCGCCCGCTTCGGCTTTTTTTCCTGGGGAGCGGACAGATGCTTTTCTGTCTTTTTGATCCGTTCCCGCAGGCGCGCCCGCTCGGCCTCCATCTCACTGGCTGAGATGCCGGCTTTTCCGAATTTATGGAAATCCTTCATGGTCTGGTCAGCATAATCCTTGGCCTCCTGAAGGATCTTTCTTGCCTGTTCATTGGCTTCCCGTAAGATACGGTCTCTCTGAGTATCCAGCTTCTCCTGCTTCTTTTCAAGAGCTTCCTTCAGAGAGCGGATCTCTTCCTTGTGTTCCCGGATTTCTTCCTGCTCCTGCTCGATGGTCCGGCGGCTGTGTTCCAGATCGGCCAGCAGATCTTCAAAGCTTTCGTTCTGCTCGCTTAAGTGGCTCCGGGCATCTTCGATGAGATAGCCGGGGAGTCCCAGCTTGGAAGAGATGGCAAAGGCATTGCTCTTTCCGGGGATTCCGATGAGCAGCCGGTAGGTGGGGCTTAAGGTCTCCACGTCAAATTCGCAGCAGGCGTTTTCCACGCCGGCAGTGGAGAGGGCAAAGACCTTCAGCTCACTGTAATGGGTGGTAGCCATGGTACGGATGCCCATCTTGTGAAGGTGGGACAGGATTGCGATGGCCAGGGCAGCGCCCTCTGTGGGATCGGTTCCGGCGCAGAGCTCATCAAAGAGGACCAGGGAATTTAAAGAGGCCTCTTTCAGAATCCGGATAATATTTGTCATATGAGAAGAAAAGGTACTTAAGGACTGCTCGATGCTCTGCTCATCGCCGATGTCCGCGTATACCTCATCAAAAACCGCAAGCTGTGAATTCCGGGCAGCCGGGATGTGCAGGCCGGCCTGGCCCATGAGGGTCAGAAGACCCGTGGTTTTTAAGGAAACCGTCTTTCCTCCTGTGTTTGGTCCTGTCACAATCAGCAGATCATAATCCTCTCCCAGGCGGATGGTTACGGGGACCACCTTCGCCGGATCCAGCAGAGGATGGCGGCCTTCCTTGATGAGGATCTGCCGTTTTTCATTGAATACAGGGCAGGTGGCCTTCATTTCCTTTGCGAGGCTTCCCTTGGCAAAGATGAAATCCAGCTCCGTCAGGATCTCATAGTCCTGGGCCAGAGCTTCCGTGCAGGAGGCGGCCTGGCTGCTCAAGGTCTCGAGAACATGCTCGATTTCTTCCTGCTCTTTTAAATACAGCTCCTTCAGATCGTTGTTTAGGCGCACCACTGCCATGGGTTCCACAAACAGCGTGGAGCCGGTGGAGGACTGATCGTGGATCATGCCGGGCACCTGGCTTCTGTATTCTGCCTTGACGGGGATGCAGTATCGTCCGTTTCTCTGGGTGATTACCGCGTCCTGCAGATAGGTCCTGGCGGAGCCGTTTACCATGCCTGAAAGGGTGGAATGAATCCGGTCGTTGGCTGTGCGGATGGAACGGCGCACGCTTCTTAAGGCAGGACTTGCATCGTCGCTGATTTCTTCCTCAGACAGGATGCAGCGGCGGATCTCCTGGGTCAGCGGCGTGCAGGGTTCCAGGGCGGAGAAAAGGGGATCCAGGGTGTCAGGCTGCTCCTCCCGCTCCTCGTTCTGGCGGCCATACTGCTTTGCTTTTCCGGCCGTCTCGAGAAGGGTGCAGATATCCAGAAGCTCCATAATATTTAAGGAGCTTCCCACCTCCAGACGTTTTAAGGAGGCGCGCACATCCTTTGCGCCGGCCAGGTACAGGCCGCCCCGCCGGTAGATACGGCTCAAGGCATCTGCTGTCTCATTTTGAGCACGGTTGATATCGTCAATATTCTCCATGGGCTCCAGCTCCATGCAGCGCTTCCGGCCGCCGGCGCTTGCGGCATGTCCGGCCAGCCGTTCTGTGATTTTATAAAATTCAAGTGTTTGATATGCTTTTCTGTTCATAGTACCTAAAGTATACTCTACTTTCCAAGGAAACTCAAGACATGAACTGCTGGACACCACCGGGAAAATGTATTAGAATAAAACTGTTTACAGTGTGCGGTTTTTTGTTGTCCGGAGGAATATATGGCGGAAGAAAAACGACATGAGGAACAGGAATTTTCTTTTGTGAAGGAAAAGATTAAAAAGCAGCCTTTTTATCAAAACAGAATGCTGCGCCGCGGCGGTCTGCAGCTGGCCTTTTCTGTGGTCTGCGGAGTGGTGGCCTGTTTTGTGTTTGTGATGGTGCATCCCTGGATGGAGCGGACGTTTGGGAAAGAAGAGCTGACAGAAATTACGATCCCTCAGGAAGAAGAGGAGGAGACGCCGGTTCAGGAAGAGCCGGAGACTCAGGAGCCGGTGGTGATCACGGAGCCCCAGGAACTGGACCTGGATGACTATGCGGAGCTTTATTCAAAATTGAGGGAAGCGGCCGCGTCAGCCTCAGCGAGTCTGGCGACTGTGACGGTTTCCAGCAGTGATACGGACTGGTTCAATGAGACCTATGAAAGCCGCAGCCAGCTTTCCGGACTTTTGGTGGGAAATAATGGTGTGGAGATTCTGATTCTGACTCCCTATTCCCAGGTGAAAGGGGCAGACAGGCTTCAGGTTTCTTTTGTAGATGGCTCCAGTCTGGATGCTGTCTTGAAAAACTATGACACAGTAACGGATTTGGCGGTACTCAGCGTAAATCTGGCAGACGTGGGAGAGACTACGAGGGAGAATATCCGCATTGCGGAGCTTGGAAGCTCCAAAAGCCTGAAAGCGGGAGAGCCTGTGATTGCGGTGGGAAGTCCTGCCGGGATAGCGGACTCTGTGAAATTCGGCACTCTCGTGGCTGCAGGTTACCAGACGGGCGTCGTAGACGGAGAATACAGCCTTCTGATTACGGATATGGAACGCTCAGAGAATGGAAGCGGCGTTCTGCTGAATCTGAATGGCCAGGTCATAGGGCTTCTTGAGGATACTTATCTGAATTCCTCCAATGAGAATGCCCTGACAGCCTACGCGATTTCGGACATGAAAGAGATCATCGAGCACCTTTCAAACAGCCAGGATCTGGTATACATGGGGATTCACGGAACCGATGTGACAGAAGAGATTTCAGAAGCCCAGGGAATTCCCATCGGGGTCTATGTGTCCGGGGTAGAGCCGGAATCACCGGCCATGAGCAGCGGAATTCAGGCAGGAGATATCATAACGGAGATCAACAGCAGAGAAATCACCTCTATTTCACAGGTTCAGGAAATGATGCTGAAATTTTCCAGGGGCCAGGTGATCCGTGTGATGATCATGCGCCAGGGCAGAGACGGATATAAAGAAATCGAGTGCAGCGTGACTGTGGACGTGCTGCAGTAAACAGAAAATGAAAGGAAAAAATGCGGCGGCGGCCATCCGGCCGCCGCTTAAAACAGGGTGAGGAGAGAAAATTGAAAATGAAATATATTGAGACTATCCGGGAAGGTGAGCGCGTTTCCGGAATTTATCTTTGCAAACAGAGGCAGTCAGCCGTGACGAAAAACGGAAAGGCCTATGAAAATATGATTCTGCAGGACAAGACAGGAATTGTGGACGCCAAGATCTGGGATCCCAATTCCCAGGGAATCGACGAGTTCGGTCCCCTGGATTATGTGGAAATCATGGCGGAGGCCACCAGCTTTCAGGGAGCGCTCCAGCTGAATGTAAAGCGGGCCAGAAAGGCACGGGAGGGCGAATATGATCCGGCAGATTATCTTCCGGTCAGCGATCATGATATTGAAGAGATGTACCGGGAGCTTCTGAAGTATGCAGACCAGGTGCGGGAGCCCCATCTGCGGGCGCTGCTGAAGGACCTGTTTGTGGACGACACGGACTTTGTGCAGACTTTTAAGTTCCATTCTGCGGCGAAGACCGTGCATCACAGCTTTGTGGGAGGACTGTTGGAGCATACCTTAAGTGTGTGCCGCCTCTGTGAGTACTATCTGAAGGCGTATCCGTTCCTGAACCGGGATCTGCTGTACACGGCTGCCATGTGTCATGATATCGGAAAAGTGCATGAGCTGTCAGATTTCCCGGAAAATGATTATACAGACGAGGGACAGCTTCTCGGCCATATTGCCATGGGCAGCGAGATGGTGGGAGAGCGGGCCCGGAAGATCCCGGATTTCCCGAAGAAGCTGGAGAATGAACTGAAACACTGTATTCTGGCCCATCACGGAGAGCTGGAATACGGGTCTCCCAAGAAGCCTGCCCTGGCGGAGGCCATGGCGCTGAATCTGGCGGACAATACGGACGCGAAGATGGAGACTTTGAAGGAAATTTTCCGGTCAGCCGGACAGAACCAGGGATGGCTGGGGTACAACCGTCTGTTTGAGTCAAATCTTCGCAGGACAACGGAGGTCTGAATTTGAAGAAAAATGATTTGGTACAGATCAGAATAGAAACCATGGGAAGCACAGGAGAGGGCATCGGAAAAATCGACGGATACCCTCTTTTTGTCAAGGACGCCCTTCCCGGAGATCTGGCGGAGGTGCGCCTGACCAAGGTGAAGAAAACCTATGCCTATGCCCGCCTGGAAAGACTCATATCTCCTTCCCCGGACCGGACGGAAGCCCGCTGCCCGCTCTACAGGCGCTGCGGAGGCTGTCAGATTCAGGGGCTTTCCTATGAGAAGCAGCTGGAATACAAGGAACAGAAGGTCCGGGAGGATCTGATTCGAATCGGCGGCTTTGAAGCTCCGCCGGTGCTGCCTGTTTTTGGCATGGAAGACCCGTACCATTACCGGAACAAGGCCCAGTTTCCTTTTGGGCGGGACCGGGAGGGCCGGATTGTGACCGGTTTTTACGCGGGACGCACCCATACGATTGTGCCGGGTACGGACTGCGCCATCGGGGTTCCGGAAAATAAAGAGATTCTGGAGCTGATTCTGGCCTTTATGACAGAGCGCGGAATCGAGCCCTATGACGAAAAAACAGGGAAGGGCCTTCTGCGCCACGCCCTGATCCGGAAAGCCTTTGCCACAGGGGAGCTGATGGTCTGCCTTGTAATCAATGGAAGAAGTTTCCCGTTTGTGGAGGAGCTGGCGGACCGCCTTTTTGAGATTCCGGGCATGACCAGTTTTTCCCTGAATGTGAACCGGAAAGCCACCAATGTGATTCTTGGAGAGGAAGTGATTCCTGTACGGGGACAGGCTTATATTACAGACCGTATCGGGGAGATCAGCTATCAGATTTCGCCCCTGTCCTTTTATCAGGTCAACCCGGTTCAGACAGAAAGGCTCTATCGGACAGCCCTGGAGTACGCCGGCCTTACAGGCGGGGAGACTGTCTGGGAGCTGTACTGCGGCATCGGAACCATTTCCCTTTTCCTTGCCAGAAGCGCCGGAAAGGTGTTTGGCGTGGAGATTGTTCCCCAGGCAGTGGAGGATGCCCGCCGGAATGCCCGGCTCAACGGCATCGAAAATGTGGAATTCTACCTGGGAAAGGCAGAGGAGGTCCTGCCTGAAAAATATAAAAAGGACGGTATCCGGGCGGATGTAATGGTCATCGACCCGCCCCGGAAAGGCTGTGATTCTGCCTGCCTGGAGACCATGCTCCGGATGGCTCCGGAGCGTATCGTCTATGTGAGCTGCGATCCGGCCACTCTGGCCCGAGATCTGAAGATTCTCTGCGCGGACGGACGCTATGAGCTTCGGGAGGTGCAGCCCGTGGACATGTTCCCCCATACAGCGGGAGTGGAAAACGTGGCGCTGCTGACATACAGAAAATGAGAGACGGCTGATGATTGAAAAAGAACTTACCGATTTTGATATCCGCCAGATTGCCCTTTCCGGCCAGTGCTTCCGCCTGCGGCCTCTTTCAGAGAATGCCTTTTCGCTGACAGCTTTCGGAAGGTACCTGGAAATCAGCCAGCAGGGAAGAAAGGTTCAATTTTCCTACACAGAGCAGGAGTGGAAAGAAATCTGGGATAATTATTTTGATTTACATACCGATTACGCCGGGATTAAAAAGGCCATTGATCCGGAGGATTTCTATCTGCAGGAGGCAGCCCGTATGGGAGGCGGCATCCGGATCCTGCGTCAGGAGCTCTGGGAGACGATTGTGAGTTTTATTATTTCCCAGCAGAATAATATTCCGCGGATTCAGAAATGCGTGGATGCCCTCTGCGGGGCATTCGGCCGGGAGGCAGAGGATTTCCGGGGGAATCCATACCGGTGTTTTCCGGAGCCGGAGGCTCTGGCAGCTGCCACGGAAGAGGGGCTTCGGGAAATGGGGCTCGGCTACCGGGCTCCCTATCTTGTGAAGACGGCCCGTATGGTCTGCGAAAAGGAAGTGGATCTGGAGAAACTTCCGACCCTGAGTTATGAGGAAGCGAACGCGGAGCTTCTGAAGCTCTGCGGTGTGGGCATCAAGGTGGCGGACTGCATCTGCCTCTTTGCCCTTCATCATATCGAGGCCTTTCCGGTGGACACCCATATCAAGGCCATGCTGAAGCGGTATCCGAAGGGATTTCCCTTTGAGCGGTATCAGGGCTTCGCGGGGGTGCTGCAGCAGTATGCGTTTTATTATGAACTGCACGGGCAGAAAGGAAACGGGGAAACGGCCGGAAGCTGACAGAAAGAAACCGGGAGATGGCTCCTGCGTGTGGCTGCAGATAAGGAGAAAGGATATGGCAGTGAGAAAAGAAATGGTGTTGTATTACACGCCGGAAAAATCGGCGGATGATCAGAAGCTGAAAGGAGTGCTGGTCCGCTTAGGGATCCGGATCCGAAACATAGCGCCGGAACAAATACATCAAAAGGTAGGATATCTGGCAGGCCTTCCGGGCTTTGAAGAAGAGGCGGAGAAAGAACCGGAGGCCCGGCAGGAGGGAGAAGCAGGACAGCCGGAGCCCCATCCGGAAGAAAACAGCGCCGCTGCCCGGATACCGGAAAAAATGCTGGTGCTCCATGGGTTTGGAGAGCGGAAGCTGAATGAGATGCTGAATCAGTTCCGGAAAGCTAAGGTGCCGCCCATTGCTTTAAAGGCGGTCTTAACGGAGCATAACTGCGGCTGGAGCTTTTATGAACTGTATCAGGAGCTGTGCCAGGAGCATGAAAAGATGAACGCCGCGGCCGGCGGAGATTCCTCTGATAAGACTGGAACCGGAGAAAGCGGCAGCGCCGCGGAATAAGGAAAGAAGGATGCAGAAATGAAAATAGAAAAAGTAACCCTGATCGGCCTGGGCGCCATGGGCGTGTTTTTTGCGCCGAGGCTGCAGGCGGGCCTGGAGGCGGGAAATTTCAGGGTGATGGCTGATGGAGAAAGAAAAAAGAGGCTGGAAAACCAGGGTGTGACCTTAAACAGAGTCAATTACCGGTTTCCCATTGTGGAGCCCGGAGAGAAGGGGGATCCGGCGGATCTGATTATTATAGCAGTCAAGGATATGGGTCTTGACCAGGCCATCCGGGATATTGCAAACCAGGTGGGAGAGCAGACCCAGATTCTCTGCGTCATGAACGGAATCGAGAGTGAGGAGCGGGTGGCGGCTGTCTATGGCTGGGACCATGTGCTTTACTCCTTTATGCGCGTATCTATTGTCATGGACAAAGGTGTGGCTGATTTTGATCCGGATTCCGGCTTCGTGCATTTCGGAGAGAAAACCAATGAGACATACAGCCCGCGGGTACAGGCGGTAAAGGAGCTTTTCGACCGCTGCGGCATTCCTTATAAAATCAACACGGACATGCTGAAGGGACTCTGGTTTAAATATATGGCAAATGTGGGTGAGAATATGACCTGCGCCCTCCTTGGCATCCCCTTTGGGGCTTACCGGACGGAGGAAAGCGCCAATATCATCCGGCGGGCCGCCATGCGTGAGGTGGCTGCCATTGCCCGGAAAAAGGGAATCAATATCGGTGAGGCAGAGATAGAAAAGCAGGAAAAGGTGGTAAAGAATCTTCCGCCTCAAAACAAACCCTCCACTCTTCAGGACCTGGAACGGGGCCGGAAGACGGAAGTGGAAATGTTCTCCGGCACGGTAGTCCGTCTGGGAGAGGAACTGGGAATTGACACTCCTGTGAACCGTGTGCTGTATCACGGAATCCGGGTGCTGGAATATAAAAACGAGCTGAAAAAGGAGAAATAGGAGCGGAAAATGGAACAACAGGAATTTCAGAAAAGGCTGGAAGAGCTGGGCAGGCTGGCCGCGGAAAAAGAGAACCGTATCCGGGCGGAGGAAGTCCGGGAATTTTTAAAGGACATGGAACTGACAGAGGAGCAGATGCAGCTGGTGTTCGGATATCTGGCTTCCCGCCTGGTGACGGTGGAGGGCTATGTGCCTGCAGAGGAAGAACAGCCGGAGGAGGAAGCTGAAATACCTCTGACGCCGGAAGAGGAGGCATTTCTGGAGAGATATCAGAAGGAAATGGAATATCTGACTTTTCTGGAGGAAGAAGAACTTCTTGCCTTGTGCCGGGAAGCGGAAGAAGAGGGCGATGGCGGAGCGAAGGCCCGGCTGACAGAGCAGCTTCTTCCGGAAGTCCTGCGGACGGCCAGAAGTTTTGCAGGGCGGGGACTGCCTCTGGGCGATCTGGTTCAGGAAGGAAATATCGGCCTGATGCTGGCCATGGAGACTTTCGATCTGCGCCCGGCGGATATGACGCCTCTCGACTATCTGAGACAGGAGATACGGACATCGATTTCCCAGGCTCTGGAAGAGCAGCAGACAGAGCGCCATGCAGGGGATCTGCTGGCGGAACGGCTGAATCATCTGAGAGACGGAATCAAGGAGCTCTCCGATGAGCTGGGACGGAAAATCTCTGTGGAAGAGCTTTCCATGTTTTTGGACATGCCTGTGGAAGAGATCGAAGATCTTCTGAAGCTGGCCGGAGAGGGAACCGGTGATGACGGGGAGAATACAGAGGAAGGATAAGACGGAATGTTTTTTATCTTTGGAGTCAATTCAGATCAGAAGGAAATCGGAAGCTTCGGCCCTGTCATCTGCAGCATCTGCGGAAGCTATGGCCGGTACCGGGTCTATATGACCTATATGTGCCTGAGTCTGTTTTTTATTCCGGTGCTGAAGTGGGGCAGAAAATATTACGCGGAAACCACCTGCTGCCGGAGCCTTTATGAGCTGGATCCCCAGGCCGGGCGCAGGCTGCAGCGGGGAGAACAGACGGAGATCCGCCCGGAGGAACTGACGCTGATCCGCAGGGGCGGCTCCGGCGGCAGTGCCGGCTGGGGCTGGGGCAGCCAGGGAAGAGGCCGTTACTGTCCGGCCTGCGGTTACGAGACGGAAGAGGATTTTGAATTCTGCCCCAAATGCGGCAGAAAACTGGAGAAACGATAGAAGAACAATAGAAAAACAATAGAAAAACAGCAGTCGGGCAGGCACCAGAAAGAAGGAGGAAATGCCATGGAATTTATCCGCAGAGAACATGAAATTACTCTGGAATCTCCGGAGGGACAGACACTGGCCCGTGTCACATTTCCGGCAGTGGACGCCGGTACGGTAGACATTAACCACACCTTTGTGGATGATTCTCTGCGGGGGCAGGGAATCGCCGGAAAGCTGATGGAGGAGACTGTGTCCCTGTTGAAAGAGCGGAACTTGAAGGCGGTGCCCACCTGTTCCTACGCGGCCAGGTGGTTTGAAAAGCATCCGGAATATGAGGAACTGCTCAAAAAAGAATAAGAGCTCCAGAAAGAAGACGAAAGATGAGAGGGAACGCCGGGACTTTGTCCGGCCTTCCCTCTCGAAAAAACAGACAGGGCCGTCCCGGTCCATGGAACCCGGCATATCCGGATCTCCATAAGCCGGGACGGCCCTGCTTTTTTCCCCCCGTAATAACAGCTTACGCTACTACTACAACGTTGGTAGCCTGCGGTCCGCGGTTTCCTTCAGTAATGTCGAATGTAACGGACTGGCCTTCCTCCAGAGTCTTGTAGCCGTCAGCTACGATGCCGGAGAAATGTACGAATACGTCCTCTCCGTTCTCAGAGTTGGTGATGAAGCCGTAGCCCTTGGTTGCGTTGAACCACTTAACTGTGCCCTTGTTCATAAGATGCCTCCTGTAAAAAATAAAAATAAGATGACAGCGCCGGACTCTGCCGGCACCGGGGCCAGTATATCTGTCAGAAAATAAAAAACACATGTTTTTGTAAAGCATCAGAATGAATGATGACTTACAAAAACATGTGAATCAACCTTCTTCAAAAATACACTTAACCTGCGTTCACTATATCCTAAAAACGGAAAAAAGTCAAGAAATATTCCAGCAAAAAGTCGGGAATTCCATGTTAAATTCCTGTGAAGAAAACGCAGATATACAGGGCCGCTTCTTACCTGGGCGAAAGCAGCAGGAAAGAAGTAAAAAACATATTGACAGCATGCGATTAATATGCTACGATTGATTTGCCTGGGAGGAGGAAGCAGTGAATGAATGTTGAGGAAAGAATACCATGGATGGCGAAGGATCATCTGCCCTGCGGGGAACTGATGAAGAGAATTCATGAGATTATAGAGACAGAGGGCAACAGCCGGATGCAGAAAAACGGAATTACGTTTACGCAGTTTAAATGGCTTGCCGTCCTCTATGGAGCGGGGGAAGAGGGGACTTCCCTGAAAGAAATGGAGAAGTCCTTTGAGGTAGCCCAGTCTACAGCGGCAGGCATCGTGTCCCGTCTGGAGAAAAAGAAATTTGTCGAAAGCTTTACGGAAGCCGGGGATAAAAGGATTAAGCATCTTCGGATTACGGAGGCCGGCCGCGCTGTCTGCGAGGAAACTTTTGAGACTATGGTAGAGAGCGAGAAGCGCATGCTGGCAGGACTGACAGAGGAAGAGCAGGAACAGTTCCGCAGTTATCTGCAGCGGATTTATGAAAATATCAAATGAAACAGGGATTCCGGCATACTGGCAGAAAGGGCAACTGCCTGAGCCGGAATTTCTTTCAGATAAATCAATCTCTAACGATTAATCACGAACGATTAAACACATGCGATTTAACAGAACAAAACGTCACTATGAACCAAAAAGAATGGAGAGAATGGAGGATGCGAAAATGCTTAAGACACTGGCAAAAGAGATAAGACAGTACAAAAAAGCGACGATACTGGCGCCTGTCTTTACAGCGCTTGAAGTGCTGATGGAAATTCTGATTCCCTTTGTGACCGCGTTGATCATCGACCAGGGCATAGAGGCGGGGAACATGCAGAAGGTATACCTGTACGGAGGAATCATGCTGATATTTGCGTTTATCAGCCTGGCCTGCGGAGTGGCGGCCGGACGGTATGCGGCTTCGGCCTCGACAGGCTTTGCCTGTAATCTGCGGGACGCAATGTATGCCCGCGTTCAGCAGTATTCTTTTTCAAACATTGACAAATACAGTACGGCAGGGCTGGTGACCCGGATGACCACAGACGTAACCAATCTGCAGAACGCTTATCAGATGATTCTGCGCATTGCGTCCAGGGCGCCCCTGATGCTGATCTGCAGTATGGTTATGTGCTTTGTCATCAATGTGAGACTGAGCCTGATTTTTCTTGCGGCTCTTGTGGTCCTGGGCTGCGCGCTGATTTTCATTATGACGAGGACCCTTCCTCTGTTTCAGGAGGTGTTCAGCAGATACGATGATCTGAACGCAAGCGTGCAGGAGAATGTATCGGCGATTCGTGTGGTAAAGGCATTTGTCAGAGAAGATTATGAAAATAAGAAATTTTCCAAGGCCGCGGAATGGCTCTGCAGGCTGTTCATCAGAGCGGAATCCCTTCTGGCTCTGAATAATCCGATTATGATGCTGGTCATCTATGGCTGCATCATCTGCCTGTCCTGGTTTGGAGCCCACTTCATTGTGGCGGGGACGCTGACCACCGGAAACCTGACTTCTCTGTTCAGCTACGTGATGAGCATGATGATGTCTCTGATGATGCTGTCCATGGTATTTGTCATGATATCCATGAGCGCGGCCAGCGCCAGGCGGATTGCGGAGGTCCTGGAGGAAAAACCGGATCTGGCAGACCCGGAGCAGCCGGTTACAGAGGTGGCGGACGGCCGGATTGACTTCAATCATGTGAGCTTTTCCTACAAACACGGAAGCGAGAGGATGTGCTTCACGATATTGATCTGCATATTCATGCGGGAGAAACGGTGGGAATCATCGGCGGCACAGGCTGCGGCAAATCCAGCCTGGTGAATCTGGTCAGCCGTCTTTACGATGTGGATGAGGGCTCTGTCTGCGTAGGCGGCCGTGATGTGCGGGAATACGATATGGAGGCTCTGAGAAACCAGGTAGCTGTGGTTCTCCAGAAAAACGTGCTGTTTTCCGGCACCATTCTTGACAATCTGCGCTGGGGAAAGGAGGACGCTTCTAAAGAGGAGTGCGCGGAAGCCTGCCGCCAGGCCTGCG
>CALWAV010000082.1 GCA_944375745.1 uncultured Merdimonas sp.
TTGACAGCAGCCAGAAAGCCAATGCCGATACCTTTGAGGAGCAGATGTTCCATATTATCCGGGCTTATCATGTGGCCGGACGCTGTACGGACTGCGGCGAGTGCAGCAGGGTATGTCCGGAAGGCATTCCGCTTCAGCTTCTGAACCGGAAATTTATCAAGGATATCAATACCTTCTACGGCGAATATCAGGCAGGGGCCGATACGGAAAGCCGGGCTCCCCTGACGGATTTTACCTTTGAGGATGTGGAGCCGGGGATCGTAAGTGAGAGAGGAGGCGGAAGATAGCATGTACAGAATAGAAACGGCAAGACTTGCAGAACTCTTTGCAGCCATCAGTGGGCAGCAGGATCTTTTCCTCCCTTTACGGAAAGCCGATCAGACCAATTACGGGCTCTGGAGTGAAGGAGAATCCTTTGATCTGGACACGCTGAAAACCGTAAAATCCGCTAAGGACTGCTTTTTCCCTCAGAGCGAGGTACTTTACCGCTGTAAGAATGAGGACGGAAAACTCTCCATCGATCCCCAGAAGCTCTGCGACAGGGCGTTTGTGGTATTCGGAATGAGAGCCTGTGACGTAAAGGCAGTGGAAGTACTGGACAACGTATTTTTAAGCGAGCCGGTGGATACCTTCTATGCAGCCCGCCGGGAGCATGGAACGATTATCTCCCTGGCCTGCCACGAGCCGGAGGAAACCTGCTTCTGCAGAAATTTCGGCATCGACGCGGCAGAGCCCGGAGCCGATGTGGAGACCTGGATCATAGAGGACAGCCTGTACTGGAAGCCTTTGACGGAAAAGGGAGAGGCGCTGACAGAAAGCCTGAAAGCAGTTCTGGAAGATATGGAACAGGAAACTGCAGCAGAAGAGGCAGAAAAAACTGTGGCAGAGGAACAGGAAGCCATCCGGAATATCATGGAAAAGCTGCCCCTGTCTCATCTGAATCTTTCCCGGTTCAAGCCGGAAAATACCATGGAGCTTTTCGACTCGCCGCTCTGGGAGGAAATGTACAAACCCTGCC
Source organism: uncultured Merdimonas sp. (assembly GCA_944375745.1). Taxonomy (GTDB): domain Bacteria; phylum Bacillota; class Clostridia; order Lachnospirales; family Lachnospiraceae; genus Laedolimicola. Next base: position 1,019 of record CALWAV010000082.1, read on the forward strand.
TGGCCTGCGGAACCTGCACTTTTGTATGTCCCACCTGCCAGTGCTACGACATCCGGGATTTTGACGGCGGAAAGAACGGCATCCAGCGCTACCGCTGCTGGGATTCCTGCATGTATTCTGATTTTACCATGATGGCCCATGGAAATATGCGCACCAGCCAGATGCAGCGGTTCCGTCAGAGATTCATGCACAAGCTGGTATATTATCCGACGAATTATGAGGGCTTGTATTCCTGCGTGGGCTGCGGACGCTGTGTCAGCAAATGTCCCGCATCTTTAAATATTGTAAAAGTGATTAAGAAACTGGGAGGTGAGGCGTAATGTGTGAGTGCAGCTGCGGAGGAAAGACAAGGGCAGACGTGCTGATTCCCATGATTGGAGTGATTACCGATATCCGGACCGAGACTCCGGATGTAAAGACCTTCCGCGTGGTGGGCAGAGACGGTAAGAAGCTCTTTGAGCATATGCCCGGACAGTGCGCGATGGTGTCGGTGCCCGGCGTGGGCGAGGCCATGTTCTCCATTACCTCCTCCCCGACCAATACCGAGTTTCAGGAATTCAGCATCAAGCGCTGCGGAACCCTGACCGATTATCTCCATGAGATGAATGTGGGAGAAGAAATCACGGTGCGGGGCCCTTATGGCAATGCCTTTCCGGTGGAGACGGCCCTTAAAGGTCAGAACCTTCTGTTTATCGCCGGAGGAATCGGCCTTGCGCCCTTACGCTCCGTCATCAACTACGTGCTGGACAAGCGGGACAATTACGGAACCATAGACATCCTTTACGGTTCCCGTTCCAAAGAAGACCTGGTTCAGCTGAAGGAAATTCAGGAAGTCTGGGCAAAGAAGCCCGGCGTCAACGTATATCTGACCATCGACCGGGAGCAGGAAGGCTGGGACGGCCACGTAGGCTTTGTTCCTTCCTATCTGAAAGAACTGGAATTTGCCACAGACAAGACCGTGCTGGTCTGCGGACCGCCTGTCATGATCAAGTTCTCACTGCAGTCACTGATAGAGATGGGCTTTGAGAAAACTCAGGTGTATACAACACTGGAGCTTCGCATGAAATGCGGTGTGGGCAAATGCGGCCGCTGCAACATCGGTTCCAAATATGTCTGCAAAGACGGCCCCGTATTCCGCTGTGACGAGATAGACGAACTGCCCCCAGAGTATTGATCCCCTATGAGCGCTGCACAGACAGACGGAAGAGAGACGGACGGCACGCTTGCGTGGCGGACGGATCGAAGACGGCTGGATGTATAGGGCGAAGCCCTCAAGCGAGATGAAGCCCTCGTAGAGTAGGAAAGAGAGAATGTAAACAGGGCGGAATCGAGCTTGAGCAGCGCGGGGTATATCAGACAGCGCGAAGACGGAAGAACGAGTGCTCACAAACCATGAGCAGAAACAAGGAAAGGAACGGTACATAGAACATGCAGGAAATGGTAAACGTATATTTTTATGGAAAAAAATATTCCGTGCCCGCAGAGCTGACCATCATGACGGCCATGGAATACGCAGGCTATAAGCTGGTACGGGGCTGCGGCTGCCGCCACGGTTTCTGCGGAGCCTGCGCGACCATTTACAGAATCAAGGGAAACAACGAGCTGAAGACCTGTCTGGCCTGTCAGACCCAGGTACAGGAAGGCATGTATATCGCCACGCTGCCCTTCTTCCCGGCAGACAAGCGGAATTATGATATGGAGGAAATCAGTCCGAAGCAGCGGGTCATGATGGATCTCTATCCGGAAATCTACAGCTGCATCGGCTGCAATGCCTGCACCAAGGGATGTCCCCAGTCCTTGAATGTCATGCAGTATATCGCATATGCCCAGCGGGGCGATTTTGAGAAATGCGCGGAGGAGTCCTTCGACTGTATCGGCTGCGGCATCTGCACCTCCCGCTGTCCGGCAGGCATCTCTCATCCGATGGTAGGCACTCTGGCCAGACGACTGACCGGAAAATACATTGCTCCGAAAGCAGAGCATCTGGAAAAGCGTGTGGAGGAAATCCACAACGGAGCCTTCGATGATCTGATTGAACAGATTATGGAGAAGCCCATCACGGAAATGCAGGAACTGTACAACAACCGGGATATTGAGAAATAAGGAGGGAAGCGGATATGTATACAGCGGAGATGCTGGAATCGATTAAAAAAGTGGAAGCCACCAGGGCGCAGCGTCTGGGCGTGGAGCCCCGGAGAATGACGGCAGAGGAGAAAGACGAGCTGCTGCGCAAATTCCATCCGGATTACCGGACTGACGGCTTCCAGGAGATTAAGGTAGGCCCGAATAAGGGAGAAAAGGCGCCCTTTGAGCTGGGAACCCTGCTTCACTCCAACAGCCGTATCTTAAATGTGCCGATTGATCTGGACAAGGTTGATTACGATGTGGAAGTGCTTGTCATCGGCGGCGGCGGAGCGGGAGCTTCTGCGGCGCTGGAGGCCTATATGGCGGGAGCCGATGTGATGATGGTGACAAAACTCCGTCTCGGAGACGCCAATACCATGATGGCAGAGGGCGGCATTCAGGCTGCCGACAAGGAGAATGACTCTCCCCAGCGCCATTACCTGGACGCTTTCGGCGGCGGACATTTCGCGGCAAGACCGGAGCTGCTGCGCCGTCTGGTGATGGAAGCGCCGGACGCCATCCAGTGGCTGAATGATCTGGGCGTGATGTTTGACAAAGACAAGGACGGACGGATGATCACGACCCACGGCGGCGGAACCTCCAGAAAGAGGATGCACGCCTGCAAGGATTATTCCGGAGCGGAGATCATGCGCGTGCTTCGGGATGAGGTCTGGAACCGCCAGATTCCGGTGGTGGATTTTACGGCGGCGGTAGAACTGATTAAGGATGATAAAGGCCAGGTGGCGGGTGCTGTGCTTCAGAACATGGAGACGGGAGAATATAAGGTAGCAAGAGCGAAGACTGTGATTATTGCCACCGGAGGAGCTGGACGGCTTCACTATCAGAATTTCCCCACCTCCAACCATTACGGCGCCACGGCGGACGGCCTGGTGATGGGATACCGGGCGGGAGCCCCGCTTCTTTACCAGGATACGATTCAGTATCATCCCACCGGAGCGGCATATCCGGCGCAGATCTTCGGGGCGCTGGTGACGGAGAAGGTGCGTTCCGTAGGAGCCATGCTGGTCAATGTGGACGGTGAGGCTTTCATGCACCCGCTGGAGACGAGAGACGTATCGGCGGCGTCCATCATCCGGGAATGTACGGAGAGAGGAAAGGGAGTTAAGACTCCCACAGGCTGGGGTATCTGGCTGGATACGCCCATGATCGAGATGCTTCACGGGGAAGGAACAATAGAAAAGAGAATTCCCGCCATGCTGCGGATGTTCCTCAATTACGGCATTGATATGAGAAAGCAGCCCATTCTGATTTATCCGACCCTTCATTATCAGAACGGCGGCCTGGAGATCGGCGGAGACGGCTTTACCAAGGTGATTCCGAACCTGCTTGTGGCAGGAGAGGCCGTGGGAGGCATCCACGGAAGAAACCGTCTGATGGGAAATTCCCTGCTCGACATCATCGTATTCGGACGCAACGCGGGAAAGGCTGCCGCGGCCAGAGCCAAAGAGATAGAGCTTGGAAAAATGAATCTGGATCATCTGCAGAAATACGCGGAGGAGCTGGAGGCGGCCGGCCTGCATACGGGAAGCGTGTCACCGATGCTGCTGCCGAATTACACATTCAGCATGCCCAGATAGACGGCAGGTTATCTGCGTGACAGACACGGAAGAAAAGAGAACTATTTTTATAATATCAACTATGGAGGTGGAGTAATATGCGGGAAATAGATGTGAGCCAGATTACAGACGCGGTGGAGCGGCTCTGCATTGCGGCAAATGAGCATCTTCCGAAGGATGTAAAGGAAGCAATTCGCTGCTGCCGCGCCTGCGAGGATGGAGAAATCGCGAAGGGAATTCTTGACGATATTATTGAGAATTTTGAAATCGCAGATGCGGAGGAGGTTCCGATCTGCCAGGACACCGGAATGGCCTGTGTATTTCTTGAGATTGGACAGGATGTACATATGACAGGCGGAGATCTGAGAGAGGCAGTGGACGAAGGAGTGCGCCGGGGTTATCAGAAAGGCTACCTGAGAAAATCTGTGGTGAAGGATCCGGTGCGCCGGGGAAATACAGGGGACAATACTCCGGCTATGCTTTATACGGAAATTGTTCCGGGAGAACAGATTAAGATTACGGTAGGCCCCAAGGGCTTTGGAAGCGAAAATATGAGCGCTATCCGGATGTTCAAGCCTTCCGCGGGTCTTCAGGGCATTAAAGATTTCATTATTGAGACTGTAGAAGCGGCCGGACCGAATCCCTGCCCGCCCATTGTAGTAGGAGTGGGAATCGGAGGAACCTTCGACAAATGCGCGCTGCTTGCGAAAAAGGCGCTGATGCGGCCTCTGGATTCCTCCAATCCGGATCCGTTCTACGCAGATCTGGAAAAGGAAATGCTGGAGAAAATCAATGAGCTGGGCATCGGTCCCCAGGGCTTTGGCGGAAAGACCACGGCCATCGGCCTGAATATTGAGACTATGCCCACCCATATAGCAGGCATGCCCTGTGCAGTCAATATCAACTGCCATGTGACGCGCCATAAGACGGAGGTGATTTAATATGGAAAAACATATTCAGCTTCCCCTGACAGAGGAGCTTGCGAAGACACTTCATGCCGGAGACAGAGTATATCTGACCGGAACCATCTATACTTCCAGAGATGCCGGACACAAGCGTATGTGTGAAGCCCTGGCCAGAGGAGAAAAGCTGCCCTTCGATCCCACTGACGCGACGATCTATTACGTGGGGCCGACTCCGGCGAAACCGGGGCAGGTCATCGGAAGCGCCGGTCCCACCACAAGCGGACGTATGGACGCATATGCCCCCACAATGATGTCTGTCGGCGCCCGGGGCATGATTGGAAAAGGCGCCAGGCTTCCAGAAGTAGTGGAGGCCATGAAGAAGTATCATGGAGTTTATTTCGGCGCCATAGGCGGAGCCGGAGCCCTTTTGGCAAAATGCATCAAAAAATGCGAGCTGATCGCATATGAAGATCTGGGAGCAGAGGCTCTGAGAAAACTGTATGTGGAAGATATGCCTTTGATTGTCATTATTGACAGTGAGGGAAGAAATCTGTACGAAGAAGGAAGAGCGGCCTATCTGGCAGGAAAAAAGCAGGCGTAGGGAATAGGTCACAAAACAAAGAAAGGAAGAATATCAGATGACGAATTTACTGGAAGCTATGATGATCCTCTGTTTTGGCCTTTCCTGGCCTCTTTCCATACGAAAATCCTGGATTTCCAGAACCGCCAAGGGAAAGAGCCTGTTTTTTGAGTTTTTTATCTGGATCGGCTATGTATTTGGAATTGCCCGGAAGATTATTCTCTGGAGCGAGGCAAACGCGGCAGGCACTTCTCTGGACTGGCTGTTTTATCTGGGATGGTTTTTCTATGTGCTGAATATTGTGGAAATCAGTATCGACATGATTCTGTTCTTCCGCAATAAAAAGCTGGATGAAGCAAGAGAAAATGGGGGGAAAGCCTAAGATTTCGGCAGACAAAAGAAATTCCGGAAAGGCAGGATTCCGTGCGGAAAATCCGCGGGAATCCTGCTTTTTGCTTTACAGGCCGTTAAAAAAATGTTAAAATAGACGGAAAATTATTGAAAGCAAGGGAGTAATGTTATGTCAGGTGATACACTGAAGATATTATTGGCGATGATCGGCTATATGCTGGTAGTCATCGGAATCGGCCTGTATTTTGCGAAGCGGGCGCAGGCCAACTCGGAGAACTATTTCCTGGGCGGAAGATCCTTAGGTCCCTGGGTGGCGGCCATGAGCGCGGAAGCTTCCGACATGAGCGGCTGGCTTCTGATGGGTCTTCCCGGAGTGGCCTATTGGTGCGGTCTTGCGGACGCGGCCTGGACGGCTATCGGTCTGGCGCTGGGAACCTATGTGAACTGGCTGATTGTGGCAAAAAGACTGCGCCGTTATTCGGCCGTGGCGGGAGATTCCATTACTATTCCGGATTTCCTGAGCAACCGGTTCCATGAGAAGAAGAAAGTGATTCTGGGAATTTCCGCTTTGTTTATTCTGGTATTCTTTACCGTATACGCGGCCAGCTGCTTTGTAACCTGCGGCAAGCTGTTCTCTACACTGTTTGGAACCTCCTATCATTCCATGATGATCGCAGGTGCCATTTTCGTGCTGATTTATACCTTTATCGGAGGCTTCCTGGCAGAGAGCGCTTCCGATTTCATGCAGGCAGTTGTCATGGTAATTGCGCTGCTTACGATTCTGATTCTGGGAACCACCGCCGCAGGCGGATTGGGCAATGTGATTGAAAATGCGGCAAAGATTCCGGGATATCTTTCTTTGACTTCGCAGGCAACGCCGGTGACGGACGCGGCAGGCGTACAGCAGGCAGCGGCGGGAGTGCCGCTTTTCGGAGAGGCCGGCAGCTACAGCCCGCTGACAATTATTTCCACTTTGTCCTGGGGCCTTGGATATTTCGGCGTTCCCCAGGTGCTGCTTCGGTTTATGGCGATCCGTAAGGAAGGCGAACTGAAGAATTCCAGAAGAATCGCGACGGTATGGTGTGTGATTTCTCTTACGGCAGCTGTAGTAATCGGTGTGATTGGCCGTGTGCTTTTTCCCACAGAGGCGAGTCTTGCCACAGCCAGCGGAGCGGAAAATGTATTCGTTGTGCTGTCACAGAGCCTGCTTCCGGCAGTGCTGGCCGGCATTATCATGGCCGGAATTCTGGCAGCGACCATCAGCTCTTCCGATTCCTATCTGCTGATTGCGGCTTCTGCGGTTTCCAAGAATCTTTATGAGGGAATCCTGAAGAAAAACAACGCGGATGATAAAAAGGTTATGAACCTGTCCAGAATCATGCTGCTGCTGATTGCGCTGGTGGGTATTGTGATTGCGTGGGATGAAGACAGCGTGATCTTTAATATTGTGTCCTTCGCCTGGGCAGGATTCGGAGCCACCTTTGGACCGGTGATGCTGTTTTCTCTTTTCTGGAAGCGCATCAACCGTCAGGGAGCTGTCGCCGGCATGCTTTCCGGAGGAATCATGGTCTTTGTATGGAACCTGCTCTTAAGCCCGCTGGGCGGCATTTTCAGCATCTATGAGCTGTTCCCGGCCTTTGTGATTTCCTGTATCGTGATAGTAGTGGTATCCCTTGCCACAGAAGCGCCCTCCAGTGAGATCGAGAAAGAATTTGAGCTGGCGGCTGGAAAGCAGGCGATTGACTAGTGGCGAAGCATAAGGAAAAGGATATAAAAACCAATGCCATGCGTCTGCTGGAACAGAAAAAGATTCCCTATACAGTCCATACATACGATTGTGAAGAATTTCTGGATGGCATCAGCATGGCGGACGCCCTCGGCCAGCCTCATGAGCTTGTGTATAAGACGCTGGTGACTGTGGCGAAGAGCCGGGAGCATTATGTTTTCGTGATTCCCATCGAGGCGGAGCTGGACTTAAAGAAGGCGGCAAAGGCAGTTCATGAGAAGGCTGTAGAGATGCTGCCTTTGAAGGAACTGACGGACCTGACCGGCTATGTGCGGGGCGGCTGCACCTGTATCGGGATGAAAAAGCAGTTTCCGGTGGTCATGGACGAGAGTGCTTTGAAGCTTTCGAAGGTGATGGTCAGCGGCGGACGGAGAGGCTCCCAGATGGAGCTTTCTCCTCAGGATTTGATGAAAGCCGCAGGCGGAAGCTTTGCGGATGTGACGGTATAAACTGCAGGATAAAGTGAAAAATCCCTGCAGAGATTTTGTGCGGCAATGGCATTTAAAATCTCTGCAGGGATTTTTTGATGGCAGCCTTTTGAATATTTCACCAGGAGAAGAATCGTTGTATTATTAAGAAAAAGCCATTATAATGGGAAACAGCTATTGAGAAAACCGAGGATGGTGAAGAAAAAATGCGGCGTATTTTCTTTGTGGAGGATGATTTGAGCCTGATAACGGGCCTGTCTTTTGCCCTGGAAAAACAGGGCTATGAGGTCAGGATTGCCCGGACGCTTCTGGAGGCAGAGAAGCTCTGGCCGGACGGGCCATGGGATCTGGCGCTTCTGGATGTGGCGCTGCCGGATGGCTCCGGTTATGATCTGTGCAGAAAAATCCGTCAGACATCGGATGTGCCTATTATGTTTCTTACCGCGGCGGATGAAGAGACAGATATCATCATGGGGCTTGATATGGGCGGCGACGATTATATTACCAAACCCTTCAAGCTGGCAGTATTTCTGTCGAGGGTGAACGCGCTTCTGCGCAGAAGCGGAAGAGCTTCCTGTTCTGGGACTGAATTGAATTCCAATGGAATCACGGTGCAGCTCCTGAAAGGGGAGGCTTGGAAAGACGGAACACGGCTTGAACTGACAGCCGGTGAATATAAGCTGCTGTGCCTGTTTATGGAGAATCCTGGAATTGTCCTTTCGCCGGACCAGATTTTAAACAGGCTCTGGGACTGTGAGGAAAACTACATAGACAGCAGTACACTGACTGTATATATCCGCAGACTGCGCACAAAGATTGAGGATGATCCCGGTGCTCCCAAAAAGATTGTGACAGTGCGGCGTATGGGGTATAAATGGAATACGGGAGAGGGAGGCGGGTTGTGAAAGTATTTGTAAATCATAAGACAAAACAGCTTTTTGTCTGTGTACTGCTGATTTTTCTGCTGTTTCTTTTGATTAACGGTGTCTGCGCAGGCCTTATGCCCCGGAGAGCAGTTTTCCTTGTGAGCCTGCTCTCTGTCTGTGAGGGAATTTTGATTCTGACGGTTTTGTATCTGTATATCCGGGGACAGGACAGAATCATCGAGGATGCTATTCTGCGGATCAGGGACTATCTTGCCGGGAACCGTGACGTGCGGATTGAGTGTGAGGAAGAAGGGGTTCTGTACCGGCTTTTCCATGAGGTAAATGTTCTGGCGGCTGTCCTGAATGCCCACGCGGAAAATGAGAGCAGCGCGAAGAAGGTGCTGAAGGATACCATATCAGATATTTCCCATCAGCTGAAGACGCCTTTGGCTGCTTTGAATATTTATAACGGACTGATGCAGGAGGAAGCTGAGCAGAGCCCGGCTTTTAAGGAGTTTACAGAGCTTTCGGAACAGGAACTGGACCGGATTGAGACGCTGGTTCAGAATCTGCTGAAAATGGCAAAGCTGGACGCCGGAACCCTTGTTTTTGAGAAGACCGGGCAGAATGTATCGGAAATGATGGAAGAGATCGGGAGACGCTTCGAGGTCCGAGCCAGACAGGAGGGCAAGACACTGATGCTTTCCGGCAGCGATGGGATTTTTCTGGCCTGTGACCGGAGCTGGCTGATGGAGGCGGTCAGCAATCTGGTAAAGAACGCTTTTGACCATACGGAAAGGGGAGGAGCCATTCGAATCGAGTGGAGCCAGTCCGCTGCCGTCGTTCAGATAAGAGTCTGTGACGACGGCGCCGGAATTCACCCGGAGGATCTGCCCTATATTTTCAAGCGGTTTTACCGCAGCCGTTTTTCCAAAGATACCGAAGGGATCGGGCTGGGCCTTCCGCTGGCAAAGGCTGTGATCGAAGCCCACAGCGGAACCATTGAGGTGGACAGTGAACCGGGAGTCGGCACAGTGTTCACAGCCAGTTTTTTGATTCCCGCAGACAGGCTGTACGGCAGTCCTGATATACGAAAACCATTGGGATGTAAATAATCAGGAAAAGCAGGCACATTTTTTCTTTTCTTCTTGAAACTTAAACATTTCGTTAACAAATCTGTGTTATAAACATAAAAGATTACAGAGAAAGGGGTATCAGATATGTTCAGAATCCTGGTGGTGGAGGATGATAAAGAGCTCAACCGCACCGTATGTACCTATCTGAATCAGAATGGATATGAGGCTGTCGGCTGCCTGAGCGCCGGTGAAGCTTACGATGCCATGTACGGAGGCTCCTTATTTGATTTAATTGTGTCAGATATCATGATGCCGGATGTGGACGGGTTTGAGTTTGCACGGACGGTCCGCGAACAGGATCAGGAAATTCCCATTCTGTTCATGACAGCCCGGGATGACTTCGCTTCCAAACAGAAAGGATTTAAGACAGGAATTGATGACTATATGGTGAAGCCTGTGGATCTGGATGAACTTTTGCTGCGTATCGGAGCGCTGCTGCGCCGGGCAAAGATTGTCAGCAGCCATAAGCTGGAGATTGGAAAGCTGGTGCTTGACGCGGACGAGCGCTCCGCTTATCTGGACGGAGAAGAGATTCCGCTGACCGTACGGGAATTCAATCTGATTTACAAGCTGCTTTCCTATCCGAAAAAGACTTTTACCCGTTCACAGCTGATGGATGAATTCTGGGATGGAGATACATCTTCCGGGCTTCGGACGGTGGATGTCTATATGACCAAACTGAGAAGTAAATTCTCAGGCTGCGAAGAATTTCAGATTGTTACAGTCCATGGACTGGGATATAAGGCGGTATTGAAATGAATGAGAACAGAAAAAAAAACTGGCTTTTTTCCGTCAGGCGGTATCTGAGTTTTTTCCTTTTGATGGCTTTTGTGATTACCTGCTGTATGCTTCTGTTTCTGAACAGAGTATCCCAGACGACAGGGCTTGAGCTGGGCCGTGTCCATGTAGAGCAGGCAGCCAAGCTGACTTTTGCCAATATCGTGTTTTTGAGCCTGATTTGTACAGTGATTGATGGAATCCGGCGCAGATTCATGGTGGATCGTCCGGTGAGACAGATTATAAAAGCGGCCGAGCAGATTATGAAAGGAAACTTTTCTGTGCGTATTCCGCCCTTTCACAGTCTGGATTTCATGGATGGTTTTGACGTGATTGCGGACTATTTTAATAAAATGGCTCAGGAGCTGGCAGGGACAGAGAGTCTGCGGACGGATTTTATCGCCAATGTGTCACATGAGCTGAAGACGCCTCTGGCGGTGATGCAGAATTACGGGACTATGCTCCAGCAGCCGGGGCTTTCCGAGGAGAAGCGTCTGGAGTATGCGAAAGCCGTTACGGAGTCTTCCAGACGTCTGGCAAATCTGATTACCAATATTCTGAAGCTGAATAAGCTGGAGAATCAGCAGATTTATCCGTCAATGGAAACCTATGATCTGGGAGAGCAGCTTTGTGAATGTCTGCTTTCCTTTGAAAATGTCTGGGAAGAAAAAGAGCTGGAGATCGAGACGGATCTGGAGGAAGACATTCAGGTGAAGACAGACAGGGAGCTGCTGGCGCTGGTATGGAACAACCTGTTTTCCAATGCCGTCAAATTTACGGAGCCTTATGGAAAAGTATCCCTTTCACTGAAAGCGGAGGAAGAATACGCGGTGGTGAAGGTGGCTGATACGGGCTGCGGCATTTCACCTGAGGTGGGAAAACACATTTTTGAAAAATTCTATCAGGGCGATACCTCTCATGCAACCCAGGGAAACGGTCTGGGCCTCGCTCTGGTAAAGCGGGTCATTGATATTGTAAACGGAGAGATATCTGTCAGCAGTGAGGCTGGGAAAGGGAGCGTATTTACTGTAAAACTCAGGAGGAAGAGAGATGAAGCGTCTTAAAGCGGTTTTAAAGAAAATTTTTTTTCTGCGGCCGCTGCCAACGGTTTTGATTGCTGTGCCCTCTTTCATTTTTGTGTTTGTGATGCTGAGTACAGAGGAACAGAACGCTCTTGATTATACTGCCTACATGCTTTCGGTTTATGCCCTGATTATTACGGTTACAGGGACGGCAGGAGCTGCGGAAGCGGCAAAGAATGGATTTGAAAATCTGCCGCTGATAAAAAAGATCCGGGAAAATCCACTGGGAAAGCGCCTGCTGGGCGATGCGGTGTTCCGTTCGGAAATTACCCTGCATGGCGGTCTGCTGGCGAATCTTCTGTATGTGGCGCTGAATCTGGTATCCGGATTCCGGTACCGCTCGGCCTGGTTTGTCTCCCTGGCAGTCTATTATTTCCTGCTGTCTGCCATGCGTGCCGTGCTGGTGCGCTATGTACATCAGAAAAAGCCGGGACAGGATCCGGTTTCAGAATTCCGCCGCTACCGTGCCTGCGGAGTAATGCTTTTGCTGATGAATCAGGCTCTTATGGGCATCGTGATCTACATAGTTAACCAGAACCGGGGCTTTTCCTATCCGGGAACACTGATTTACGCAATGGCAGCCTACGCTTTTTATATTACGATATCAGCTGTTGTGAATCTGGTGAAATACAGAAAGTACGGCAGTCCTGTCCTGTCGGCGGCAAAAGTAATCAGCCTGACGGCGGCACTGGTGTCTATGCTTTCGCTGGAGACGGCTATGATTTCCCGGTTTGGAGAAGAGCAGCCGGAATTCCGCCGTATTATGACTGCGGCCTCTGGCGGCGGTGTATGCGCTGCTGTTCTCATTATGGCAGTTTTTATGATAGTGCGGTCTGCGAAAGAACTGAAAAAGAACAGATTTCATAATTTAGAAACATAATTTTAGCATTTGGTATATATCGGAGGATTACTATGGAAACAGAAAAGGAAAAGGAGGATGCTGCTGTGGGCGAGGAAAAAAATACATTTCATTTCAGTTATTCTGCAGAACAGCAGAAAGAGATAGAGAAGATTCGTGAAAAATATGTTCCCAGGGAAGAGAGCAAGATGGAACAGCTCAGAAGACTGGACGCGAGTGCGTCAAGGCCCGGAACCATTGTGTCTATTACGGCAGGAATTATGGGAACGCTGCTTTTGGGAGTGGGAATGTGCTGCACTATGGTTTGGGAAGAGACGCTGTTTATCCCGGGAATTATTATCGGAATTCTTGGAATTGCAGTGATTGTCTCAGCGCCTGTGCTGTATACGCGGATCACGAAGAAAAGGCGGGAAAAGCTGGCTCCTGAGATTATACGGCTTACGGACGAACTTTCCAAACAGCAGTAACAGAAGTTTATTGATTATTCATCTTTTTCAACGATACATTGCCGCTCTTCCTGTGTCTGCCGGCCGCCGCGGTTTTTCACCGCGGCCAGAATATCAAATATGGCGTTTACAATCAGTGAGATACCGGTGAATCTCCACAGAACATCGGTAGTGGTAAAGGGATTGCTGATAATGGTAACGGCACAGAGAATGGTGACAGCCGCGCTGACGGCAGCCCACCACCATTTGCGGTATTGCAGTCTCAGCAAATCAGCAGCCATTTGTATTTTATTCAGGCCTGCGGCCAGGATTGCAATTCCGTACAAAACGGCGATTACCGGAAAGGTCAGAATAAACCACTGAGAGTTGAAGGCACAGAACGCGCCTGCCAGCATCAGGACCAGCCCTCTCATCAGGAGCCGGCCCATGGCGGCGTCTTCGGGATTGGTTTTAAAATACTGGATTACATGGAACAGGCCGCCGGCCATCAGTAAGATGCCGAACATGATAATGATGCCGGTGGTAAAGTTTACAGGATTGATTAGAAGAAGAATTCCGACTACGATTTCGATAAAAATCAGAAGAATCATGTTTCCATTTTGTTTCAGTGATTTCATAAAAAAGATACCCCGTATTTTACAGATTTGGATTTTGTTCGTATCATTTATTATTTCAATATAATACAGAAAAAGCTCCTGAATTTCAGGAGCTCCAAAGCAGTCGATAGGGGAATCGAACCCCTGTTTCCGCCGTGAGAGGGCGGCGTCTTAACCGCTTGACCAATCGACCATATTTCAGGCTGTTTTATGCTGTCCCGCCTGCCGACTTGCTTAGTATATACTAGAACCTGACATTTTGCAAGCATTTTTTTTATTTTTTTCAAAAAGCCGTTTCCAGAACTTGCTTTGCTGATATAAAAGAACTCTCGCATACTAAAGTATTGGGTAGGATCTTTGAGATGTATGAAAGATGAGGAGAAGACGGCATGCGGAAGAGCTATGATTTTTTCTCTTTTTTTCTGATTCCAGCGCTGACTTTCTGCCTGGCGGCGGGAAACAGCCTGACAGGGACGAATTTCTCTGTTATCGGAAACAGGGAAGGACGCAGGGCGCTGTTTCTGCTCTGGGGCGCGGTCAGCGGCAGTTATTTTTACTTATATGGGAGAGAACTGATGGAGTTTGGAGGATGTGAGGACAAGACAGGAAGAGTCTGCCTGTTTCTTTCTTTGATCCTTTTTCTGTGCGGAATCGGCCTGCCGTATCTGCCGGGGAAGGTGCCGGTCCTTTCCCGCCTTCATGTGTGGGCTTCCTTTGGAGGTCCGGTCTGCCTCTTCTTTTTTCTATACCGGTTTCTCCTTCTGATAGAAAAGAAGGAAGGCATCCGGATGGCAGGGCAGAAGCTGTTTCAGCTTGCCACTGCGGCCGTTTCAACATTTCTGTATCTGCGGATTGGGATTGTGTCCAGCCTTTTGGAGATGTTTGTGACTTTGAGCACTTGTGTGTACCTTGCGGTTCTGCAGGGGTGTCTGGAAAAAATACGTTTGTCAAACCACTAGATGTTGTGGTATACTATCATCGTTGACGAATAAACAGAACATTTGTACGGGTATGAGGAAGAATAGAGATGACAAAGAAAACGACCTATGATGCGGACAGTATTTCTGTCCTGGAAGGACTGGAGGCTGTGCGGAAGCGGCCCGGCATGTATATCGGAAGCGTCTCCAGAAAGGGATTGAATCATCTGATTTATGAGATCGTGGACAATTCCGTGGACGAGCATCTGGCAGGCTATTGTTCCGAGATCCAGGTCTTCCTGGAAAAGGACGGGTCCTGTACGGTGTCGGATAATGGCCGGGGAATTCCTGTGGATCTGCACGCCAAGGGAGTATCCGCGGAGCGGCTGGTATTTACGACTCTGCATGCGGGCGGAAAATTTGATGATTCGGTGTATAAGACCAGCGGCGGACTGCACGGAGTAGGCTCTTCCGTAGTGAATGCCCTGTCTACTTATCTGGATATCGAGGTAAGCAGAGACGGATATATCCATCACGATCATTATGAGCGCGGTGTGCCCACCATAGAATTGAAGGACGGCCTGCTTCCGGTAATCGGAAAGACAAAGGCGACCGGTACGAAGATTAATTTTCTGCCGGATCCGGAAATCTTTGAAAAGACCCGCTTTCAGGCCGAGGAGGTCAAGAGCCGTCTGCATGAGACAGCTTATCTGAATCCGGAGCTTACGATTATCTTTGAGGACCGCAGAGGTGAGCAGACCGAGCATGTGGAATTCCATGAGGAGAACGGGATCGTAGGCTTTGTGGAGGATCTGAATAAAAACAAAGAGAAAATCCATGATGTAATTTATTTCAAGGGCGAGTCCGAGGGAATCCTGGTGGAAGGAGCCTTTCAGTATGTGAATGAGTTTCATGAGAATGTGCTGGGCTTCTGCAATAATATTTACAATGCGGAGGGCGGCACCCATCTGACGGGCTTTAAGACGGTTTTTACGACTGTGATCAATAACTATGCCAGAGAGCTGGGAATTCTGAAGGAAAAGGACGCAAATTTCACGGGAGCCGATGTGCGAAACGGCATGACGGCGGTCATTTCCATCAAACATCCGGCTCCACGGTTTGAGGGACAGACCAAGACGAAGCTGGACAATCAGGACGCTTCACGGGCTGTGTCCAAAGTGGCCGGAGAGGAAATCGTCCGGTATTTTGACCGGAATCTGGAGACCCTCAAGAGCGTTATCGGCTGCGCCGAAAAGGCGGCGAAGATCCGGAAGACAGAGGAAAGGGCCAAGACCAACCTTTTGTCGAAGCAGAAATATTCCTTTGATTCCAACGGAAAGCTGGCCAACTGTGAGAGCCGGGATCCCTCCAAATGTGAGATTTTCATTGTGGAGGGAGATTCCGCGGGAGGCTCTGCCAAGACGGCCCGGGACCGGAATTTCCAGGCAATTCTGCCGATCCGGGGAAAGATCCTGAATGTGGAAAAGGCCAGCATCGACAAGGTTCTGGCGAACGCGGAGATCAAGGCCATGATCAATGCCTTTGGCTGCGGATTTTCCGAGGGATACGGCAATGATTTTGATATCTCCAAGCTGCGCTATGACAAAATTATTATTATGGCAGATGCGGCTGTGGACGGAGCCCATATTTCCACGCTGCTTCTGACCCCGTTTTACCGGTTTATGGCGGATCTGATTTATGAAGGCCATGTGTATATTGCCATGCCGCCCCTGTACAAGGCTATGCCAGCCCGGGGCCAGGAAGAGTATCTCTATGATGACAAAGCTCTGGAACAATACCGGAAGCGTCATAAGGGAAGCTTTACGCTGCAGCGGTATAAAGGACTGGGAGAGATGGACCCGGATCAGCTTTGGGAGACCACGCTGAATCCCGAGACCCGGATTCTGAAGCGGGTGGAGATCGAAGATGCCCGTATGGCGTCCAGCGTGACGGAGATGCTGATGGGAACGGAGGTTCCGCCGAGAAGGGCCTTTATCTATGAGCAGGCCTGTGACGCGGAGCTGGATGTCTGACAGGGTCCTGCGGGCTTTTGCAAAAGAGCAGGAAATCACGGGACTGATACTGGAGCCAGGGAGGAATTATGGAAGAACAGATTATACGTACTGAATATTCGGATTTGATGCAGAAATCTTATATCGACTATGCCATGAGCGTCATTATTGCCCGGGCGCTTCCCGATGTGAGGGACGGGCTGAAGCCGGTACAGAGAAGGACGCTTTATGATATGTATGAGCTTGGCATCCGCTACGACCGGCCATACCGGAAGTGTGCCCGTATCGTGGGAGATACCATGGGTAAATACCATCCCCACGGGGACAGCTCCATCTATGAAGCTCTGGTGGTGATGGCGCAGGATTTTAAAAAGGGACTGCCGCTGGTGGACGGCCACGGAAACTTCGGGTCCATCGAGGGAGACGGGGCCGCCGCCATGCGTTACACGGAGGCCAGGCTTCAGCGGGTCACTCAGGAAGCTTTTCTGTCTGACCTGGATAAGGATGTGG
The DNA here is from genome assembly GCA_944375745.1 of uncultured Merdimonas sp. Classification (GTDB taxonomy): domain Bacteria; phylum Bacillota; class Clostridia; order Lachnospirales; family Lachnospiraceae; genus Laedolimicola. The sequence continues at coordinate 17,971 of CALWAV010000082.1, forward strand.
TAGATTTTGTCCCGAATTTTGATGAAAATGAGAAAGAGCCGGTGGTGCTTCCGGCCAGGGTGCCCAATCTTCTGGTGAACGGATCGGATGGAATCGCGGTAGGCATGGCCACCAGCATTCCGCCCCATAATCTGGGAGAGGTCATCGATGCGGCAAAGGCTTATCTGAAGGATCCGGACATTTCCACGGAAAAGCTTCTGAAGCTGATGCCGGGGCCGGATTTCCCCACAGGAGGCATCGTGGTCAACAAGGATGAGCTTCCGGCCATTTATGAGAGCGGAACAGGAAAAATCAAGATCCGCGGCCGTGTGGAAGTGGAGAAGCTCAAAGGCGGCAGAGAGCAGCTGGTGATTACGGAGATTCCCTATCCCATGATAGGCGCCAATATCGGAAAGTTCCTGAATGATATAGCCGCTCTGGTGGAGACCCGCAAGGCGCCTGAAATCACAGATATTTCCAATCAGTCCTCGAAAGAGGGAATCCGCATTGTCCTGGAGCTGAAAAAGGGAACGGATACAGAGAGGCTGAAGAATCTGCTTTACAAAAAGACCAGGCTGGAGGATACCTTCGGCGTCAATATGCTGGCAGTGGCGGACGGAAGGCCTGAGACCTTAAGCCTGAAGCAGATTCTGGAGTATTATATTGAGTTCCAGTATGAGCTGGCTACCCGGAAATACCGGACCATGCTGGCCAAAGAGCAGGAAAAGCGGGAGATTCAGGAAGGCCTGATCAAAGCCTGCGATGTCATCGATCTGATTATTGAGATCCTGCGGGGCAGCAAAAGCGTCAAGGAAGCGAAGGGCTGTCTGACGGAAGGGATTACAGAGGGAATCCGCTTCAAATCGGAAGCTTCCAGAAAGAGAGCCGCAAAGCTTCGGTTTACGCCCCGCCAGGCGGACGCAATTCTGGAGATGCGCCTGTACCGCCTGATCGGGCTGGAAATCCAGGCTCTTATGGAAGAAAATCAGAAGACTCTGAAAAACATAGCAGAGTATGAAGATATACTGGAAAATCACGCAAGCATGACGAAGGTGATTCTCCGTGATATGGAAGCCATTAAACGGACATTTGCAAGATCCAGAAGGACTTCTGTGGAGAATGCGGAAGAGATCGTCCTGGAGGAAAAGAAGATTGAGGAGATGCCTGTCATGTTCCTGATGGATCGTTTCGGTTATGCCAAGACCATAGACATGACGGTGTACGAGAGAAACAAAGAAGCGGCTGACAGCGAGTACAAATATGTCTTTCCCTGCATGAATACGGGAAGAATCTGTGTGTTCACGGACACCGGCCGGCTTCACACCATCAAGGTGCTGGATCTGCCCTTTGGAAAATTCCGGGACAAGGGTGTGCCCATTGACAATTTCAGCAATTACAGCAGCAGTGAAGAGCAGCTGGCGGGCATCGGAAGCATGGAAGATCTGAAAAACAGAAAACTCTTTTTCGGAACCAGAAACGGAATGCTGAAGGTGGTGGACGGCAGTGAATTTGACACAAACAAGCGGACTGTGGCGGCCACAAAGCTTGCGGAAGGCGACGCGGTTCTGACCGCGGAGCCGGTGGATGGCAGCGAACAGATAGTGCTGCAGAGCCGGGAGGGCTATTTCCTGCGCTTTGCCGTTTCTGAGGTCCCGGAAAAGAAAAAAGGCGCCGCAGGCGTGCGGGGCATGCGTCTTGGGGAAAATGACAGTCTGGAAGCCATCTACCTGTATCATCCGGGGACAGAGAAAACCATAGAATACAGGGGAAGAAATCTGGCGCTGAACAGACTGAAGGCCGGAAGCCGCGATACAAAGGGAACAAAGGTGAGGAGCTGAGTATGAAAATATTGGTGGCGCTGCCTTTGAATGAAAGGCAGAAGGAAAAACTGGAGCAGAATTTCCGGCATCAGGAATTTATCTACTGCCTGCCGGAAGAGCTTACGGAAGAAAAGCTTCCCGATGTGGAGGTCATTCTGGGAAATGTTCCTCCTGAAATTCTGAAATACGCAAAGGCTTTAAAATGGCTTCAGCTTAATAACGCAGGCACAGAAGGCTACTGTGACGGAGCGCTTCCGGAGGAGGTTCTGCTGACCAATGCTACGGGAGCATACGGGCTTGCCATTTCCGAGCATATGGTGGGCATGCTTTTTGAGCTTCAGAAAAAGCTGAATCTTTACAGCCGGAATCAGCGGGAGCATGTCTGGAGAAGTGAAGGCCATGTACGGCTCATAGAGGGCAGCCGTGTGCTTGTCATAGGTCTGGGAGATATTGGAACGGCCTTCGCGCAGAAAATGAAGGGGCTCGGGTGCCGTACCATCGGAATCAAGCGCCGGGAAGCCAGGAAGCCGGAAGGCGTGGACGATCTTTTCCTCATGGACCGTCTGGAGAAGCAGCTTCCTCTGGCGGATATTGTGGCCCTGTGCCTGCCGGGCAACCAGGATACCTTTCACCTGCTGAATGAGGAACGGCTTGCCATGCTGAAGCAGAGCGCGGTGGTGCTGAATGTGGGCCGCGGCATTACCATCGATACGGAAGCCCTGGTTCGGGCTCTTCAGGAAGGACGTATCGCGGGAGCGGCTCTGGATGTGACCGATCCGGAACCTCTGCCGGCGGATCACCCTCTCTGGGATATGGACAATGTCATTTTGACACCTCATATTTCCGGAAGCTTTCTGCTCCCGGAAACGCTGGAAAAGATACTGCATATCTGCATTGAAAATCTGGAATGCTATCTGGTAAAACGGCCTCTGCGCAATGTGGTGGACAGGAAGACCGGATACATCATGTAATTTCTGCCGGTACTTGCCAACCCGGTCTGCCTGTGGTATGATTTGGGAAATACAGCTGATCAGGCCGGAAGGCACGGACTAAGGAATACAATACGGATAGAGAAGCGAGGAGACGTTATGGAAAACGAAACGACTGGTAAAAATTTTATTGAGCAGATGATCGACAAGGATCTGGCGGAAGGAGTTTATGACACGGTGCATACCCGTTTCCCGCCGGAGCCCAATGGATATCTGCATATCGGACATGCCAAGGCAATTCTTCTGAATTACGGCATTGCGAAAAAGTACGGCGGAAAGTTCAATCTCCGGTTTGACGATACGAATCCTACGAAGGAAAAGATAGAATTTGTGGAATCCATCAAGGCGGATGTACAGTGGCTGGGCGCGGACTGGGAGGACCGTCTCTTTTTTGCGTCCGACTATTTTGAGCAGATGTATGAGGCTGCTGTCAAGCTGATCAAAAAGGGAAAGGCATATGTGTGCGATCTGACGGCAGAGGAGATCCGGGAGTACCGGGGTACGCTGACTGAGCCGGGCAAGGACAGTCCTTACCGGAACCGGAGCGTGGAGGAAAACCTGAAGCTGTTTGAGGAGATGCGCGCAGGAAAATACGCGGATGGCGAGAAGGTGCTCCGGGCAAAGATCGATATGGCTTCCCCGAATATCAATATGCGCGACCCGATCATCTACCGGGTAGCCCACATGACCCACCACAACACCGGAGACAAGTGGTGCATCTATCCCATGTATGACTTCGCCCACCCCATCGAGGACGCCATCGAGGGAATCACTCATTCCCTGTGTACCCTGGAGTTTGAGGATCACAGGCCCCTTTACGATTGGGTGGTGCGCGAGCTGGAATATCCGATGCCGCCCCGGCAGATTGAGTTCGCGAAGCTCTATCTGACCAACGTGGTCACCGGAAAACGCTACATCAAGAAGCTGGTGGAGGAGGGCATCGTGGACGGCTGGGACGATCCGCGCCTGGTGTCCATCGCGGCCTTAAAGCGCCGCGGCTTTACGCCGGAGTCCATCAAGATGTTCGTGGATCTCTGCGGCATTTCCAAGAGCCAGTCCTCCGTGGACTACGCCATGCTGGAGTACTGCATCCGCGAGGATCTGAAGCTGAAGCGGCCCCGCATGATGGCGGTGCTGGATCCGATCAAGCTTGTGATCGACAATTATCCCGAAGGACAGGTGGAATACCTGGACGCTGCCAACAACCTGGAAAACGAGGAGCTGGGCAGCCGCAAAGTACCCTTCTGCCGGGAATTGTATATTGAGCGGGAGGACTTTATGGAGGAGCCGCCGAAGAAGTATTTCCGGCTGTTCCCGGGCAATGAGGTCCGCCTGATGCACGCGTATTTTGTAAAGTGCGAAAGCTTTGTAAAGGACGAGAACGGAAAGGTCGTCGAGGTACACTGCACCTACGATCCGGAGACGAAGGCCGGAAGCGGCTTCACAGGCCGCAAGGTCAAGGGAACCATCCACTGGGTTCCGGCGCCTTACGCCATTACCGCCCAGGTCCGTCTCTATGAAAATATCATCGACGAGGAAAAGGGAGTCTACAATGAGGATGGAAGTCTGAACCTGAATCCCAATTCCCTGACTGTGATCGAGAACGCTTACCTGGAGCCGGGCTTTGAGGGCGCGAAGCCCTACGACAGCTTCCAGTTTGTACGGAACGGCTTTTTCTGCGTGGACGCCAGGGATACCACGCCGGACAGGCTGGTATTTAACCGGATTGTATCTCTGAAGAGCTCCTTTAAGCTTCCAAAGGCGTAAGCAGAAAAAGCATTCGGAAGGCATAAACCGGAGGGCTTATCCGAACTGGCAGGAGAAACGTGATGCGGGAACTGGCGATCAATCTGAATCCGGATACAAAAGAACCTCTGTATGAACAGATTTACAGCTATATCCGAAGTGAAATTCGTAAAGGGCAGCTGCTCCCGGGGGAGCGGCTGCCCTCGACCCGATCTCTGTCGGCTTTTCTGGAGGTGAGCCGCAGCACGGTGGATCTGGCTTATGAACAGCTGGTTTCGGAGGGATATCTGGAGGCGGTTCCCTGGAAGGGCTACTATGTATGCCGGATCGAGGGCCTTTACAGCCTTTCCCCGGAGCGCGGCCCGGTTCGGGAAAGGAGAGCCGCAGAGAGC
>CALWAV010000083.1 GCA_944375745.1 uncultured Merdimonas sp.
AAAAATCTTCTGAATTTTGCTCTGTTTCAGGCCTTTTTTCCCAAGCTGGTACAGGGTCCCATCGAGCGGAGCGGAAATCTGCTGGCCCAGATCCGGACGCTTCCGGAACGAAACCTGCGGGATATGGAACGGATCCGGCAGGGAGGGCTGCTGCTTTTGTGGGGGCTCTGTGAAAAGCTGCTCATCGCGGACCGGATCGCGGTTCCCGTCAATGCGGTTTACAGTCAGTTCGGCGCCTTCGGCGGCGTAGAGATTGCCCTGGCCACTTTGCTCTATGCTTTTCAAATCTACTGTGATTTCGCAGGGTATACGGATATTGCCAGGGGAGCGGCCAAGATTCTGGGCTTTGACCTGCTGGCGAATTTCCGGAGGCCTTACCTGGCGGATTCGGTGCAGGACTTCTGGCGCAGATGGCATCAGTCCTTAAGCTCCTGGCTGCGGGATTATCTGTATATCCCTCTGGGCGGCAGCAGGAAAGGAAAGCTTTGCCGGGCGGTCAATATTATGATTACCTTTCTGATCAGCGGAATCTGGCACGGCACGGGCTTTCATTTTCTGGCCTGGGGAGGACTCCACGGACTGGCTCAGATTTTTGATATTAAAAAATGGAAGCTGCCCCGCCTGGTCAAGCGGATTCTGGTGTTCCTTTTCGTGGATCTGACCTGGATGGTGTTCCGGGTCAATTCTCTGGGAGATCTGAAGGGGATGCTTGCGGTTCTTGTGACAGATTTCCGGCTCCGGGATCCGGCGGGAATGCAGCTTACAGGCTTTGAGTGGATTCTGATTCTTCTTGGAATCCTGGCAGTGATATGCAAGGATCTGGCAAATGAGAAGGGATTCGGATTCCGAAACTGGATTCTGAACCGGAACGCGGTCATCCGCTGTGTCATTTATACGGCCATGATTGGGGCGGTCATTGTCCTGGGCGTATACGGAGCGGCCTATGATACCAGCCAGTTTCTGTACACCCAGTTCTGACTGACGGGAAAGGAGGCAGCTGCTCTGTGAAGAAAGAAAAGAGACAGAATAAAAGAAAATACGGGCTGGCAGGCTTCCTGGCCATGGGTCTGGCTGTGGTCCTTCTTACAGGGCTGCTTGTGAAAGTCTGCAATTATCTGCTGGTGGATGACGCCTCCAGCTATACGCGGCTGACGATGCATGAGCTGTATGAGACGGCAGACAGGGGAGAAAATGTGGATACTCTGTTTCTGGGAAGCTCCCATTGCTTCCGCGCGTATGATCCGCAGCTTTTTGAAGAGCTTACGGGAGAGAGCGCTTTCAATCTGGGCTCCTCTTCCCAGAATTATGATACTTCCTATTACCTTCTGCGGGAGGCAGCCCGGTACTCGGACCTGAAGACAGTGTATCTGGATATGCATTATAAATTTCTCTTCATTGATAAAAAGGACCGGGATCTGGTTCAGGCGAACATTATCTCGGATTATATGCGGTTTTCCCTGAACAAGGCAGAATTTCTTCTGACCACCTCGGAGACAAAGGATTATACAAACCGCATGCTGCCCTTCCGCCGGAACTGGCAGCAGCTTGGAGACCTATCCTATCTGCGCGGCGTCTGGGAAAAGAAGCAGACGGAAAGCTACCGGAATTATGAGCCGGTGGCTGTGGATCAGGAATATTATGCGGGAAAAGGCTTTGTCTGGTCAGACGCGGAGTTTGACGCGGAGGCAGTCACCTGGTGGGACAATTTTACGGATATTCCCGAGGATATGGACAGCAATGTGACCTATACACTGGATTATATCGGGCGAATTGTGGAATTCTGCCGGGAGGAGGGAATCCGCCTGGTCTTTGTGACAGCGCCGAGCCTGGACCAGTACCTGGAAGAGATCGGCCCCTATGATATGGCGCATCAGTATGTGCAGGAGCTGGCGGACAGTTATGGAGTTTCTTACCTGGATTTCAATCTCTGCAGGGATGAGTATCTGGACCTGGGTCCGGAGAACTATATTGATGTGGATCATCTGAATGGAAGGGGAGCGGAAAGAGTCACAGAGCTTCTGGCAGAGCTTCACAGGCCTCTGGAGGAAAGGGGTCAGGAGCTGATTGACGAATATTTCACCGCATGGTATGATAAGGAATGATGGGCAGAAAGGCAGAATGAAGAAAACTGCCGGAAAGGATCTGCCGCGGGAAATGAGGAATTCAGAATGAAAATTATGGCGAACCGGATGGACCGGGGATTTTATCGATATCAGCAGGAATTTGAGTCAAAGGCTCTGGAGGTTCTGCGCTCCGGCTGGTATGTGCTGGGCAATGAGGTAAAGAGTTTTGAAGAGGAGTTTGCGGCTTATACAGGCGGCGGCTACTGTGTGGGACTGGCCAGCGGGCTGGATGCTCTGTGGATTGCCTTTCGGCTTCTGGGAATCGGGCCCGGGGACGAGGTCATCGTCCAGGGAAACACCTATATTGCCAGTGTCATGGGCATCACCATAAACGGAGCCACACCCGTCTTTGTGGAGCCCAATGAATATTACAATATTGATGTGTCAAAGATCGAGGAGAAGATCACAGAGCGCACAAAGGCGGTTTTGGTAGTCCATCTTTACGGACAGGCCTCCAATATGGCCGCTGTAAAAGCGCTGACGGACAAGTACCATCTGAAGCTTGTGGAGGACTGCGCTCAGTCCCACGGGGCCTGCTTTGAGGGGCAGATGACAGGAACCTTTGGAGATGTGGGCTGCTTTTCCTTTTATCCTTCCAAAAACATCGGCGCTTTCGGAGACGGAGGCGGCGTGATTGTGAAGGATGCGGGACTGGCGGAGGATTTCCGGGTGTTCCGCAATTATGGAAGTGAAAAGCGGTATTACAATAAAGTCGTAGGCGCCAATTCCAGACTGGATGAGCTGCAGGCAGGACTTCTGCGTGTGCGGCTGCGCCATGTGGAAGAATGCGAGGAGGAGCGCCGCCAGATTGCGGACCGGTATCTGAGAGAGATTCAGAATCCGAAGCTTCTGCTTCCGGGTGTTCAGGAAGGCGCTGATGCGGTATGGCATCAGTTTGTAGTGCGCTGTGAAAAACGGGATGAGCTGAAGGAATATCTGGAGAAGAAGGACATCGGCACGATCATTCATTATCCGATTCCGCCTCATCTTTCGGAGGCATATAGGTATCTGGGCTATCAGAGAGGGGCATTCCCTATCACGGAGAGATACGCGGATGAGGTGCTGTCTCTTCCCATGTACAATGGCATGACAGAGGAAGAGCAGACCTATGTGATCGAGGCGCTTAACGCGTTTTAGAAATAGGGTCCGGGGCGGCCGTGAATTCGGGCGGCCGGAAGAACTGCGGACATCAATATAAATATCAGGGAGAGATAATATGAGTATCAGAGATCAGTACAGGATTCTGGAGTTCGGCGATCTGGGAGACGAAAGAGGAAAGCTGGTGGTCGTGGAAGGAAATATGGATATTCCCTTTGAAATCAAAAGGGTATTTTATATCTATGGTTCCGACAAGGACGTGGTCCGCGGGCAGCATGCCAACCGGACTTCCGAGTTTGTTCTTATCAATGTGAGCGGATCCAGCAAGGTACGTGTGGACAATGGATTTGAGGAGGAGATCATTGAGCTGAACAGGCCCAGGATGGGACTGTATCTTCCCACTATGGTCTGGAAGGACATGTATGATTTCAGCGAGGATTCCGTACTGCTGGTGCTGGCCAACACACACTATGACGCAGAGGAATACATCCGCGATTATGATGAATATCTGAAGGAAGTAGGAGGAAGCCGCAGGCGATGAGCAAGCTTTCAATTATTGTTCCTGTATACTGGAACTCAGACACTCTGATGCTGCTTTACCAGGATATGAAGGAAAAGATTCTTCATAAGCTGGAAGCATATGAAATTGTATTTGTAGATGACGGATCGGGGGACAACTCCTGGGAGATTATGAACCAGATCCGGGACATGGATGAAAATGTACGTCTCGTAAAGCTGTCCAGAAATTTCGGCGAGCACGCGGCGATTCTGGCAGGCCTGTCTGTCTGCACCGGCGACTGCGCGGTGACTAAGCAGGCAGATCTCCAGGAGGATTCGGAGCTGATTCTCCAGCTGTATGAGAAATGGAAGGAAGGCAACAAGGTGGTGCTGGCAGTCCGGGCGGACCGTGACGAAGGCGCGGTGCAGAAATTTTTTGCAAACCTTTACTATACCATGATGCGCAAGCTGGTGGTGAAGGACATGCCCAAGGGCGGCTTTGACTGCTATCTGCTGGACCGGCAGGTGATTGAAGTGCTTCTGATGCTGGATGAGAAGAATTCCGCGCTGACTCTTCAGGTGCTCTGGGTGGGCTTTAAGAGCGACAAGGTTTATTTCCACCGGAAGGCCCGGGAAATCGGAAAATCCCGCTGGACCCTGTCCAAGAAGATAAAGCTGGTTATAGACTCTATGATGAGCTTCTCCTATTTTCCGGTGCGGTTTATGTCCTTCCTGGGTTCCGCTTATGCGGTTGTGGCAGTGATTATGGGGATTGTTCTGGTGGCCCAGAGAGTTTCCGGCATCGAGGATATGCCGGGATGGACCTCTCTGATGGTGGTCATGCTCTTTTCCTTCGGCGTCATCATGGTGATGCTGGGCCTCCTTGGAGAATACATCTGGAGAGCGCTGGACGCCTCAAGAAACAGGCCGCCTTTCCTGATAGACGAGACGAAGGGATTCGACGAGAAAAAAGAACAGTAAAAGCAAAAGGAGTATGGCTGGCAGGCAGTACTCCTTTTTTGTTGCCTGGGTTCCGATATGCAGATATCCCACACGGAAGCTTAAGTCGCGGTATGTATCAGTTCCGTCGATAGACAGAGAACCGCTGGGATACAGATCTACGCGGCTGCAGTCCTGGGAGGCAAAATGGATATAGCTTTCCTCATCCTGGGAAAGAGGTTCTATGGTGATGGTATACGTAGTGCTGGCGGCCGGAATCACAGGGGGAAACTGAATCCGCCAGTATAGATCAGGGCCGATATCCTTCCCTTCCAGGGTGCCCTCGTAAAAGACGGAACCGTATTCATCTGACAAGGCAATGCGGTAGACGGAGGTGTTGTTTTCCGTACCCGGGTTGCCGTAATACAGATCAAGAATGTTAAAAGGGGCAGAGGTCTCAAAAGTCTGAGTCCAGATCTGTCCTGTCTTCATTTCCGGACCGTTTTCTCCCATCGTTTCCATATGCTGATTCACCACATAATCTGTCAGAAGCAGCTCCTGGGAGGTGGTGGAAGAAAAGCGGGCAGCCAGCACAGAGCCGCACGCGATCAGGCAGAACAGAGAAAGAGCCGCGGATATCCGGGAGGAGATACGGGGAGCCTTTTCTGCCAGCCCGGACAGCAGACCGATACTGTCGGCACAGAGCGCGTAGGAAAAGAGCGCGAATGCGATGCTGTAAAGGGGCGAAGCCTCCCAGAAAAGATGGAATACCATACCGCCCAGCAGATTCAGGGCCAGAAGGAACATCCTTCCAGACTGTCTGCGGATCAGAGAAATAACGCAGAAGCAGCACACCAGAAATAGCTGCAGGGAACGGAACATCTGGGCGTAGGCGGCAAGAAAGACAGATTTGCTTCCTGTAATGTAGGTATGCAGACGGCTCGTGACGGGGCACAGAGAATTTTCAGTGATATAGGAATCTGTGCCGTCTGCCCAGCAGTTCAGCAGTTTGCTCAGAAGCAGACGGATGTTTCCGCTCAGGCCGTTTTCCGTCAGCCGCTGCCGGATGACGGAAAGAGTTCCGGACAGCTTTTCCTGAGCGGTGGGCAGAGAAGTCGTATAGCGCAGATCATTCATATTAAAGCTTCCATCGCCCTGGGTGCCCATCATGATAAAGTGGGTGACAGGCAGCGCTGTGTCTGTAGTGTCAAAGGGAACATAGTGGGCGATGATTCCTCTCCAGAGCAGGAACGCGGCAAAGGCAGAAAGCAAAAAGGCCAGAATGGGCCGGGCATGTTTTCGCAGGCTGCCCTTTTCATGCCGGACGCTCCAGTATAAGAAAATAGCAATATAGGCGATGAAAGAGGTAGCGCGCACTTTAAAGCCGGTGACGCATAAAAGGCCCAGAAGCGCTGCCAGAAGACATTTTCTGACCATAGAAGCGGAATCACAGACGCAGAGCCAGATCCACACTGCGGCGCAGGCGAAAGTCATGGAAGTGGTAGAGGTATAGTAATAAGGCGCCCAAACATAGACATAGGGAGTCAGGGCACAGAGAAACAGGAACAGAGTGCCGGCGGCGCGGCCTCTGATTTTCCGCATGGACAGATAGATAAAGAGAAGCGCCAGATCCAGAAAAGCCATATTCAGAAACTGGACTGCTCTCGTAAAGCATGAGGAGGGAAGCCCCAGAATCCGCAGAATACTGAGAAACCAGTAGGTGATGACAGTCAGGCCGTAATTATTGGGGACCTGTGTAAAATATGCGCTGGATATGGAAGAGGAAAACTGGTGTGTATCCAGCATTTCCACCGCCTGGTCAAGAATCCAGTAGGCATCGTAGCGCAGCTCACTGCGCACCGCCAGAATGAAGATGATCTGCAGGACAGGGATCAGAATCCAGAGCGCAATGGCAGCGCGGTCCGCAAAACCCTCCGTCCTGCCTTTCAGGAAACGGTGCGCGGACAGAAACAGAAGAAGGAGAACCAGAATTCCCAGAAAAATGAGAGGGCCTGTGACAGCGTGAACCAGCGTATAGGCATTTAAAAACAGCAGAAGCCCCAGGGAAACCCAGAGTACAAATTTATTCCAGACAAAAGTTTTCATAGTTGCAACATGACTCCAATTTGTTTATAATAACGAAAGAAGTATACCATTTTACGGAAGGAAGTTCAAGCGGCCGCCCACATAAGCAGTCTTAAGCTCCGTAAGGAGCGGAACTGGAGCCTCGAAGAGGCGAGTGCGCATGTGGCGGGTGGCTGTGAATAGCAACGATACGGAAGATAAAGCAGTGCAAAGGAGAACGGGATATGGATACACTGTATCTGATCATGCCGGCTTACAACGAAGAAGCGAACATCGCGCAGGTGATCGAGGACTGGTATCCGGTGGTGGAAAAGACCGGGAATGCCGGGAGAATGGTCATTGTGGATGACGGCAGCAGGGACAGAACCTATGAGCTGGTGAAAGAGGCTGCCCAGACCCGCCCCCTGCTGATCCCTCTGACGAAAAAAAACGGAGGCCATGGGGCGGCGGTACTGTATGGGTACGACTATGCCCTGTCGCAGAATGCGGACTACATCTTTCAGACAGATTCAGACGGACAGACAAGGCCGGAAGAATTTTGGACATTCTGGCAGCAGCGGGAGCAGTATGATATGCTGATCGGGCACCGCAGCCACAGGGAAGACGGAGTCAGCCGGATAGTTGTGACGAAGGTGCTGAAGGCAGTAATCCGGCTCTGCTTCGGCGTATCCGTGACGGATGCCAATACACCCTTCCGCCTTATGAATGCACAGACACTGCGCCGGGAGATAGGACTGGTGCCGAAAGATTTTAATCTGTCAAATGTGATTATTTCCGTGATATACGCAAAGAAGAAATGCAGAGTCAGATACCTTCCCATCACGTTCCGGCCCCGTCAGGGCGGTGTCAATTCCATTAACCTGAAGCGGATATTTGGGATTGGCTGCCAGGCGCTGAGGGATTTTTACAGGATAAATAAAACGCTGAAATAAGGATGGAAAGCGAAAAAGAATATGGACAGAATTTCAGTGATTGTTCCCTGCTACAACGAGCAGGAAGCGATTCCTATTTTCTATGAGGAAATCAGAAAGACAGCAGAGGAGCTGAAGCAGAAGGCAGAGCTTCAGATCCTCTTTGTCAATGACGGCTCAAAGGACAGGAGCCTGGATGAGATGAAAAAGCTGGCGGCTCAGGACACGAGGGTCAAATATGTGAGCTTTTCCCGTAATTTCGGAAAGGAAGCGGCCATGTACGCGGGACTTTCCTACGCGGAAGGAGATTATGTGGCGCTTATGGACGTGGATCTGCAGGATCCCCCTTCCCTTCTCCCCGAGATGTACCGGATTATCACAGAGGAACCCTATGACTGTGTGGCTACAAGACGGGTGAACCGGAAAGGAGAACCTCCCATCCGTTCTTTTTTCGCCAGACGGTTTTATGCCATGATGCACCGTCTGTCCAAGACAGAAATTGTGGACGGAGCCCGGGATTACCGGCTGATGACCAGACAGTTCGTGGATGAGCTCCTGCGGCTGGGAGAATACAACCGGTTTTCCAAGGGACTCTTCGGCTGGGTTGGCTTTGAGACGAAATGGCTGGAATATGAAAATGTGGAGCGCAGCGCGGGAGAGACCAAGTGGTCCTTCTGGAAGCTTTTGATTTACAGTATCGACGGTATCGTGGGATTTTCCACAGCGCCCCTGGCTATCGCGGCTTTCCTGGGCGTCTTTTTCTGCCTGGTGGCTTTTCTGGCCCTTTGCTTCATCATTATCCGGACCCTGCTGTTCGGGGATCCGGTGTCAGGCTGGCCGTCCATGACCTGTATTATTATCTTTATCGGAGGAATTCAGCTGTTCTGTATCGGAATTCTTGGAGAATATCTGGCGAAGACCTATATGGAGACAAAGCACCGTCCGATCTTTATCTGTAAGGAGACGAATCTTACAAAGTCCGGGAAGGAGACAGCGTGAAAGGAAAATGGATGAAGCCTCTTCTGGCGGTACTGATTCTTCTGGCCGCGGCTCTGCTTGGCTGGAATCTCTATCTGCAGAACGAGGTACACAAATATAAGCCTCAGGTGGAGGCCTATCTGCCGGAAGATATCTATGTGGCAGTGGGAAGCACCATAGAACTCTATAACGATCAGGTGGTCTGGTCCGGAATCCGGGACGGATACTCCTGTAACTGGGACTGCCAGATTGGAGAAAACCTGGAAGACCGGTTTTCAGTCACCGGCCAGGAGGAACAGGTGGGAGATTACCCGTTGACGCTGACAGTCTATGATTACAATGTGAATGAGGTGCTTACCTTATCCGCCACCCTGCATGTGGTGGAGAAGCTGGAGGGTGAGTATTCCATTATGAATATGGGGGACAGTCTGTCTGACGGAAAGGAATGGTACCGCACTATCTACCACCTTTCCGGAGATCAGATTACCTTTACGGGAACCAGAGGCTGGACCCGTTACAGCCATGAAGGAAGAAGCGGCTTTTCGGCGCAGGATTATCTGAAGCCCACCGAATTCTTCTCTGATGGGGTAAGCGAGGGGATTCAGCCTTTTTATGATCCGGTTCAGGAAATGTTCGACTGGAACTATTACAAGCTGTACACCGGAAAGGATCCGGATGTGATTCAGATCTTTCTGGGGGCCAACGGACTGAGCGATGATCCTTCCGGCACTGTGGACGCCATCGCAGAGATGGTAGACAATATCCGCCGCCATGATAAGGATATTCCCATTTATCTTGTAAACACCATTTACTGGGGGGATCAGGAGAAAATCGGAACTATGGTCCGGCAGGACGGTACGGCTTATCTGCAGGGAGAATTTAAAAACCGCTGTGACAAACGGATCATGAACCTGATGCAGGCCATGGCAGAGAAGTTTGAAGGAAAAAGAAATGTGGAGCTGATTCCGCTGGCCCTGATGCACAACAGCGCGGAGAATTTCGAAGAGGGAGACGCTCTCCATCCCGGCGCGGCGGGCTACGATCAGTTTGCGGCTGTCATGTACAGTGTCTACTGCGGCACGCTGACCTCCATGCTGGAAAACAAATCCTGAAATCCGGGAGGAGATTAAGATGACCACAAAGACGGTGAAGCTGGCAGAGGCCCCTTTAAAGGGATACCGGTGGTTTCTGCGGCTTTTTGAAAAATACTACTGGGTGTTTTTCGCGGCGGCCTGCCTGACCCTGGCTTTCTTCTGCTTCCGCTGCCTGGATGTGCAGTATGTGGATTCCTGGGATGAGGCAAGGCACGGAGTCAACGCCTACGAAATGATCCAGAACGGAGATTATATCCGCCATACCTACAATTATCAGACGGACGACTGGAATCTGAAGCCCTCTATCAGCTACTGGGGCATCGTGCTGGGCTTCCGGCTTTTCGGCTACAGTGTGCTGGGGCTCCGGTTCACTTCGGCCCTTGCCTACCTGGCTGCGGGCATTGCCTGCGCGCTGTTTCTGAGGCGGTACAGCAAAGAAGCGTCTATTCTGGTGCTGGGCTTTTTCTGCGCCAATGAAAGGCCTTTGTCGGCCCACCTGGCCAGAGCGGGAGACGCGGATTCCCTGTACCTTCTGTTTTTCACTCTGGCTATGCTGGCCATGCTGGGCATCCGGAAAAACCATAAGCGTTTGTATATCTGCGGCCTGATGTTTTCCCTGGCGTTTCTTACAAAGAGCTGGCACGCGGGAATGATTGCGGCCATAGGCGGACTCTGGCTTCTCGGCACAGGAGAGCTGTTCCGGCTGAAAAAGAAGGAGTGGGCAGGCTTTCTTCTGTCTGTCTTCGGACCGCTGCTTCTGTGGTTTGGCTGGCGTTTTACAAAGGACGGTTTTTTCTTCCTGAAGCAGATGGTGGAAGTGGACCTGCTGGCCCGGACGGGAAGCTCAAATTTTGAGGGACATGAATTTCCTTTTTCTTTTTATTATGACACAGTATTCGGAGACAGCGCTTTTATCTACCGCTGGCTCCTGTTGATCTGCCTGATCGGCATGGCGGCCGGAGCGTTCTGGCTGTGGAAAAAGAAAGGCTGGAGGGAAGCCTGGGAAAACGGAAGGCTGAAGGATGTCCTCGGATACCTGCTCTGGTTTCTGATTCCCTTCCTGGGATTTTCCCTGATCCGCACCAAGCTTATCTGGTACTGTTATCCCTGTACCGTGCCTCTTGCCATGGGAGCGGCCATTCTGCTTGGAGCAGCGCTGCGGGCGCCTCTGGATAAAGAGCCCGGGAAGCTGAAAGCTCTATACGGAATCGGATGCTGGGTTCTGGCCGGGGCTTTCGTCTGCCTGACAGGTTATTATATGTGGAACTCCTATCTTCATGTGATCCGGGAAGCCCACGGAAATCCCTTTCAGCTGTTTATTCAGGAGAGCGCAGACCGGGATTCCGGGTATGCGGGAGCGAAAGCCTATGTGTATGTACCCGGAGAAGATCCGGAGGAGATCGGAAGCTGGGATCAGAATATGCTGTTTCTGGCTGAGATCAGCGGAGATTTCCACTGTGAAGACGGAGGCGTGGAAGGCTTTCTGAATGAAAAAGAGCCGGCAGTCCTTTATATCGACGCGGCTCATTATGAAGAATATGAGCAGGAACTGGCAGAAGCCAGCCTGCTGTATGAGAATGGAACTTATCTGCTTCTGGAAAATGCGGTTCAGGCGCCGTAAATGGTGTCTCTGGACGCTGCCCGGGGGCGGCAGAATACATGCCGCATGCCGAGGGTCAGAGCTGCCGTAAGCAGGAGCATGGCCGCGCAGAGCAGAACATATTGTTTCATACTGAAATAGGTGGTGACCTCGTATTCGTACACTGCGAATGCTAGGTCGCCATTTTTCTGCTCTTCTCCGGCTATGGAGAGGGAGCCTCCCTGGTACATATCACAGTTTCCTGTGTTATAGGAGAGGAACTGAAGGCTGTTTTCTTCCTGAATGTATCCGGGAGAGATTTCCAGGGTATAGACCGTGGGGCCATCGGGAACAATCTCGTCCAGCTCAAATTCATAGGAATTGAGAAGCTGATCCACCAGGCCGGAGAGAAAACGGTCATTTTCATAGATTACCTGACCGTCTTCATCGGTCACCCGGACAGAAAAGCCTGACTGGTTATAAGGGCCCACCGGGTTGATGACCCGGATGGAAATACGGTTGAAGGGCCTGCTGGCCGTAAAGGTCTGCACATAGGTCTGATCGTAGGAGGTTACATATCCTTCGCCTTCACCGGCATACTGATACTGGTTGACCAGGTAATCCCGGGCCTCAATGGGAGTCTCTACCAGCTGCTTTTTCCCGAGGAACAGCAGGGCTGCCAGAAGGGCAAAGCCTGCCGCGCAGCCTATCCAGCTCTTCTTCAGCACAGGAATCAGGGCCGGGCTTTCCGCAAGCTCAGAGATGCCGTCTGCCAGAAGCATCAGGCAGAGAAAGGTGAAGCTGATGCTGTACAGAGGATTCGTCTCCCAGAGCAGATGAAAAGCCATCCCGCCCAGCACGGTAAGCTGAACCGGGAACAGAGGCGGATATTCCTTCCGCTTTTTCAGGCGCACGAAGGCTGTCACGGCGCACAGTCCCATGGCCAGCATGTTCAGAGCCCGGAATGCCTGAGAATATAAGGTCACAAAACCGCTTTTATCGCCCAGAAGATAATCATACACTTTACTGTAGCGGACATAACTGTTTTCAGCCAGGTAGCTGTCTGTGCCGTCTACCCAGGTATTCAGAAGCTTTCGTCCGGCCAGGGAGAGGAGGCCAAGAGGTCCGGCATCCGTGATACGCTCCTTTAAGACCTTCAGATCGGCCTCGGTCTTTTCTTCTTTCGTCTCAAAGCTGGAGGTGTAAAGCTCGTCATTCTGATCAAAGGCCCCGTCCCAGCGGGCGCCCATCATGACCCAGTGAACTGCCGGGAAACCGGTATTTTTATAGTCAAAGTCCACATAATGGTCCACAGCTGCGGAGAAAAGCCCCAGAGTCAGGCCGGCAGCCGCGAGAAAGGCTGCGGCAGGGACTGCCCAGGCTTTGGCTGCCCGGCCGTCCGGCTGCTTTTGTTTTCTCCGCCGCCAGAGCCGGAGGATGGCATCGAGAAATACGGCAATCAGGGCGATGGCCGCGGTGGCGCGTAGCTTAAAGCCCAGGACAGCGGTGAAGCCCAGAAGGGCGCACAAGAATACGCGCCGGGCGGTTCCAGGCTTCCTGTTTTTTGCTGCGCCGCCTTCATTGGTACCGCCTTCTTTTGAGAGCGCTTCCCGTGTGCCGTTCTCTTCTGTTCGGTTCTTCCGCAGGCACAGATACAGGTACAGCACGCCCATCAGGCAGGGCATGGAGCAGGTAGCTGTGTAGAAATAACCGGCCCACACATAGGAAAGCGGGCAGATGACGCAGACGATCAGGTAAAAGCTGGCGAAAAGCCGCCCTTTCAGCTCCTTTGCAATCAGATAACCCAGCCAGATGGACAGGGTAATGCAGCCCACATTCACCACCTGAACCGCAGGCATAAACCAGGACTGAGGCATGCCAAGCTTTGACAGAAAAAGCAGGAACCAGTAGGTCACAATCGTCAGGGGATAATTGTTTGTATAGCGGGCGAAATAACCTGTCTCATAGGTGCCGGAGATGGTGTGGGTGCGCAGCATCTCCACAGCCATGTCAAAGACCTTCAGCGGATCATAGCGAAGCTGGGGCTGGATCAGCGCCAGAAAAAGCAGCTGTCCCGCAGCCAGCAGGATGATGCACAACAGAACCAGGCGCTTCCGGCTTTTTTCGGACAGCCGGCTCAGCGATTTCCGGATCAGAAGAAGAGCCGCGCACAGAAACAGGGCAAAGACCAGAACGAACAATATTTTTGCCGGAACGGTGTCAAGCTCCCGCAGCCAGGAAGCGTCCCAGCGCCAGAAGGCAAAGACGCCGATATAAAGACTGAACAAGGCCAGTAATAGAAGCGAAATGGTGTACATGAAAACCTCCGAAAAATGATAGCATATTTCTTATAGAATAGCGCAAAACCGGAAGACGGTCAACTGAAGAGAAGGAGAAGAGCCGGTCTTTTCTGCTTTCCATTGGTACGGGGATCTGATACAATACAGGTAAATGAAGCAGATGTCATCCCGATTTTAAGGAGAAAAAGATGAAAACAAAGTTCAGCGTTCTGGTGGTATTTATCGGAGCCGGCGGGTTTGCGGAGGCGGCTGCGCCCGGCAGGGAAGGACGGCTGCGCCGGAAAAAATAAGAAGGAGAACATCAGAAATGAAGCCTGTGCATATACAGATTTATCTGGCGCCCATGGAAGGAATCACTACTTATGTATACCGTAATGCCCAGGCGGCCGTGTACGGCCGCCTGGATAAATACTTCACCCCGTTTCTGGAGCCCCATGAGAAGCGCAGCTTTAAAAAGCGGGAGCTGCAGGAGATTCTGCCGGGAAATAATAAAGGGCTGTATGTGGTGCCGCAGATCCTGACAAACCGGGCGGAAGGGTTTCTGGAGCTGGCGGCTTCTCTTTATGAGATGGGATATCGGGAGATAAACCTGAATCTGGGCTGTCCGTCTAAAACGGTGGTGAGCAAGGGAAAGGGATCGGGTTTTCTGGCATTTCCGGAGGAGCTGGATCGTTTCCTGGACACAGTGTTTTCCAGACTGACAGGAGAGCTTTCCGATCTGCAGATCTCGGTGAAGACCAGACTTGGCATGGAAAGTTCAGAGGAATTTCCGGGACTTCTGGCGATATTCAACCAGTATCCGCTGCATGAGCTGATTCTGCATCCCCGGGTACAGAAGGACTATTATAACCACAGGCCGGACCGGCAGGCATACTGTCTGGCGCGGCAGGAGAGCCGGGCGCCCCTCTGCTATAACGGAGATCTGTTTACCAGAAAAGATATGGACGGCTTTCTGGTAGAATTTCCGGATACAGACAGGCTGATGCTGGGGAGGGGCCTGATTCGGGACCCGGGCCTGGCAGCAGGAAAAATGACAGAGAAAGAGAGGAAGGAACGGTTCCGGCGCTTTCATAAATTGGTGCTGAACGGCTACCGGGAATGGAATATGGGCGACAGAAACGTGCTTTTTAAGATGAAGGAGCTGTGGTTTTATCAGATCCGCCAGTTTGCGGACGCAGAGAAATTCGGAAAGCAGATTAAAAAAGCCCAGACCCTGGCGGAATATGAGAGAATCGTGGAGCAGCTTTTTCAGGAGAGGCAGATGGTCCCGCAGTAAAGAATGACAGCAGAATACAAAATCCTGTCGGAGACGGACCAGCCGGACGGTTCGGTTATGATAGAAATCAAGAAACAGTATAATACTTCGCCGACGGGGAATTATCTGGACTAAAGTTCTGCAGTATTTTATGAAGAGAACGCGCCCGGGAAGCTGTGAGACAGTTTCCGGGGGCGTTCTCTTTTTTGCGCTCCCCAGGACTTCCCGGCGGAAAAATAGAACTTGAGTATTTTCTGCATTTTGGTATAATAAACTAGAAAATAGAAGAACCTTTCCAGAAGAAGAATATACATGAAGAACGGAAAGGTTTTTTGCTGTTGTCTCCAAGGAGACCGCAGAGGATACTGGAAACAGGAAAAGGAAAGCAAGGAGTAAGCTATGGGAAAATATTTCGGAACGGATGGTTTCCGCGGTGAGGCCAATGTGAAGCTGACTGTTGAGCATGCCTTCAAGGTAGGAAGATATCTGGGCTGGTATTACGGAAGAGATCACAAGGCAAAAATTGTGATTGGCAAGGACACAAGAAGAAGCAGCTATATGTTTGAGTATGCGCTGGCAGCTGGAATCACGGCTTCCGGGGCAGACGCCTATCTTCTGCATGTGACTACGACGCCCAGCGTATCCTATGTGGTGCGCACGGAAGGCTTTGACTGCGGAATTATGATTTCCGCCAGCCACAATCCTTTTTACGATAATGGAATCAAGGTTATCAACGGCATGGGACACAAGCTGGAGGCTGAAGTAGAGGAGAAGATCGAGGCCTATATCGATGGAAAGACTGAGGAGAGGCCTTTGGCCACAGGAGCTGACATTGGACGGACTGTAGATTTCGCGGCGGGCCGGAACCGCTATATCGGCTATCTGATTTCTCTGCCCACCCGTTCCTTTAAGAATATGCGGGTAGGTCTGGACTGCGCCAACGGAAGCGCGTCCTCCATTGCGAAAAGCGTGTTTGACGCCCTGGGCGCGAAGACCTATGTGATCAACAACGAGCCGGACGGAACGAATATCAATACAAACTGCGGCTCCACGCACATTGAGGTGCTGCAGAAATTTGTAAAGGAAAATCATCTGGATGTGGGCTTTGCCTATGACGGAGACGCGGACCGCTGCATTGCCGTGGATGAGAACGGCGAAGTGGTGGATGGAGACCGGATCATGTATGTCTGCGGCAAATATATGAAGGAGCAGGGAGCTCTGAAGGACGATACGATTGTTACCACAGTCATGTCCAATCTCGGGCTTTACAAGGCCTGCGATCAGGCGGGAATCCGTTATGAGAAGACAGCGGTAGGCGATAAATATGTCTATGAAAACATGACAAAGAACGGCTACCAGCTGGGCGGCGAGCAGTCAGGCCACATCATTTTCAGCAAGCACGCCACCACAGGAGACGGTATTCTGACTTCCCTGAAGGTGATGGAAGTGATTCTGGAGAAAAAAGCCACTCTGGGAACGCTGGCTTCTGAGGTGAAGATTTATCCCCAGCTTCTGCAGAATCTGCGGGTACAGGATATGGATACGGTACTGAACGATTCTTCTGTGAAGAAAGCCATCGCGGACATAGAAGAGCGTCTGGGAACAGAGGGCCGTGTGCTGGTGAGAAAGAGCGGCACCGAGCCTCTGCCTGATGCTTCTGGCAGACGGCATCTCTGAGCTTGCGGAAAGCCCGGCCCTGATTCCTGTGCTGAAGAAGAGCTGGATAGGCTGCGCGGCAGGCTTTGCCCTT
>CALWAV010000084.1 GCA_944375745.1 uncultured Merdimonas sp.
TTTTTTGACGGTTATCCGGAATATTATGTAAATACAGATTATTTGAAATACTAAAAAAATTGAATATTTAAAAAATAATTGACAAAGAGGAAAGTGGTGTTTAT
Source organism: uncultured Merdimonas sp. (assembly GCA_944375745.1). Classification (GTDB taxonomy): domain Bacteria; phylum Bacillota; class Clostridia; order Lachnospirales; family Lachnospiraceae; genus Laedolimicola. The sequence continues at coordinate 105 of CALWAV010000084.1, forward strand.
AATAGGCATAACGATTAAGGTGCAAAGGGGCAGATGAAACGTTCTGCCATTTTTTATACCTTTAGCACTTTAATAGGTGAAAGCGTCAAAAACAGTGACAGGAGGAAAATGTTATGAAGAAACTCATGAAACCATTGGCTCTGCTGATGGCCGCCCTGATGGTAACACTGACAGGCTGCGGGGGAAGCGGAGCTGAGGACAACAGCAGCAGTGTGATTATCGGCCAGTCTTCTGAGGTGGCAAACTTAAATCCCATGATTCAGCCCCGTACACCGGACAGCAATGTACAATGTCTGATTTTTGATTATCTGGTAATCCCGGACGAGAACCTGAATTATGTGGGTGATCTGGCAGACAGCTGGGACATCTCAGATGACGGTACCGTCTATACCTTCCATCTGAAGGAAGGCGTTAAGTGGCATGATGGAGAAGACTTCAACGCAGACGATGTAATCTTTACTCTTACTTCTCTGGCATCCCCGGAATACACCGGAGGAAACGAGGGACGCGTAATGTCTATCGTAGGTGCTCCCGAGTATCAGGCAGGCACTGCGGACAGCGTATCAGGTCTCAAGAAAATTGACGATTACACAGTGGAAATCACCCTGTCCTCTCCCAATGCGGCATTCCTTTCCAATATGTATGTAGCGATGCTTCCGGAGCATATTCTGGCAGACGAGAGCCCGGCAGACTGGGGCAATGATGATTTCAACCGCGCGCCCATCGGTACCGGAAAGTATAAATTCGTAGAGTGGGAGCCGGGCCAGTACATTTCTCTGGAACGCAATGATGACTATTTCGGAACCATGCCTTCTATTGAAAATGTGATAGTACAGTTTGGTGCGGACACGACTCTGGTAGCAGCTCTGCTGAACGGAGAGATTGATGTGCTGTACAACCTGCCAGCCACAGAGATTGAGAATGTGGAGGCTGTAGATGGAGTAAGCGTATACAACTACGAGATGATGAGCGTTTATTACATCGGACTGAACATGCTGGATCCTGCCTTAAGCGACCTGAGAGTACGTCAGGCGCTGGCATACGCTCTGGACAAGCAGACCATCGTAGATACCGTATATGGAGACACAGCGACTGTGGCAAACGATGTTTTCCCGGACAACCACTGGTCTCACAACCCGGATGTGACGGTTTACGAGTACAATCCGGAAAAGGCTAAATCCCTTCTGGAGGAAGCCGGATATACCATGAACGACTCTACAGGATACTATGAGAAGGACGGCAGAACCCTTCATCTGACCTACGACATGAGCACCAGCACTGACGGACGGCAGGTAGCCGCTCTGATTCAGCAGTACTGGAAAGCCATCGGCGTGGAGATGGAAGTAATCGAGCAGGATTTCGCGACACTGGCTTACAGCAAGCTGCTTCCGAACAACGCCACAGAGGAGACTACAGCAGATTCCTTCCAGTGCTATACACTGGGATTCGGCGTAGAGGCTGACCCGGAGGAGTACAACGCATACCTTTCTACTTCTACCGGAGCAGGTTCCTGGAACTTTATCCATTACAGCAATCCTCAGGTAGACCAGCTCTTCCAGCAGCAGCTTCTTGAGACTGATCCGGAGGCAAGAGCAGACTGCTTCCATCAGATCGCAGCGATTCTGGCAGAGGACGAGCCCTGGATCCCGCTGTACAACAAGGCGACCAGCGCAGGCTTAAGCGACAGGATCCAGAACTTTACCGCGGATTTCCGTGGAATCAACTTCCAGATTGAGAAATGGACCCTTGCTGAGTAAAAACTGAAGAATTGAATTTTTTACACAGGACCCGGGACGGCAGTCCAGGGTCCTGTGTGCTGAATGGAGAAGACGAAAGTATGGAACTGGAACCGGTTGGCCTGTTGAAAAGGCTGATAAGAATCAATACGACAAATCCTCCCGGGAAGGAAAAGCAGCTTCTGGATGTCTTAAAGGAGATTCTGGAGCTGAATCATATCGAATGCGTCTTTCAGGAGACGGCGCCCGGCAGAGGAAATCTGCTGGCCTGGCTCCCTGCGGACCCGGCTTTCCGGGCTGCGGAAGGAACGCGGACGCCGCTGATTCTGCTGAGCCATGTGGACGTGGTAGGAGCGCAGCCGGAGCAGTGGAAGTTCCCTCCTTTTGAGGCACAGGAGGAGGACGGCTATATCTATGGTAGAGGGTCTGTGGATACAAAGCAGCTGACCGTCATGGAGCTGGCCGCTTTTTTGAATCTTAAGGATTCCGGAATAAAAAGAAAACGGGACGTGTATTTTCTGGCCACCAGTGATGAGGAGAGCGGAAGCGCTCTGGGATTATCCTGGTTTCTGGAGCATGAAATTACGCTGGGAGACAGAACCTTTTCAGGAACAGAGCTGTTCCGCGGAAGTGATGTGATAAGTGAGGGAGGCGGTTTCCCGATTCTTGCCGGAGGGCGGGAATATTATCTCTGCGAGTCCGGACAGAAAGGCTGCGGAACTGTGGAGTTTACTGTACTGGCCAGAAAAGCAAAAGGCGTGTTCTTTGGAAGCGGAGACGGCATGGAACGGGCCATGGGCCTGGTCCGGGACATCGGAAGGCGGACGCTTGCGGGACGGACACTGAATACGGTAAAGCTTTTTGAGAGCAGCCTTGCGGGGGCAGAGCTTTCCCCAATGATGAAGAAAATACTGACTGCCATGAAGAGAAACACCATGACAGTTACCATGATAGAAGGAAAAAACGTAAACCAAGTCCGGGTACTCTGTGATGTACGCCTTCTGCCAGGCTTTGGCAGAGAATATCTTGAGAAGGAGCTTCAGGAGCTTTCAGAAAAATGGGATTGCTCCTGGAATATTCTTTCCCTGAGCGAAGGCTATGAGAGCAGCCCGGAGAGCGGCTTCCTGGAGCTTCTGGAAAAAGCGGTTCTGGAGGTTCTGGGAAAGACGAAAGAGGAAGCGCAGATTCTTCCGTTTGTGTCCATGGGTTCCTCCGACGGTCATTTTCTGGCAGGAGTGGCAGCCGGGGTATATGGCTGCAGCCCGGTCTATGCCTGGGATATGACCTTTGATACGGCGGTGTCCATGGTGCACGGCGTAAATGAAAGGATACACAGAGATTCGGTGGTGTTTGGCTGCCGGGTACTGACATTGGCTGTGAGACGAGCGGCCGGAGAGGAGTGACAAAAGTGATTAACAGAAATGACGTAGCAAGAGAAAAAATGCAGCGGGCGGCAGAGATGCTGCAGGAGAACGGAATCGACATGTGGGTGTTCTACACGAGAATGAAAGTGGATACCGCGCTGGAGCTGATGTTCAACACAGATACTCAGAATGAGGTCCTCTTTCTGCTGACCAAGGGCGGGGACCGGATCGCGGTTGCCCTTCCGGAGGATGCCGCTGCCTATGAGAAGAGCGGCCTTTACACGAAGGTTATCACCACGGACAGCGAGGGCTTTATGAAGGAATTTAAGAAGGCCTTCGATGAGTTTCAGGTTCAGAGCCTGGCTGTCAATGATTCCATGGATGACACCCGCTGTGACGGACTGACTATGGGACTTTACAAGAAGCTGGAAAAAGCCATCGGACCGGAGGTTATGGCGAAGGTAAAGCGGTGCAGCTATTCCATGCTGGAGGAGCTGCGCGCGGTGAAGACTCCCAGCGAGATCGAGATTATGAAGGAATGCAGCCGGATTACGACGGATATTTATGATGCCCTGTTTAAGAGAATCCACGTGGGCTTAAGTGAGATTGATGTAGCCAAGATCATGATGGAGGAGTGCGAGAAGAGAAATGTGTGCACAGCCTTTGGCAATCCCCCCGAGTATCCGCTGGTTCTCAATCCCAAGGGAGGCATGTCCCACAGAGGACCCAACGACAGCAATATCTGCGAGCCGGGCGACATGCTGGTCATTGACTTCAGCATCCGTTATAACGGCTATACTTCTGATATTGCCCGTACCATGTATTTCCTGAAGCCCGGCGAGGAGCACGCGCCCCAGGACGCAGTAGACTGTGCCAACGCGGCTATCCGCGCGGTGGGAGCTGTGATGGAGAAAATCAAACCCGGCATGAAGGGCTATGAAGTGGATGAAATCGGACGTCAGTCTATCATTGACAGCGGTTTCCCGGCTTTTCCCCATGCCACCGGCCATCAGGTGGGCCTGGAGGTTCACGATGGCGGAACAACCCTTGGACCGAAGACAGGAAGATACTCCTCCCACGGTGTGCTGCGTAAAAATGAGATCTACGCTCTGGAGCCCACAGTTCTTCAGGACAGGGACAAACGCAGCGCCATCATCGAGGACGATGTGCTGCTGACAGATGACGGCTGCGTGCTGATCAGCAAGCGTCAGACAGCGCTGATTGAGATCCCCTACCGGACAGGCGAGGAGAGCTGATGGATGATGAATCTGACAGAGAGTAAAGAGGCGTTTATCCGGCTGATACAGATTCCTTCTGTCACCGGAAGCAGCCAGGAAGAAAAGGCCTGCGCTTTTCTGGAAGAGATTCTGAAGTGCAGCGGCATAGAGAGCAGGCGTATTGCAAAGATTCCTGAGCGTCCTAATCTTCTGGCCTGCATCCGGGCAGAAAAGCCGGAAAAGGAGCCGGTGGTCCTGATTTCCCATATCGATGTGGTGGATGGAGATCCGAAGCAGTGGAGCCATCCGGTCTTTGGAGGCGAGATTGCGGAAGGACGAATCTGGGGACGCGGCACACTGGATACCAAGCAGCTTACCATGATGGAGCTTTACAGCTTCCTGCGCCTGAAAGAGCGGGAAAAGGACCTGAGCCGGGATGTGTGGTTTCTGGCCACAATCGATGAGGAGGGCGGAAGCAGCTTTGGCATGGAATATGTAAAAAGCGTATGCCCGGAGCTTTTTGGGAATGCGGTGGTCTTCAATGAAGGCGGCGGCTTTCCTCTCCATATTAACGGCAGAAATTATATGATGCTGACGGTGGGAGAAAAAGGAGTCTGCCGGGTCCGGGTCCGCGCAGAGGGCACGGGAGGCCATGCCAGCGCACCGGGAGATGACCAGGCTGTACAGAAGCTTGCAGAAGGCCTGCGGCGGATTTTCGCCGCGGAGCAGACGCTTGTCTGCGGAAGCCGCCATACCCAGGATACCATGAGAGAGATCGTCGGGAGCAGTGACTGGGACAACGCGGCAGGCGCCGATATCTTCGGCTATGCCGGCCAGAACAGCATCGGTATGAGAAATTACCGCATCGGCGAACGCAGCAATGTGATTCCCGCGGAGGCGGAGACGGTTCTGGAGTTTAAGCTTCTGCCCGGTTCCCGGGAAGAGGATGTGAAGGAATTCCTGGACCGGGAGCTGCAAAGCCTTCCGGTGCAGTATGAGATCTTAAGCTTTGAGCCGGGCTTTGAGAGCCATTTCGAAAATTCCCGCTTAAAAGATCTGGTCAAGGAACTGAACGAGGCCTGCGCCCGTTACGGCTTTGAGGGAGAGGTACTCCCTATGCTGGCTCTCGGACGCACGGACGGCCGTTTCTTTGGAAGCGAGGGCAGCTTTGTGTATGGCTGTTCCCCGCTGCTGATGGGAGATTCCTTCGACGTGGTGCTGCCGAAGGTTCATGGAAATGATGAGAGCATTCTGGAGGAGTCCTATCTGTTTGGCTGCCAGGTGCTTGATGAAATCCTGCAGAAAGACTGTCTGCGGGGAGAAGAAAAATAAGGAGGAGCGACATGAAGGATTATAGTTATCATAAAAAAGTAATCGAGGATGTGACGGAAAAGCTCAGGGAGCTGGATATTGATCTGTATCTGATTATCACAGCGGAAGGATGCGATCCCATGACATCCTTTATTCCGGGTGTGGACACGGTAGGATCCAGCGCGTTTATGTTTGCGAAGGATGGAAGACGGCTTGCCATCGCTTCCAGCATTGATGCCCAGGATGTGGAAGAGTCCGGCCTTTTCGATCAGGTGATCCGCTATGACACCTATGACGATACGCTGGCAGAGACTGTAATCAGCCTTCAGCCGAAGAAGATCGCGCTGGATTATTCGGAGGATGTGCCTTTCTGTGACGGACTGACGATGGGCAAATATGAGAAGTTTGTGAAATTTATGGGAGATTATTCCTTTGAGATCTGCAGCGCGGATCTGTTTATTCCGGAAGTACAGCGCATGAACGCAAGATAGGAGAGTCAATATGGGAAAATACATTAGAAAACGTCTGCTTCAGGTCATCCCTGTGGTATTCGGAATTACAATCCTGACCTTTTTCATTATGCAGCTTGCCCCCGGAGGTCCTTTGACCGGCATGCTGAGCCCCCGTTCTTCACCGGAGGCTCTTCAGAGAGCCAGAGAGGCGCTGGGGCTGGATAAACCCATTCTTGTGCAGTATTGGAACTGGCTGAAGGAACTGGTGCAGGGCAACTTCGGCTACAGCACCTACAATGGACAGCCGGTTCTGGAGCAGATTCTGGAGCGTCTGCCGGCGACTCTGCTTCTTACAATTACCGCTTTTGTAATCAGCTTTGTGGTGGGAATTCCTCTGGGTGTGTATTCCGCTACGCATAAGTATTCCAAGGGGGATTACGGCCTTACCGTATTCTCTTTTATCGGTATTTCAATTCCCAGCTTCTTTTTCGGCATGGGACTCATCTATATCTTTGCCCTGAAGCTGAACTGGCTGCCCACCTCGGGCTTTGGTTCCGCCACCTTCCGGGGAACGGGAATGGCGCTTGTGCTTCACAAGCTGAGATATCTGATTATGCCGGCGATTGTTATGTCCCTGAGCAATCTGGCCACCGTTATGCGGTTTGCCCGATCCAGTATGATTGAGACACTGAATCAGGATTATATCAGGACTGCCCGGGCCAAGGGACTTTCCGAGAAGGTGGTCATCTACCGCCATGCGCTGAAAAATTCCATGATTCCGGTTATCACGATTTTCGGACAGTCCATTCCGAACCTGTTTGGAGGCGCTTACATTACGGAAAAGGTGTTTGGCTGGCCGGGCATGGGCCTTCTGGGCGTGGACGCCATCACCAACCGTGATTATCAGATCCTGATGGGACTTACGCTGTTTACAGCGATTCTGGTAATGCTGGGAAATCTGCTGGCAGACATTATGTACTCGATTGTAGATCCCAGAATCCGTTATTAAAGGAGCAGCAGCATGGAAAGAAAGAAAACAAAATGGAAACAGAGACAAAATCTCTTTAAAACGGACGCCTGGAAGCGATTCCGCAAAAATAAGCTGGCTCTTGTGGGAACCGTAGTGATCCTGATTCTGATCCTGGCCGCGGTTTTGGCGCCGCTTCTGGCTCAGAATGATCCCTATGTGAGCCTGAAGGGGAGTAATGGTCTGGTTATGACAGACATGTCTCCCAGTGAGAGCGGCACGATTTTGGGCACAGACAGTCTGGGCCGTGACGAATTCAGCCGCCTTGTCTACGCGGCAAGAGTCTCCATGAGCGTGGGACTGGTGGCAGTGGGTATTTCCACAGTGGTAGGTATTGTGCTGGGAGCGATTTCAGGATACTTCGGCGGAGCCGCGGATATGATCATCATGCGCTGCGTGGATGTCATCAACTGCTTCCCGGTCATGTTCCTGATTATCATTATCGCGGCAATTTTGAACCCGAGTATTTATAACGTTATGATAGTCATCGGTCTGTGCAACTGGACCGGTACGGCCCGTCTGGTCCGGGGCGAAATCCTGCGGGTGCGTGAGATGGAATATGTACAGGCAGCCGTCTCTTTGGGAGCGACGGATTTCCGGATTATCTTTTCCCATATTATTCCGAACGTCATGGCTCCGATTATCGTAGAAGCTACCATGCAGATGGCCCGGGCTATCCTGACAGAGGCTTCCTTGAGCTACCTGGGCTGCGGCGTTCAGCTTCCCACCGCAAGCTGGGGAAATATGCTGAATGAAGCAAATAACCTGGCGACCCTGACTTCCCGTCCCTGGCAGTGGATCCCGGCAGGCGCCTGCATTTTCCTGGCGGTACTGAGCATCAACTTTATCGGCGACGGACTTCGTGACGCTTTCGACGCAAAGCAGAAGAAATAGGGAGGAAACTATGGACAGAAGCAGGACTTATGAAAAACGGCTGGCGGGTGTGCGCAGCTATATGAAAGAGCATGATCTGGATGGAGCAATGTTCACCTCCTATGAAAACCGCCGTTATTACTGCGGATTTACCGGCAGCAACGGTTACCTGATCATTACCGAAGACAAGGCGGCTATGGTGACGGACAAACGGTATACGACCCAGGCTCAGCAGCAGACTTCGGACGTGGAGATCATTGAACATGCGGCAAACCACCTGGATCTGGTGGCGGAGACCATCAGACGTATGGGAATCACCCGGATGGTGATGGAGGCCTGTATGACAGTGGACGAATATTTCCCGCTGAAGGAAAGACTTCCGAAGGTACAGGTATGCTTTGAGCAGGAATATTTTCTGGAGCAGAGAATGGTAAAGGACGAGGAAGAGATCGCCTGTACCAGAGCGGCCATTGCGGCGGCTGAGGCAGGATTTGACAAGCTGCTTCCCAGGCTTCAGATTGGTATGACAGAGAAGGACCTGGCGGACGAGCTCCACTATCTGGTTTCCAAGGAGGGAGCAGAGGCCATGAGCTTCGGCACCATTGTGGGAAGCGGGGCAAGAGGCGCTCTGGCCCATGCGTTCCCGACAGAAAAGAAGATTGAAAACGGAGACATGGTGGTCGTGGATTTCGGCGTGATGAAGGACGGCTACTGCTCCGATATGACCCGTACTCTGTTGTTCGGTGATGTGACGCCGGAGCATATGCGGATTTTCAATCTGGTGCAGGAATCCCAGGACAAGGCGATTGCGGCTATCCGTCCGGGAGTGCTGGCAAAAGAGGTGGAAGATGCCCACAGGGCAGTTTATTTAAGGGAAGGCCTGGATGACTATGCTCTCCGGGGACTGGGACACGGAATCGGTCTTCAGATTCACGAATGTCCGCGGATCGTCATCGGAAATGAGACGGTGCTGCGCCCGGGCATGATTTTCACGGTAGAGCCCGGACTTTATTTCCCCGATGACTGCGGTGTACGCACGGAGGATGACGTGCTGGTGACAGAAGACGGCGTTGAAAATCTGTCCCATACTCCTCATGAGATAGATATCGGTTAGGAGGACAGACCATGAGCTTATTGGAAGTAAAAGATTTAAAGACTTATTTTTATACAGATGCCGGCGTGGCAAAATCCGTGGATGGCGTAACCTTTTCCGTAGACCGGGGCAAGGTGCTGGGAATCGTGGGCGAGTCAGGCTGCGGAAAAAGCGTAACCAGCCTTTCCATTATGAGGCTGGTGGATCCGGCTACGGGAAGATACGAAGGAGGAAGCATTCTGTTTGACGGGCAGGATATCCTGAAGCTGCCGGAGAAGGAAATGCAGAAGCTCCGGGGCAATAAAATCTCCATGATTTTTCAGGAGCCCATGACTTCCCTGAATCCGGTATTTACCATCGGTTATCAGATCGAGGAATCCCTGATGCTTCACAAGGAGATGGACAAAAAGGCTGCCCGGGCCAGAGCCATCGAGCTGCTGGAACTGGTAGGAATTCCTGAGGCAGGCAAGCGGGTGGATGAGTATCCCCATCAGCTTTCCGGCGGCATGCGCCAGAGAGTCATGATTGCCATGGCCCTGGCCGGCGATCCGGAGCTTCTGATCGCGGATGAGCCGACGACAGCGCTGGATGTGACGATTCAGGCCCAGATTCTGGATCTGCTGAAGGAGCTTCAGGAAAAGCTTAACATGTCTATCATCTTTATCACCCATGACCTGGGTGTAATCTCCGAGATGGCAGATGAAGTGGCCGTAATGTACGCGGGAGAGATCGTGGAAAAGGCCAGTACGCGGGAGCTGTTCGAGGATCCGAAGCATCCCTATACAGTGGGTCTGATGGATTCCATCCCGGATATCAACGAAGAGGTGGACCGGCTGAAGACGCTGGAAGGCCTGGTTCCCAGTCTTTATGATATGCCGAAGGGATGCCATTTCGCGCCCCGTTGCAAATACGCCTGCCCGGAATGTGAGAAGGAGCATATCAAGCTTACCAATCTGGAAGGCGGAAGACAGGTCAGATGCAGGAGGTATGAAAAATGAGCGAAGTGCTGGTGGATGTAAAAAACCTGAAAAAATATTTTCCTACCAGTGAAAAGCATAAAGTAGTGAAAGCGGTGGATGATATCAGCTTTCAGATCTACAAAGGCGAGACACTGGGAGTCGTGGGAGAGTCCGGCTGCGGAAAATCCACGACAGGACGGCTGGTTCTGCGGCTGATCGAGCCTACATCCGGCACGGTGGCCTTTAAAGGGCAGGATCTGAGCAGTCTGAAGCGGAAAGAAATGCGGGGTATGCGCAAGGAAATGCAGATCATTTTCCAGGACCCTTATGCGTCTCTTGATCCGAGAAAGACGGTGTTCCAGATTCTGGCGGAGCCCTATCAGATTCATCATCCGGAAATGAGCCGGGAAGAAATCTACAGTCATGTCACAAAGCTGGTTGACTGTGTAGGCTTAAGGCCGGAGCATATTTACCGTTATCCCCATGAGTTTTCCGGCGGACAGCGCCAGCGTGTGGGAATCGCCCGGGCCATTGCGCTGAATCCGGAATTTGTGGTCTGCGATGAGCCGGTCAGCGCTTTGGACGTATCCATTCAGGCACAGGTCATCAACCTGATGCAGGATATTAAGAAGGAATTTAACCTGACTTACATGTTCATTTCCCACGATCTGCGGATTATCAAGCATTTCTGTGACCGTGTCATGGTTATGTACCTGGGGAACATCGTGGAACTGGGAACCAGAGAAATGATTTATGAGAAAAGACGTCATCCCTACACGAAAGCTCTCCTTTCTGCGATTCCGGATATCCGGAATGAGGAAGGCCATGAGAGAATTCTGCTGACGGGAGATATCCCCAGTCCGGTAAATCCGCCTTCAGGCTGTCCCTTCCATCCCAGATGCAGCTACTGCATGGACATCTGCAAAAAGGAGAAACCAAAGCTTCGTACTCTGAAGGACGGCACGCAGATCGCCTGCCATCTGGAAATGGAATAAATTTGCACCTTGTGAAAAAATATGATAAAGTAAAATAAGATTTTTGGAGGAAAAAATCATGAATAAGATTTCTACAACAAACGCACCTGCAGCTATCGGTCCCTATTCCCAGGGAATGGTTATCGGAAACCTGGCCTTTGCGTCCGGCCAGATCCCGGTGGATCCGAAGACCGGAGAGATCGCGGGCCCCACAATCAACGAGCAGGCAGAGCAGTCCTGCAAAAATGTGAGTGAGGTACTGAAGGCTGCGGGTTCTTCTATGGAAAAGGTGATCAAGACCACCTGCTTCCTGGCTGACATGGGAGATTTTCCGGCATTCAACAGCATTTATGAAAAGTATTTTGTCAGCTGTCCGGCCCGTTCCTGTGTGGCAGTCAGAGAGCTTCCCAAGGGAGTGCTGTGTGAAATCGAAGCTATCGCTTATCTGGAGGAGGAGTAATTTATGGCATCCTTTGACAACAGCCAGATTAAGCTGGACGTACTGAAAAAACGCGCTTACAACTACCGCTGGGCGGAGGTGGATGACGGGGTGATCCCGCTGACCGCGGCTGACCCGGACTATCCGGTGGCGCCTGAGATCCAGGAAGCCATGATCGATTACATAAAAGACGGATATTTTTCCTACACTCCCAAGCTGGGATACCCGGAATTCCGTGAGAGTATTTCCAGGGGACTGAAAGCAAGAAAGGGAGAGGAGATTGATCCGAATCTGATTCTTCCCATTGACAGCGCGGCCCGCGGCATGTATGTGATTGCGGAAAGCGTGTTAAAGCCCGGAGACGAGATGATCGTCTTCGACCCGGTGGATTACCTGTTCCGGGAATCCTGCCTGGCTGCGGGAGGAGTCCCGGTTCTGTTTCCGGCAAAGCTGAAGGACGGCTATATCGATCTGTCTGAGCTGGAGAGTTATATTACGCCGAAGACAAAAATGATCGGCCTGTGCAATCCCCACAATCCTTTCGGCGTCCTGTACCGTCCTGAGGACCTGGAGCATATCATGTCTCTGTGTGAGAAATATGATTTGTATATCATGAATGATGAGATTTGGTCCGATATCGTTTTCCCGGAGGAGAAGTACCGGAGTATCTATTCTCTTGGGAATGAACGCTGCCGCAGGGTCATGTCTGTATTCGGCTTTTCCAAGAGCTTCGGGCTGGCCGGGCTGCGTATCGGCTGCGTTTATACCACCAATGAGGAGCTCTTTGAGAAAATAGTGGAGAATTCTGATGTGATGTCCACCGCTGGCGGCATCGCTTCCATTTCCCAGGTGGCTGGCCAGGCCTGCATGGACAAGGCCTATTACTGGGTAGACGAATTTCTGGTTCATCTGAAGAAAAACAGAGATTACGCTGTGGAGCGCCTGAATCAGATGCCGCTGATCAAAGCCTACAAGCCTCACGCAACCTATCTGCTTTACGTGGATATCCGGGCCTTTGGCATGGTGAGTGAAGATTTCGTGGAATACATGAAGAAAAATGTAAAGCTGGCTGTGGTGTCCGGCGGAGAGAAGTTCTTCGGGGCGGGATCCGAAGGCTATATCCGCATCTGCTTTGCCACCAGCCGGGCAATCCTGGAGGAAGGACTGAATCGTCTGGAAAAGGGCATCGGGATGCTGATACAGGAGAAAAATCTGACAGAATAACAGAGGTACTATCTTATGGAGGGAAACAATGAAAGGGAGATGCATCCATATCTAAAAGCTGTTCTGCAGAGCACGGAGGGTCTCTCTCTTATGCTGGGAAGCCGTTATGAGGTGATCCTGCACGATTTGAGCCATGTGGAAAGCTCGATTGTGGCTGTTCACGGGAATGTGACGAACAGAAGTGTGGGAGGTCCTGCTACCAATTATCTGCTTCAGCTTTTAAAAGCCTATGGCGACGAGGCGCCGAACAGTCTGAATTACCGGAATGTGATGCCGGATGGCCGTATCTTACGTTCTTCCACTATTTTTATCCGTGATGAAGAAGGGCATATTATCGGCAGTCTCTGCATCAATCAGGACCTGACGGATTTTATTGTGGCGTCCAAGCTGACAGAAGAACTGACAGCTTTCCAGCAGCCTTCTACAGAAGAGGAACACGCGGAAGAGATTTTTGCCCATGATATCAATGACGTTATGGAAGATATGGTCCGGACTGAACTGGAGCTTCTGCAGAAGCCTGTGGCCTATATGCAGAAAGAGGATAAGCTCGCTGTGGTTCAGAGAATGGAGAGAAAAGGAATTTTCGGCGTGAAAGGCGCTGTGGAGTATGTGGCAGAGCGTCTTGGAGTGACCAATTACACCGTATACAATTACCTGAAAGAGATACGCTCGGCGAAACGCTGAGCCAAAACTGCCCCATCGGAATCGATTTCCGGTGCGGCAGTTTTTTTCGCGCAAATGGCGGTTTTCCCGCGCGATTTTCCACGCGGAAAGCGATTTTTGTTGACAGGAGGCGCTCCTTGTCATAAACTGGACAAAAACACAGGCTGAGAGGGGAACATGAAAAAAGTACAGGACTATTTTTTATATTTTATGTTTTATTCGGTGATTGGATGGATTTATGAGGTCTTTCTGGAGGTTGTGGTATACCGCTGGGGCTTTTCCAACCGCGGTGTGCTTTTTGGCCCATATTGTGTGGTCTACGGTTTCGGAGGAGTGATTCTGCTGCTTACCCTGTCCGGGCTGATGAAAAAGAGGATCAAGCTGGGCCCTGTAAATGCCGCGCCTGTTCTGGTTTTCGCGGGTATTGTGTTGATCACCACAGTCATTGAACTGATTGCCAGCTATATTATGGAATTCACCATGGGCGGATGGATGTGGGATTATACCAGATTTGCTTTTGATTTTCAGGGACGGATTGCCCCAAATCCAAGTATCCGGTTCGGGATTGGCGGCATGGTAATTCTTTATCTGCTGCATCCGCTGATAAGAAAATTCACGGATGGAGCTGACGAAAGGGTGCAGAAGACTGCCGCGCTGATCTGCCTTGTGATTTTGGCCGCGGACTGTATCTGGCTGATTTTGAAAAACCGGCTCTGACGGCTGTCAGAGCTTTTTGCATGGAAACTGGGAGGAAGAAAGTATGAAACAGGAGACAGGCACACTGACAACTCTCTGCTATCTGGAGCAGGATGACCGTCTTTTAATGCTCCACCGGGTCAAAAAGAAACATGACGTAAATCAGGATAAGTGGATCGGCGTAGGCGGTCATGCCCTCGCCTATGAGAGCCCGGAAGACTGTCTGCTCAGGGAGGTCCGGGAAGAAACGGGCCTGACGCTTACGGATTACCGGTTCCGGGGAATCGTGACCTTTGCGCTGAAAGGCGTAGAGACGCAGTATATGTGTCTGTATACGGCCTCCGGCTGGGAGGGGGAGCTGGATTACAACTGTCCCGAGGGTGTTCTGGAATGGGTGCCGAAGGAAAAAATCGGCAGTCTGGAGCTGTGGCCGGGAGATAAGGTGTTTTTCGAGCTCATACGGGAAGAGCATCCCTTCTTTTCGCTGAAGCTGTCCTACGATGGGGATGTGCTGGAGGAGTGTGTGCTGGACGGAAAGAAGCTGGAGTGGGAAGCGTTTTTGAAAGAGGATTAGCGCCGGTGGCCAGGGGAACCGTGTTTTCTTTTGGTATACCAGTGCTGGACGGAATAGAGATCAATGAAATTGTGATGATTTTTATAAAATCAAATAAATTATAATGATTCAAAAAAGGATACATATAAAGGAGAGTTGGCTTACCTATGAGAGCAGCTATCTGCGATGACCAGCCACAGGCACTGGAAGAACTGAAGAATCTGCTTCTGCGGATTCCGGCTGTAAAGAAAGTACATGCCTACTCAGATATGGAGAATTTCTGGGCAGCGCTGCAGGCAGGAACCTGTTACGATGTGGTATTTATGGATATCGACTGGAGACAGGAAGAGACAGGGATCGATTTTGCCGAAAAGCTTTATAAATTAAGTCCCTATACAAAACTGATATATGTGACTGCGTATACTCTGGACTATGTGGAGGACGCCCTTTTAAGCCATGTAAATCTCAGCGGTTTTCTGAAAAAACCGGTCAGTCTGGAGCAGCTGGAACGAAATGTGGAAAAAGTCTGGGAAGAACAGTCCGTATCCAAGGGAAAGGTGCTGATTTATTATCAGGGCAGCCATATGGCAGTACCCTTTCGGGATATTTTCTATCTGGAAAGCAGGCTCCATAAAACGAGCATCATCCTGAAAAATCTGGAGTATGTCTGCAGCGAAAAGCTGGAAAGCCTGAGAGAACGGCTGGATGACCGGTTTCTGAAATGCCATAAAAGCTACCTGGTGAATATGCAGTACATCAGGGAATTCCGGGGGCGGGAAATTGTGCTGGAAGACGGCCGGACCGTACCAGTCAGCAAGGCCAGGGCTAAAGAAGCGAAGGAAAGGTTTTGTGATTACATCTCAAACTGGATGTAGAAAGATTGCTTTAAAAAACGGTATCTGAGATATTTACGGAGAATGCCGGCGCTGAGCGGCAGACAGGAGGTGAGTCCGGTCCATGTATGTGATGATTTTGAATATTCTTGCATATGGCCATGACGCTCTGATGGGAATGCTGTATTACTCCAGAACGCTGGGCCGGCGTTATTCTCTGAAAACCACGGCGTTTGCGGCCGCAGGCTGGTGGGCGGTGCAGAGCGCATGCAAGCTGCCTGCCATGTATCTGGCGGACGACTATAATATGACAATGATTATGGCAGGCCAGAGTGTGCTGATGATAGTCTATCTTCTCATCTTTTACGGCTCCTCCCCGGCCAGAAAGCTGCTGTCTTTTATGCTGATGGCCGCTTCCCTGGGAATGGCTGAGTTCACTTCCATTCTTATTGCCGCAAATATTTTTGAGATTGGAGACCGTCCTCTTCAGTTCGGGTCGGAGTTTACCGTGGCAGGACTGCTGATCATGCGGCCCCTTGCGACGCTGGCTTATTATATTGCTTTTCAGATCTGGAATGTGCTGCAGCGTTCCTCCTGGGTCCGCGGAAGCCGCCAGTGGCTGTGCGTGATCCTGCCGCTCAGCCAGGTATTTCTTCTGTGGTATCTGACAGAAGCCTATACAGATGCCCTGGAAATACTTCCGGCGCCTGTCCTTGGAGGCGTCTTTCTGGCCGCCGCTGCTGATATTTATATGTTTGTAGTGTTTGACCGGGCACAGGAACGTGAAAATATGGAAAATGAGCTGCGTCTGAAAAAGCACCTGTTTCAGCTGGAGCAAATCCGCTATGAAAAGCTCCGCAGCTCTCTGGAGGAGACGGCCCGTCTGCGGCATGATTACCAGAATTATCTTCTGGCGCTCCGGGGAATGCCGGCAGCGGAGCCGGAAACGGAGACCGGAGGGAAGGGCGGAGAGTGCGTATGAAGAAGGAAAATCTGCTGTTCCTTGTGATTCCGGCCAGCCAGTTTCTGATGCTTTTTGGCAATCTGACAGAGAAACGGGAGCTGGATTTCTGGGGTTACGGAGGAATTATATTGAGCGCTGCGGCGGATCTCCTCCTGTTTCACATCCTGCTCTGGGGCTCCAGGCGGGAAAAGCTGCAACGAGAGCTTCAGGAGATTTCCTACCTTCAGGAGACAGAGCGGGCGCAGAATGAAATGCTGGAGAAAAAACAGGAAGAGCTTCTGAGTATGCGTTCTGATTTTGAGAAGCGCCTGGGGCAGATCCGGGAGAAGCTGAAACAGGGAGAAGAAGCAGCAGCCCAAAGAGAGATGGATGCCCTGCAGCAAAGCCTTGATGGGACCAGGCCTGCAGTTTACTGCCAGAACACGATTGTAAACGCAGTTTTGAGCGAAAAAGAAAAGAAATTCCACAGCCTGGCCATCAAGACAGAAATTCAGCTTCTGATTCCCCGCGGACTGAAGCTGGATCCGCTCCACCTGTGCAGCCTGTTTTCCAATCTGCTTGACAACGCGCTGGAGGCGCTGGCAGAACTGCCGGAAGAGGAAAGAAAGCTGGAATTGAAGGCGGAGATGAAAGGGATGTATCTCTTTGTCAAAAGCCGGAACAGGGCTGCCGGAAGCCATGCCTTAAGGAAACGCCGGAAAGGCAGGGGATACGGCATCCAGATCCTTCAGGAACTGGCGGAGAATTATGAAGGGACGTATCAGGCAGACTACGAGAAAGGCTGGTATACGGCCGCGGTAATGGTGAAGGCGGGATAAAAAATGGAATGAGGAGGGAAGACTGGAGCGGTCTTCCCTCTTGCATTTCCATTTTTTCTGTGCTATACTTATTTCCGACATATGACGGAAACTATCTGGAGGTGATAATATGGGGCGTCCCAGCCGATGCAGAAGAATCTGCTCAGAACCGGCCTACGACCGCTTTGTTCCGGAAGGGATTCCCTGTGAGGACAGGGTGATTCTGACGGTGGATGAGTATGAAGTAATCCGCCTGATCGATCTGGAAAAACTGACCCATGAACAGTGTGCCAGACAGATGGATATTTCCAGAACGACTGTGACGGAGATTTACGAGTCAGCCCGTGAAAAGACAGCGGACTGTATCGTAAACGGGAAACCGCTTCTGATAGCGGGCGGGAATTACCGCCTCTGCGATGGTTCGGCTGTCCGCTACTGCCGGAAAATATGCCGAAGAATGTGCGCGGGATCCGGAAAAGGAGAAACAGCCGGAGGTACAGACTCCGGATTTTCTCAGACGGTCCCGGCGAAAGGAGAGAATGAAATGAGAGTAGCAGTAACCTATGAAAACGGAGAGGTATACCAGCATTTTGGCCATACGGAGCAGTTCAAGCTCTATGACGTGGAAGACGGGAAGATCACAAAGGAACAGGTCGTGGACACGAATGGCAGCGGACACGGTGCTCTGGCTGGCTTTCTGAAGGATATGCAGGTGGATACGCTGATCTGCGGCGGCATCGGCGCGGGAGCCCAGGATGCTCTGGCGGAAGCGGGTATCCGGCTTTACGGCGGTGTATCTGGAAACGCAGACGAGGCTGTAAAGGCTCTGGCAGCGGGAACTCTTTCTTATAATCCCAATGTTCAGTGCGGCCACCATGGAAATCATGAGCATGGGGAAGGACACAGCTGCGGACACGGCCATGAACATGGCCATGGAGAGCATGAATGCCGCCACGGGGATTGTGGACGTTAGGCAGTAATCTTTATCTGCTTTGACTGCTTTGTCTGTGCGGCGGAAGCGGCAGAAAATATAATTTTGGAATAAGGAACAGGGCCAGATACCGGCAGAACAGATTTATGCCGGTAATCTGGCCCTGGGCTGTTTCTGTGAGATAAGCAGGATTTCTGTTTTTTATTTCAAGGAACAGGCAGGAGACGAATTCTTGACAAATCAGAATGGCTATATTTATAATTAGAATTACAAAAATAAGCCGAACGGCTAAAATTAAGTCTTGGCTTACAAAAACAAGCCGAACGGCTAAAATCTAGTATTGGATTATAAAAACAAGCTGAACGGCTATATTTGATTTTGGAGGTTTTATGAGGATTACAGATACTGTGTCATTGGGAAAAGCAATCCGTCAGAGAAGAAAGGAATTAAACTATACACAGGCTTATCTGGCGGAATTTACAGGGTTCAGCACTAGCTTTATTTCAGATCTGGAGCGGGGAAAAGCTACAGCAGAAATAGGAAAAACTTTGTTTTTAATCCAAACTCTGGGAATGGATTTCTGTTTAGAGAAAAGGGGATAAAAGGTTGAGAGTATTATCAGTGTATATCGAAATAAAAGGCTGTCAGGTCTATGTGGGAGAAATCTGCGGAAATACTCCGGAGGATGCCCGGTTTTCTTATGCAGAATCGTATATGGAAAACCCAGAGACAGTACCGGTTTCACTCAGCCTGCCATTTTCAGACGGTGCCTTCTCTCCTGTACAGACAAAGAACTTTTTTGAAGGATTGCTGCCGGAAGGGTTTACCAGAAGGTGTGTGGCAGAATGGATGCATGTGAATGAAAATGATTATCTGTCGATCCTGTCAGGGCTGGGATGTGAATGTCTTGGGGCACTTAGAATTACAGAAGGAGAAAATCCTCAGGTCTTGCCGGATTACAAGAAATTATCTTTTGCCGAGGTTCGAAATCTGGCAAAAGAAGGGGCTTCGGAATCTGCGCAACAGCTCTGCCTTTTGACAGCTTCCTATCTCGGGATCGATACGCCGGATAGTTTTGTGGTAGATACCGGAAATGCGGAAGATGGAGATGTGCTGCTTGCTACAAAAAGGTACGATCGGATGAATGACAGCTCCAAAGAGCGTTTTATTCATCACCTTCCTGTTCCCCTGAGGCTTCACCAAGAAGATTTTGCTCAGGCTTTGGGATATGAGCATCTTCAACTATCTGATTGGAAATACCGATAATCACATTAAAAATTTTTCTCTGCTGTACAGTCCGGATTTAAAACATATAAGGCTGGCTCCTGCTTATGATATGATAAGCACTGCCATCTATGAAAGCAGCACCAGAGAGATGGCCTTAAGCATAGGTAATTTGTATACATTGGACAAGATTACACGCAGACATTTTGAAATAGAGGCAAAAAATGCAGGACTCGGATTAAGGCTGGCCATGAAAAAATTTGATACCATGGTATCAGGGTTTGAAGAAGCGCTTTAAAAGGCATCTTCCTTTCTGGAGAATCAGGGCTTTGCAAATGCGGAAGGGATACGAAAAAGAATTCTTCGAAATGGAGGATTTCATTATCTGCTGCAGGAAAAATGAACAACAAAAGGCCTGCCCCTGGAATATTGACTTTCCCTTTTGGCCCATTATATAATAGCGGTAATGCGGTGCCATAGACGGAGAAGCGCGGCTGGCGCTAATACTGACAGAGGCCTGGAAAAAGGGAAAGGGAGAATACAGACATGAAAAAATATTTGGTGACAGCTTTATTTGGAATTCTTTTGACAGCGGCTGCGGGATGCGGCGGTACACAGGCTCAGGAAGAGACGACTGAAGAGGAAACAGCGGAAAATGAAACGGCTGCTGAAACGACAGAGGAGAAGATAGAAGAGGAAGCTGTTAATAGTCTGTCTTCAGAGGCGAAAAGCGCTTACCACTCTGTCCTCTATGATGTCTATTTTAACCATCTGTTTCCGGACGGAAGGGATTATGGATTCCTGGAGGGCGCGGATGTCTCTGAAAACGAATTTGCTGTCTGTGACATCGATCAGGATGGTTCCCAGGAGCTTCTGATTTCCTACACAACGACGGATCAGGCGGTGGAAGTGGTCTATGATTTTATCAGCGCCTTTGACGCGGTCCGGGAGGAGTTTGTGGAATATCCGGGTGTGGTCTTCTATGGCAACGGCTATGTGCGGGCAGCCTGGTCCGGAAATCAGGGACTGTCAGGAGAAAGCTTCGAGCCCTATACGTTATATCAGTATGACCCGGAAAGTGATGCCTATACAGCGGCTGCGCAGGTGGACGCCTGGGAGCGGACTGTCTCTGAGACTGATTCTGCGGGAAATGCGTTTCCGGAAGAGGTGGATGTGAGCGGCGCCGGTATGGTGTATTATATTACTCCCGAGGGAGAGGAGATCGGGGAACCGGTCGATCAGGCGGAATATGAGGAATGGGAGGCTTCCTGGAGGGGAGACGCGGAAGAACTTACGGTTCCCTGGATGAAGCTGACAGAGGAAAATATGGATCTTGTGAAACAGTAAATCCGGTGTTCCTGACGCATAGAGGTATGGGAGGGAAAAGATGAAAAAGATTCTGATTATCCAGGGCGGCGGCCGCCCGAAGGGAAATACAGCCCGGCTGGTGGAGAGCTTTGAAAAGGGCGCCAAAGAGGCAGGCCATGAGACGGAAGTGATTTCTCTTCTGAATCTGGACACTGTCGTCCCGGATCAAGGCGTTTATTGAGCGGTTTTACTGCATTGCGGAGGAGGACCCGAATCCTTCCCTTGGAAGATATGAAAGCTATCCGGTGAAGGACTGCGCTCTTCTGATGACCTCTGCTGATAACTTTTTCTGGACCTTTGAGCAGGCTGTGTCCTATTATCAGTTTATCCTGGTAAACTATATCGGCTTTCATGACCGTGGCATGCTGCTGGCCGGAGGCTGCGGGGATACCAATGGAAAGCCGCAGATTGACAAGACAGACTGGCTTTCAAAGGCTTACGAATTCGGAAAACATATCTATGACTGAGCGGAAAAGGGGAAGAAGCTATGTACCGGATATTCATTATTGAGGATGATCCCACGCTGGCTCAGGCCATGAAGAAGCAGATAGAATCCTGGGGCCATGAGGTGCGGTGTGTCAGCGATTTTCAGAATGTGATTCCGGCTTTTGCGGAATACGATCCTCATATGGTACTTGTGGATATTATGCTTCCGTTTTTCAACGGATACCACTGGTGCAGCGAGATCCGGAAGATTTCGGAGGTCCCTGTCATTTTCATTTCTTCTGCTGCTGACAACATGAATATCGTCGTGGCCATGAATATGGGCGGTGATGATTTTATCGCAAAGCCCATTGATCTGGATGTGATGATGGCGAAGATGCAGGCATTGCTTCGGAGAACCTATGATATGGGCAGCCGGGTCCCGGTGCTTGAGCACAGAGGCGCCGTCCTGAATCTGAATGACGCATCGCTTCTGTATGAAGGACAGAAAATCGATCTCACGAAAAACGAGTTCCGGATTCTGCAGACTCTGATGGAGCAGAGAGGAAAGGTGGTAAGCCGGGACACGCTGATGACAAAGCTCTGGCAGATGGATGCTTATGTGGAGGAAAATACGCTGACGGTCAATGTGAACCGCCTGCGGAAAAAGCTGGAATCTGTGGGGCTTCATGATTTTATCACTACAAAGGTAGGAAGCGGTTATCTGGTAGAATGACGGGCTGGCAGAGCAAGTGCCTGCCGGGGCAAGGAGGAAGCTATGGGAGACAGAGAAAGATGGCTTACTGTTCTCGGGCGTTATCTGCGCCGGCGGTGGAAGACAGGGGCGCTGCTTCTGGCATGCGCTTTTATCTTTGCGCTGATTTTTTCGCTGTATGATCTGGAGACGGAAGCGGTGCTGTATGCGGGAGTTTTATGTCTGCTCCTGCTTTTCTTTGTTCTGGCGGCAGATTTTGTGCGCTGTCTGGGACGCCACCGCAGATATGAAGAAGTATTCCGGAACCTTCCGCTGCTGCCGGATGGGCTGCCGCCGGCAGGCACGGTGGATGAGGCAGATCTGCAGGAACTTTTTGCGGAGCTGGGACGCCGGATGGAAGCCGCGCTTACAGAGTGGGAAAACCGCAGGCAGGAGAGCATGGATTACTATACCACCTGGGTACATCAGATTAAGACTCCGATTTCTGTGATGCGGATGACGCTGGCGGGTGAGGACACGGAAGAGCATCGGGAATTGTCTGCGGAGCTTTTCCGTATCGAACAGTATGTGGAGATGGTTTTAAGCTATCTGCGGCTGGACAGTGATTCCTCGGATTATGTGTTTCAGGAATATGATTTGGACAGCATCATCCGGCAGGCTGTCCACAAATATGCGCCTCTCTTTGTGCGGAAGAAGCTGAAGCTTTCCTGGGAGCCTTCCGGGATCCGGGTACTCACCGATGAGAAATGGCTGCTCTTTATTCTGGAGCAGATTCTTTCCAACAGCATCAAATACACTCCGGAAGGAACCATTACGATTGCGGTGACACGGGAGAAAGTTCTGAAAATATCGGATACGGGAATTGGAATCGCGCCGGAGGATCTGCCCCGTATTTTTGAAAAGGGCTTTACGGGCTACAACGGCCGGGCTGATAAGAAGTCCACAGGGCTTGGCCTGTATCTCTGCAAAAAGGCGTCTGGACGGCTTTCCCATGAAATCAGCGTACAGTCAAAGCCTGGGGAAGGTACGACCATCTCCGTTGATCTGAGTACAGAAAAGCTGCAGACAGAATAACCTTTACAAGAGGATCTTACAAAAATGTCACATCAAAGGGCTGGAATGTCACCTGCTTCCATGGCGGTGTCCCGGCCTTTTCTGTTATGCTTTCCATACAGAGATCCAAAAGGAGGTATGAAAAAATGGCAGTTTTGGAGGCAAAATGCCTGAAAAAGATTTACACGACCCGTTTCGGCGGGAATCAGGTGCAGGCTCTTACAAATGTGTCCTTTTCTGTGGAAGAGGGCGAATATGTGGCTATTATGGGTGAGTCCGGATCCGGAAAGACTACGCTTTTGAATATTCTGGCGGCCCTCGACAGGCCCACAGCCGGTGAGGTGATTCTAGACGGAAGGAATCTGGCTTCTGTAAAGGAAAAAGAAATCTCGGCATTCCGCCGGGACAATCTGGGATTTGTGTTTCAGGAATTTAATCTTCTGGATACCTTTTCCATTCAGGACAATATCTTTCTTCCCCTGGTGCTGGCGGGAAAAGGCTATCGGGAAATGGCAGATCGCCTGGAGCCTCTGGCGGAGAAGCTTGGGATTACTGATATTTTAAAGAAATATCCCTATGAGGTGTCCGGCGGGCAGAAGCAGAGGGCGGCTGTGGCCAGGGCCTTGATTACGAAGCCGAAGCTTCTGCTGGCAGATGAGCCCACAGGAGCTCTGGATTCGAGAGCCACGGACAATCTGCTCCGAATCTTCAGCGAGGTCAACCGGGAGGGCCAGACAATTCTGATGGTTACCCACTCCACGAAGGCGGCCAGCCATGCGGGACGGGTGCTCTTTATCCGGGACGGACAGGTGTTCCATCAGATTTACCGGGGAGACGCGACAGAAGAACAGCAGTTTCAGAAGATTTCCAATACGCTGACACTGCTTGCGGCAGGTGGTGAGCGTCATGCGTAGAGGATTTTTTGCAAGGCTGGCCGCCGGAAATATCAAAAAGAACGGAAACACCTATTTCCCCTATATTCTGACCTGCATTGTGACAGTCATGCTCTATTATATCGTCAAGTCCCTGTCCCTGAACCCGGGGCTCAAGGAGATGACAGGGGACCGTACGCTGCTCTCCCTGATGGAGATGGGAGCGAGAATCATCGGCCTGTTTGCGCTGATTTTTCTCTTTTATACAAACAGTTTTCTTCTGAAGCGGAGGAAGAAGGAATTCGGCGTCTTTCACATTTTGGGACTGGGAAAAGGACATCTGGCAAAGACTCTGGCCTGGGAATCGCTGTATGTCTTTCTCATCAGTATGGCGGCCGGCCTGCTGTTTGGAATAGCCCTTGATAAGGTCATGTTCCTGGTGATTGCGAAGATTGTCCGCTCAGAGGTCTCGCTCGGCTTCTTTCTATCCGGAGAGGCGGTCTGGAGCACGGTCCGGCTTTTTGCGGTAATTTTTCTGCTGATTTTCCTGAACGCAGTGCGGCAGATTCAGGTGGCGACTCCTGTGGGCCTTCTGCGGGACAGCCAGGCAGGAGAGCGGGAGCCCAAGACGAAATGGCTTTCGGCACTCTTAGGTCTTTTTTGTGTGGGAACCGGGTATTATCTGGCGGTCACAACGAAGAACCCGATTACCTCTATCTATATCTTTTTCATAGCAGCAGTACTGGTGATCGTGGGAACCTATCTTTTGTTCACGGCAGGAAGCATTGCTTTTCTGAAGCTTTTAAGAAGCAATAAGTCTTATTATTATAAGACAGGACATTTTATCAGCGTCTCCGGCATGATTTACCGTATGAAGCAGAATGCGGTGGGCCTGGCGAATATCTGCATTTTATCCACAATGGTGCTGGTGATGATCTCCGCCACAAGCTCCCTGATGATCGGAATTGACGATGTGGTAAATTCCCGGTATCCCTATGATTTTGTGGTCTATTCCCGGGAAGATACGGAAGAAAAAAGCGACGAGCTGTATGAACAGGTGCGGGAGCTGCAGCAGAAGGAAGGACTTTCTGTGACAGACGAGGTCCAGTATTCCTACCTGGTGTTTTCCGCCGTGAAGGAGGGAGATACTTTCCGGGTATCACGGGAGGGAGCTCTTTTGGATGCGGATAAAATTGTAAATCTGTACGTTATCACGGCAGAAGAATACAACAGGGCTGCCGGCGCAGATGTTTCGCTTTCGGAAGGAGAAATCCTTCTTTATGACAGCTGGGGAGATTATGACGCTCCGTCTCTGAAGCTGTTCGACCGGGAATATCAGGTGAAAGATATGCTGGAAGACTTCCCGGGAAAGGGCCTTATGGCCGCCAATATCGCAAGCAGCTATTTTTTAGTTGTTCCCGGACAGCAGGAGATGGATGAGATTTATGCGAAACAGAAGGAGGCTTTGGCGGATATCGCCAGTGAACCGGACAGCTTTTATGCCTTTGACACGGACGCGGACCAGGGAAAACAGCGGGAATTTTCGGCAGTTCTGCTGGACCTGCTGCAGAATGGGGAATTGAAAGGCTCTCCGGATTCCAAGGTGGATGCGGACGCCATTTATCTGAAGCTGTATGGAGGCTTCTTCTTCCTGGGGCTTTTCCTGGGCGCCCTCTTCCTCATGGCGGCAGTGCTTATCATCTATTATAAGCAGATTTCCGAGGGCTTTGAGGACCGGGAGCGCTTTGCGATCATGCGTAAGGTGGGATTGAGCCGCCGAGAGGTCCGGGCTGCCATCCGCTCTCAGGTTTTGACGGTATTTTTCCTCCCGCTGATTGTGGCCGGAATCCATGTGGCCGCGGCCTTTCCGCTCATGTCCCGGCTGCTGGCCCTTCTTTACCTGTCCAATACGAAGCTTTATATGGCATGCACGGCCGTCAGCTTCCTGGTGTTCGCGGTATTTTATGTGATTGTGTACTTGCTGACGGCCAGGGCCTATTACCGGATTGTAAGCAGATAGCTTCCGGACTGATTTTATGTTCTTCAAAATCGGCGGAACCTGCGGTATAATAACAGATATACAGCCAGGAACGGTTAAGCGTTCCGAAGGGAAGAGGGTATCACAGCATGAAAAATATCTATGAAAATGTACTGCGGTTCAAAGGTACCTGGAGAAACTATCAGGAAAGAGTTCTGGAAAATTCACAGAAATATCTGGCGGATGGAAAACTGCATATCGTGGCGGCGCCGGGCTCCGGAAAGACGACGCTGGGAATCGAGCTGATTCGGCGGCTGGGGGCTCCCTGCCTGATTCTGTCGCCAAGCATTACCATCCGCCAGCAGTGGCTGGAGCGGATCACAGATGGTTTCCTGGAAGAAGAAATCCGGCCGGAGGAAATCCTGTCCAATGATCTGAAGCAGATGAGGCAGATCACAGCCGTTACTTATCAGGCTCTTTACAGCGCCATGAAGCAGTATCAGGGAGAGCTGACGGATGCCAGAGAGGACGGCGCGGAGGAAAAAGAGCCGGATGAGATGGAAAGCCGGGAAACTGAAAATGTGGATTTCCGGGGATTCGATATTTTTGAGGCGGTGAAGGCTGCGGGGGTAAGGACAGTCTGCCTGGATGAGGCTCATCACCTGAGAAGCGAGTGGTGGAAGGCGTTGGAAGCTTTCCTGAAAGAAATGAAGGAAGTAACAGTGATTTCCCTTACCGCGACCCCTCCCTATGACAGTACCCCGGGGCAGTGGAAGCGCTATATTGATCTGTGCGGCCCCATTGATGAAGAGATTTTTACGCCGGAGCTTGTGAGGGAAGGAAGCCTCTGTCCCCATGAGGATTATGTATATTTTAACTGGCCTGTAAAGGAAGAACTGGAT
The DNA here is from genome assembly GCA_944375745.1 of uncultured Merdimonas sp. Lineage (GTDB taxonomy): Bacteria > Bacillota > Clostridia > Lachnospirales > Lachnospiraceae > Laedolimicola. Next base: position 26,746 of record CALWAV010000084.1, read on the forward strand.
GAAATAGAAAAGTATCAGAAGAAGACAGAAGAAATAAGGAACGCGGTTCTGACAGGAGAAGCTTTTACCCGCATGATAGCCTCCCACAAAGGGCTGGCAGACCCGGAAGGATACAGCGAGCAGTTTCTGGAAAACCCGGCATATTTTTCCGCGCTCCTCATTTTCTGCCAGGCACAGAAGATCCCGCTTCCGGTCTGTCTGAAAGAGCTGATCGGAACGAAGGGCAGGCTGCCGAAGCTTAATGACAGCTGGCTGGAAATACTGCTGCAGGGCTTTCTGTATGAAGATGCCCAGTCCTATCAGGTCTCGGAAGAGGAGCGGAAACAGCTTCTGGACAAACTGAAGGAAGCCGGATGCATCTACAGGGGAAAGGTATCCCTGACTCATAAGGATGCCATGCAGAAGCTACTCGTTAAAAGCCGGGGAAAGCTGGAAAGCATCGGGAAAATTGCGGAGGCAGAATATCAGTCCCAGGGCGAAGCTCTGCGGCTGCTGGTCTTATGTGACTTTATTAAAAAGGACAAGCTGCCGTTTGTGGGAAGTGACAAGCCTCTGACAGCGGAAATCGGAGCAGTGCCCATCTTTGAATATCTGAGAAGAAAGCAGAGAGAAGGGCTCCGCCTGGGCTGCTTAAGCGGATCTGTGGTGATCGTCCCGCTGGCCGCAAAAGAGAAGCTAGAGCATATGCTGGCAGAGAAAGGCTGTGAAGGAAGCCTGCTGCCCCTGGGAGATACCGGATATGGGCGTCTTCAGGTAAAGGGGAAAAGTACTCACGTGGTGTCTGTGGTGACGACTCTTTTCGAACAGGGGGAAATCCAGGCGCTGATCGGAACAAAATCTCTGCTGGGAGAGGGCTGGGACGCGCCCTGCATCAATTCTCTGATTCTTGCCACCTATGTGGGTTCCTTTATGCTGAGCAATCAGATGCGGGGCCGGACGATCCGGACAGACAAGAATCATCTGGAAAAAACAGGAAACATCTGGCATCTTGCCTGCATTTTTCCCCAGAAGGACGGACAGACAAAGAAGGCTGACTTTTCCGGTGATTATGAGACCCTGGTCCGCAGATTTGATTCTTTCCTGGGCGTATCCTGGAAGGAGCCTGTGATAGAGAGCGGGATCGGAAGACTGAACATCCCGGAATTTGACACCCTGAAGCAGATGGAAGAGATCAACCGGATAATGCTGGAGCGGGCCGCGGACAGAGAGGGCTTAAGAAACCGGTGGCAGGCTTCCCTGGCTGAGATTCATGGCAGCATGGAGGTAGAGCAGGTGGAAGAGGTGCCTGCAGAGGAGCTGAAAACCAGTTATCTGTTTATCCATGCGCTGGGAATGGAGATTCTGAATCTGGTTCTGACCGTTCTTCTGCAGCTCGGACGGGCCGTGCTTCAGGTGAATGGAGGGGGCTTTGTGCAGGGAAAGCTCTTGGGAATTTTGATGCTGGTGACTGCCGCTTTGATTGTCCGGTATGGCATCCGCCTGTTTCGGTTTGGTACGCCTGAACGGCGGATGAAGCATATCAGCCAGGCTGCCGTCAGAGCGCTGGGAGAAATCGGTGAGCTGGAAGATCCGGATCACTGCAGGGCAGAGGTGGAATCCGCGGACGGAATGATAATTCAGACCTATCTGAAAGGCGGAACCATGCGGGATAAGACCACCTTTGCCAGCTGCATGGAAGAACTCTGGGGCATCATTGACAATCCCAGATATCTGCTGACCAGGGAAAAAACCAGCCGGAGAACCGGCGAATATTACGCGGTTCCTGAGATCTTTGGAAAACAGAAAGAGAGGGCTGCTATTTTTGAAAAGCACATACGCACGGCCATGGGGCGGTTCCGTCTGGTCTATACCCGCACCCCTGAGGGAAGAAAGCTTCTGCTGCGGGCACGGACGAAATCCTTTGTAAATAAGAATCAGAGGGCGCTGCTGGGAAAGAAAGTGGCAAAGGGCAGATATGAGTGAGCTCAAAACAGCCCGTCTGCCTGCGCCTGAGAAAACAAAAATACGAGGTGAAGAAAATGAGATACCTGTTTTCGGCAGAGTATTTAAGAGAACTGCTCTACATGATCCCTGCAGTCCTGATCGCAATTACAGTCCATGAGTTTGCCCATGGATACGTCTCCTATAAGCTGGGGGATCCCACGCCGAAGCTGGAAGGGCGTCTGACGCTGAATCCCTTCGCCCATCTGGAGCTGTGGGGAACCATCTGTCTGCTTTTGTTCCGAATGGGCTGGGCAAAGCCGGTCCGGATTAATACCGCGTACTATAAGGATCAGAAGAAGGGGATCATTCTGGTATCCCTGGCAGGGCCGGGTATGAACTATCTGACAGCGTTTCTGGGGATGCTGATTTACGGCGTCTGTCTGAGGTTTGGCAGTGGCCTCGCAATCTGGTTTTTGTATCTGGCTGTGCTCAATATCGGCCTTGGCACCTTTAATCTGATTCCGCTGCCTCCTCTGGACGGCTCCAATGTGCTGCTGGAGCTGGCACCGGGAGTGCGGCGCTTTTACGCGAAAATCCGGAGATTCGCGGTTCTGATTCTTTTCCTTTGTCTGGTGTCCGGAATTTTGTGGAGACCGCTCAATATTATCAACACGGGAATTTTGAACGGAATGTGGGCATTGGCAAAAAGAGTGGTATTATTAATTTAAGGAAAACGGAGCCGGCAAAGGGTGATATAAAAAGAGAAAAGGTACTTGACAGATTCCCGGAGGCGCAGTATATTTAAATCATAAGTAGTAAGTAATAAGTGATAAGAGATAAGTAGTATGCTGTGTTGGAATAAGGAGGAAACGAGAATGAAGGATCTGTCGCTCACCCAGGAGTATCTGCTCTGTATACTGCGCAATAAAGGAAAACTTTCGACTTTCGACATTGAGAAAGGCATGTGTCTGACAGGGGCCTGTGTGCTGGAGCTCCTGATGGTCGGCATCATCACCCGGGAGGAAAAAGATAAGCTGTCAGTAAGAACCCATCTTCCGAACAGAATGAGTTATCTTTGGCCGGTCTATTCCTATATCAAGCAGAAGCAGCCGGTCAGATTCAAAAAGATCGTGGAACGCAATTCTGTCACCTTTACGAATCAGAATGTCAATGAAATGATTGACGCAGTCGGAAAATCACTGGTGGAGGCAGGCTGCGCCACAGAGGAGAAAGGCGGACTTTTCGGCGGGAAAACCATTTATGTTCCGGATGAAAAGGCGCTTGATCGTGTGATTCAGAATATCCGTGCGGAGCTTCTGGAGGACGGCGAATTGTCTGAGGACATTATAGCGCTGACAGCTCTTCTCGATAAAAGCGGCGAGCTGTCCCGGTATTTTTCTGCTTATGAAAAAAAGGCGCTGAAAGCCAGACTGAAAGAGATCAAGGAGAATCCTCAGGTGGAGGCTCTTCAGAAAGTGCTGGAAGACATCGACAATCTGTTTGTCCTGTTGATTGTCGCAGCCACCTGACAGGGAGGCGCGGTTATGTCAAGACAGAGAAGTATGGAAGCGATTCTGGCTTCCGAATACGTGACCATCGGAGAGCTTACGCGCCTGACGGGAGTCCGGTACAGCACTCTGAAATTTTATACGGAAGAAGGGTTCCTGCCCTTTGAGCAGGAAGAAGAAAAGCTGACCAGACGCTATCCAAGAGAAAAGACTCTGGAGCGTATCGCTTATATCAAGGCGCTCCGGGAAGAGGAAAAAACCATTCCCCAGATCCGTGAGATACTTGGCGCGTCACATTTATAAGATGTAAAAGGAGAAAAGAACTATGAGTATTCTATTTTTACAGTATCCGCCCTGTTCTACCTGCCAGAAGGCAAAAAAGTGGCTGGACGCCCATGGCGTGTCCTATGAGGCCCGTCACATCAAGGAGCAGAATCCCACTGCCCGGGAACTGAAAGAATGGCATCAGAAAAGCGGGCTGCCTTTAAAAAAATTTTTTAATACCAGCGGGCAGCTTTATAAGAGCATGAATTTGAAGGAGAAGCTTCCGGCTATGAGTGAGGAAGAGCAGTACGCTCTCCTGGCCACGGACGGAATGCTGGTGAAGCGCCCGATTGTGGTGACGGATACGCAGGTGCTGGTGGGATTTAAGGAAGCCGAATGGCAGAAACTGCTTTAAGATACGAAAGGAGATTTTACAATGCGCAGACCGCAAAAAGGAGAGTGGGGCTATACCAATGCGCATAAGCACTCTCAGCTTCTCAAAACCTTTCTGTTTTTTCTGATTCCCATTGCCATCTTTGTGCTGGGCTATGTGACCACGGGCACAAGGAGAAATTATTTTACGATTCTGGCCATTGTAGGCTGTCTTCCGGCCTGCAAGGAAATGGTAAATGTGCTCATGTTTTGGAAACGGCGTTCCATGCCGAAAGAGCTGTATGAGGAGATTGAGCTCCATGCGGGAAAGCTGACAAGGGCATATGAGCTGGTGCTGACCACCTATGAGAAAAATTATCCCGTTCACAGTCTGGTGATCCGCGGAAATGAAATAGCCGGATATACTACCATGAAAAGCACCGATTTGAAGCCTTTACAGGAGCATGTTGTGAAGATGCTGAAGGAAAACGGCATTTCCGGCGCGCATGTACATATTTTCCCGGATTTAAAGGTGTATCTGGACCGGGTGGATGTTCTGGCGGAACGGGAGCCGGAGGAAATTCCCTTTACTCCGGATGAAAGATATCCGAATTTGAACCGGGAGCAGCTGATCCGCCAGGTGGTTCTGTCGCTGTCCTTATAGAGAAGACAGCAGGAGAGGAGATTTTATGCGTCTTTTGACGGTAGGAGAAAATGAAGCCGGACAGCGCCTTACGCGTCTGCTGGAAAAATATATGGATCAGGCTCCGAAAAGCTTTTTTTATAAAATGCTGCGCAAAAAAAATATCACTCTGAACGGAAAAAAAGCCCAGGGAAACGAACGGCTGAATCCGGGAGATGAAATTCGTCTGTTTCTGGCAGACGAGACCATAGACGGTTTTTCTTCCGCAGGTGCAAAGCGCGCGCCCGGGGCAGATTCCGGCAGAAGCCGCGCGGCAGGCAGGGAAGAGAATGGCAGCGGTTCCCGAAAAGCCGGGGAAAAGCTGCGCCCGGAGATCGTCTATGAAGACCGGCATATGATTCTTTTTAACAAGCCTGCGGGACTGCTTTCCCAGAAAGCCGGCCCTGCCGATATATCGCTGGTGGAATATCTGACGGCATATCTGCTGGAATCCGGTCAGATTACAGAAGAGGAGCTCCGCAGCTTCCGACCGGGCATCTGCAGCCGCCTGGACCGGAATACCAGCGGCCTTGTGGCAGCAGGAAAAAGTCTCCGGGGTCTTCAGGAGCTGAACGAGCTTTTTCGAACACGGAGCCTGCACAAGTTTTACCACAGCATCGCTGTGGGAACCATTACAGAGACCAGGCGGGCGGAGGGCTGGCTTCTGAAAAACGAGCGCACCAATCAGGTGCAGATCCTGAAGGGAAAAAAAGAGGGTGCTCTTCCAATCTGTACGGAATACCGGCCTCTTGAGCAGTTCCGCCTTTTTGAAAAGCCATTTACTTATTTGGAAATTAATCTGCTTACCGGCCGTTCTCATCAGATACGGGCGCATCTGGCTTCCCTGGGCCATCCTCTGATCGGGGACGCAAAATACGGAAAACCGGAAATAAACAGGCTTTTTCTGAAGGAGTTTGGTCTGAGGCACCAGCTTCTGCATGCGTACCGCCTGGAGTTCCCGGAGCTTTCGGGAGTGCTGGCAGAGGTTTCGGGCAGGTCGTTTACTGCGCCGCTTCCGGCTGTGTTCGCTGAGATTCTGCAAAACAGGCAGAGATGAGAAACACTGCGTATGGACTCTGCCTGGAAACGAAACTTAACTGACTGGAGCATACTGCACAAAAAATCTTAATGAAATTTATAAAACTTTCACAAAAAATTAAGAAACTGTTGCATTCTGTTCCGTTTTGTGCTACAGTATGTTCAAGTTGAAAGACAGATACATATTGGTTTCACAGACGACGTGTTACTGGTCATGCAGGCAAGATCGGATGGAAATGATGATGAAGAGATTGTGGAGAGCAGTCTTGGATTATATTCATTTTTGTCGGGTCTTTTTTTCATGCCGTTCCCTGTATCTCTGCCTTTCAAGATACATCCCGGCCGGGTGTAAAAGCACCATGTAAGGAACTCCCAGCAGACAAAAAGCAGATGCTTTTTGCGGCGGGAAAAGAAGGAGAGACGAGTTATGGATTACAACAAGGTAGCCCAGGACATTATTGATAATGTGGGCGGCAAAGCAAATGTAAAACAGGTTACACACTGTTTCACACGTCTGCGCTTTATCCTGAAGGATGAGAGCAAGGCAAAGAAGGACGTGGTAGAGCATCTCGAAGGCGTTATCTCCGTCGTGGTTTCCGGCG
>CALWAV010000085.1 GCA_944375745.1 uncultured Merdimonas sp.
GGACGAATTGCAAGGCGAGAGCAATTCCATTTCCAACCAGAAACGGATTTTGGAAGCCTACGCCAAGCAGAACGGCTTTACCAATCTGCGCTGGTACACCGACGACGGCTACTCAGGTGCGAACTTCACCAGTCCCGTTATTCATTCCCGGCACGGTGCGCTCCTGTATCTCATTGAAATTAATCAGCATATCTGTCTCCTCCTTATGTCTGTCATGGCATGATCGTATCATAGAAAGATCAATTTTACCAATCTCCTCTACTCCCGTCTCTCCCTTACTATATCCCCGGCCTCCACTCTTCCGCACAGCAGAGGCTCCTCCAGGGAATACTTCTCCCGGTACCCGCGGATGGCGCCCGGATTATAATTGGCGTAACAGTACCTGCACCCATTGGCGCAGGTGTTGTATACGCCAATATCCACGCTTGCAGCGCAGCCGCAGAGCGGCCGCTGGTTCCGGTCCCGGCTGGCCGGGACCGGGCAGCGGCCGGCACGCTCCGGGCTGCTTCCGGCATTTTCCAGACTGCCCCTGATGCGCTCCAGCCGCCCGGCGTCCACGCAGCTGGAGGGAAGGATTCCCAGCGCTCCGAAGGCCGGATCCTCGGCGCAGGCTTTCAGGCGCAGGCCGTATCCGGCCGCGGCCTGCGCCAGTTTTCTTAAGAATACCGTTCTTTCCTCTGAAGACAGTTCCATTAGTCCCAGTCCCTGCATCTGCTTCTCCGTGTTCCGATAATAGTCCAGGAAGCTGATCACGCATTCTTCCGTATACCCGGACAGGCGGGCGGCCATCTCATGAAACCGCCGCAGGTGCCATTCCGGCGTATGCACCCGGCTGAAAAAAATGGGATCATAACGCCAGATAACCCGCTCTTTTCCGGCTCGGCAGGCCAGCTCCTGAAACACCGGAATCATAATCCGGTCTTTATCGGGAAGTCCCGGCTCCACATCCTTTCCATAGGGTGTCAGAGTAAACTGAAAGTAATAGGGATAATCTTTAAGGATGGAAAGCCTGTCCAGCATGGGAGCCGGATTTTTGGTCCAGAATACGATGCCGTCCACTTCTTCCGGCGCAAGGCTGATCCGGCTGATCTGATGAGGGTTTCTCGGATTACGTGTCAGCACATATCCCTCCTTCAGCCTATTTTCCATCCATTCCGAATAAAAAGCCGGAATATCTGTCCTTCTGCTGGCACTGATGATCACAGCAATGTTCCCTCCTCCCGCCTGTCAAGCAGCTGCTCCCATTTCCGATCCAGGAGCTGTCTGCACTCATATGCGTCTTTCAGCTCCAGAAGCTCCTGTTTTGTAAAGCACAGGATAAAACACTGATTCAGAGCCGCGCGCAGAATTTCTTTTCCAGCAGCCTTTGTAACGCCGTTTGCCGCAAACAGGAAGACGGTTCTGTTTCCTTTATACGCGCAGATATGAACCAGGCTGCGGATCACCTCAATCCCGGCTTTTCCGGACCAGTTTTTGCACTCTATCAGAATATAGGCGCCCATCTCCCACAGTCTGCTGTCAAGAGACACATTCACCGCGCTCAGGTCGATTTTCTGGAGTCCTGTCCGCACCCTTCTTCCGGTGATTCGAAGTCCGCAGATCTGCTGTATGTAATACTCTGCCGCCCTCTCCAAGCAGATTCCTTTTTCGTAAGCTGTACCTTTCTCTGCGCTTTCCAGAAATTCTTTCATTTTCTCAGGCTGGTAGGCGGAAAGCTGCCTTTCACATACCGCGCCCGGGAGCTCAGCGCCCAGCGCTTCCTACAGATATGGAATGTACACGTGCCGGCTCTGCAGAAGCAGCAGAAGCTCCTTCGAAATCACCGGCTCTTCCCCGCCTTTCAGGAATTTTCTGAAGTTTTCTATATTTTTTATCAGGCATTTCATAAACAGCTCTTTTTCCAGAAAGGCAGGAGCCTCTTGTGCCTGACAGATATATGTTCTCACAAAATCCAAAAATTTCTCATAAACCGGAGTAATCGTCTCCGGCGTCCATACTCTGTCTGACACCGCCGCCAGATACAAAAATACCTTCTGCCACTCTTCAAAAAGCTCCTGGGGCTCGAACCATTCCCCATACGCATAGACCGGACTGTTTATAACCGTATCCACCGCCGTGGCCGTAACCTCTCCGAAATCATAAAATCCTGCCTTTTCCCTCACATAAGGAATCTCTTCTCCCATGCGCACCTTCCGGCCGCCCTCCAGAAGAAGATACCATTGCCGGCTCTCCGGATCGGGAACTGCTCCCAGAATCCTTCTTCCGCTCAAATCCCGGAACTCAAAGGACTGAATCATCAGCTGTTTTCCAAAAAGTATCGGTTTTTCCCATTCCATCCACAAGCCCGCCACGCTTTCGATGAGCTCATGGCTGCTGTCTTCCGGACTCTGGCCGGCCCAGAACCAGGAAATCTTCCACTCACCAAAGCATTGTCCGTGTGACCGTGGATATAATACCTGTTCCCCGCAGAAGATATGCTCCTGCACCAGAGCGCAGAACTCTGCCGCAAAGAAATCCAGTCCCTCTCTTTTCAGTTCGACATCTTCCTCTTTCAGAACTCTCTCAAAATTATCCTGAATCTGCTGCCCCAGGGCTGACGCAATCCTGTCCACGCTTTCGCAGCGGCCCAGGTACAGAACAGCTCTATATCTGCCCCGCCGGCAGTCTCCGCCTGCAGACTGCGGACCTGTTCTGAAAAATCCATCAGATACTGGCAGCTGTCTGTTTTCCGGACATAAAGCCTGCCGTCCTCTCCCAGCTGTCCGGCAAGATAAAGAAACACCAGGCCGCAGCTGTCCAAACTCTCTTTTCCCATCCGTTGTTCTCCCTGTATTTTCCTGATAATCCTGAAGTCTTTGAAGCTCCTGAAACTCTTATATCCCTTTATATACTCCTTAAGTTCTTAACACTCCTGAAATTTTGAGCTCTTTCCGCAAAACCCGCAGTTTGCATCTTTACATCCCTGGCAGAACAGGTCAGTCTCCGCAGCCGCAGCCTCAGAAAGGCTCTGAAATCTTCCCTCATTCAGCTGCTTCAGCACAGACTGGAAACGAATATAATTGCTGAAGCTTTTGATGTCCAGCCCTGTGGCCTCCTCGAAGCTGCGCACCAGATGCCTCCGGGATACCCTCTCATTATACCGCATCAGCCTCTGGAAAAACAGAGCCTTTGGCTTTATCCGTTTATCGTCTCATATATTTTCTTCACAGACTTCTCAAAAGCCTCCGCCACATAATCCAGATCTTCCTTTTTGATCGTCAGGGGCGGCAGGAAATGGAACACCGCCGGATTGTTGATGGTGTGGTTGACCTGTATCCGGTAGATATCCACCAGGTCGTTGTTGATGGCGTCCGCGTAGTAATCTCCCTTCTCAGCCGCCGCGCTGATCAGGTCGTGCTCCAGGATGTATTCCAGGGAGGCAAGGTCTGCCGCCGCGGAAATGCCGTTTTCCTGGCAGGTGGCTGTATGATGGAAGCAGGTCTCAACGCTGCCGTAAGCCGCTTCGTACAGCTCTTCCTTGCAGATGTAGCCGCCAAAGGGAATCAGTCCTCCGCTTTGACGAAATACTTGGAATCTCCCGCCAGCGTCCGCTCCCGGTTCAGATGCTTCAGCTGAAGCTCCTTCGTAGTCTCATAATCCATCTCAATGGCTTCATCCACCGTCACAAATCCCTGAACTATTTCCTTTGCCTTCATACCTGCTCCTCCTCACTGTTTTTTCATACGCAAAAGGAGCAGAAACATAAGAAATGAATTCTTATCCTTCTGCCCCTTTGCAGTTTACCTGCAGTCTACACCTTTCAGGAAGGCGGATATAGTAAAAATGAGACACTTCAAATCGCAGAGCTTTACAGCCGAAGCTTAAAGGTCTTCGGCGCCAGCCGGTACACCAGCACGCAGGCAATGACACTGTAGGCCGCGCAGAAGACAATCGTCATCAATCCAAAGATCAGCGTGGGCATCTGCACCTGCATCATCAGATAACATACCACATAGGTCAGCATCAGCACAATGCGGTAGGTTCCGCTTTTCATCTCCGCGCCCGCCGTATAAGGCTGCAGCAGATAGTAGATCATCAGATAATGGACCGAGAAAAACACGCTCATGCAGAGCACGGACACCACCAGCACCGCATAATTGACCGGGTTGTCCGTTCCGCCGGAAGCAAAGAGCAGCACGGCCAGACCAGCGCCGATCACAAAGGCCGGCAGCAGGTTAATCTTGATGATCTCCCGCAGGCGGATGCGGAACAGCTTCAGAATCTGGCCCGGCTTCTTGTAGAAGGAATAGGTCAGAAGGCTGTTGTCGCAGTTTATAAAAAGGGCCTGGGTAAAACCGGTTCCCCGGTTGATGGCATACAGGATGAACACAAAATACGGCAGGAACTGCAGAGTCAGTTCATTCGTCACAGGCCGGGCCGCCGGGTACAGCCACAGGGCAAGCAGGGCCGCCAGCACCAGTATCAGGCAGACAAAGGCGATCTTCTCCGAGGCTTTCCAGAGAATCCTCTGGTGCCGTTTGATGAACAGCTCGTTCAGATATTCGAAGCCCTTCCGGCTGCTGGTGATGCCCGCGTCCATGGAAATGGCTTTTTCACTCTGCGTTCTGGCCGCCATGGCAGTTTTGGAGACGCCGCTGGAAGCTCCGCTTTTGTCCATCTGGTCCATCCAGTCCCGCAGAAGCTCCTGATACATCTCCCGATAGGAGGCAAACCCCAGAATCTTTACGATGGAAAGCGCTCCCGCCGCCACACAGCAGGCCATGAAAATCAGACTCACTGTCTCCGGCAGGAAAATGCCCAGAGCCGGAAGGCCGAAGGCCGCTGCCAGACCCACAAATAATGCAGTCCAGTAAAGGGCTCCCACCTTATTTTCATTGGACGCCTGTCCGGTCTTTTCATAATCCCGAAGCATATAGGCCGCCGCGAAAAGCTTGACGCCTGCCGCAAAGAAGGGAAGCAGCACCCGCTGCCACCAGGGCAGGTGTACCAGGCCGCCGGTCAGAAGGCCGAACAGCAGATAGGCTGCCAGCAGCTTTGCGATGGCATAGCCGTAATTCACCAGCGTATAGGATCTGGCATTCATTCGCAATAGAATCAGCGCGTAGTATTTATCCTTGGTGGGGTTGAACATATAGGTATTCACAAAGCCGCCGATCACCGTGCAGACCACCATCAGATACAGGAACAACGGTCCCTTTTCCGGCGATGGATAAAGCACAGCCGCTCCCAGCAGGATCAGAAAATAGAGTCCTTTTCCCACAAGAGCCGCGAAAATTTCCCAAATCACGGAAATCACATTGGCCAAAATCTTAAGTCCCGCCTCCTGATATAGAGACTCCGGCAGAATCCGTCCAATCAGCGGGATCTGCTTCAGCGCATACAGAATATTGTTGACACGGCAGGTGTTCCGCAGGGAAAAGGTGATGCGCAGCGTCTTCCCGATGCCGTTTGCCCCCGGGCTGCTCATAGGCTCTCCTCCTTCAGGGCCGCGATGATCTTCTCTTTGAACTCCTGGTCGTCCAGGTTGGACTTGTCCACAGATTCCAGCTCCCCGTGGGAAAGCAGCACAATCTCATCGCACAGGTCCACGGCCAGATCCAGCAGATGGGTGGAGAAAATCGTGATCCTGTCTGTCTTCAGAGAACGGAGCAGCTCTTTCATCTCCTCCGCCATCACCACGTCCAGGGAGGTCAGAGGCTCGTCCAGCAGCAGAATATTCGGCCGGGCGATGACATTGATCAGCATCTGCATCTTATTCTTCATGCCGTGGGAATAAGTCTTCATCAGCTTGTCCCGGTCCTCCGGCTCAATGCTCATAAAATCAAAATAGGCGTCCAGAGGCTGCGGATTCTCGATCTCATCCCCATGAATATCGAGAAAGAATTTCAGAAATTCCCGGCCGGTGAGAAATTCCGGCACCGTAGGCGTGGACAGCACGTAGCCGATATCATCCGGCTCCACGTTCCTGCGAATCCCGTTCTCCTCCAGATAGAAGCTTCCGCCGTCTGCCTTCATATCCTTATTCAGGCAGTTGAACAGAGTCGTCTTTCCGGCTCCGTTTCTTCCCAGCAAACCATAGATTTTCCCGCTCTCGAAGGTAAAGCTGATGTCCCGCAGCACCTTTTTTGTCTCAAAGCTTTTGGACAGATGGTCAATGATAAAATTCATATGGAACTCCCCTCATGCTGATGCGGACGCCGCCGGAAGGCACTTTCCCGCCGCGCCGGTTTGTTATGGTTCTATTATTGTACTAAGTTAATCATACAATGGAACCCTTGAAGATTTCCACAGGAAAATTCTTAATTCTTTTTAAAGCTCTGGCAGAAGCGTTCCATAGAGCTTCTCCAGGCGCTGGATGGGCGCTGCCGGGGAGAAGAAGCGGGCCTGCCGCTTTTTTCTCTGCGGCAGGCCCGTTCCCTGAAACTTTTATGAAATTATTCTGAGCGCTGATTATCTTTTTTGTGCTTTTCCTCCTGTTCTTCTGTATCATCACCGTCTTCTCTTTTCGGCTCCTCCGGCATTCCTTCCGGGCGTTCCTCTGGCAGACTGTCTTCTATCTGGCTGTCTCCCGGCTGGCCGTTCTCTGACTGATTTTCCTCATCTGTGTATTCTCCGGTCTGACCTTCTTCAAGCTGGCCGCCTTCCATCTCACTTTCTGGCAGCCCCGTGTTTTCCACCGATTCCTCTGCCTGTTCTTCTGCCTGTTCTTCTGCCTGTTCTTCCAGCAGCACAACAGATTCCACAGTCACGTTCTCCGTCACGGTTCTTTTCGTTTTCACAGCCAGCAGATCCTGCAGCTCTGTTCCGGCAGCCGTCTCTGAAAAACTCAGGTTTCTTATCATCGCATACTGCAGATCTCCGAACAGGGGCTGCGCCAGTCCTGTGACGCGGAAGCCGCCGCCCTCGATGACGCCGATAAAGCGCCCGGGGATATAGCTTCCTCCCTCAGCCGGTACTCCGCTGAAATCAAGATCTGCTTCCAGCCTGTAATATCCATACGGATTCCGGGCCGCAAGCTCTATAAGCTGTTCCGCAGAAGATACCCTTATCACTTCAGGGCTTTCGTAAATGCCGCCATCGCTGAAGTCGCCCGTCGCCCGCTTCACGATACCGTAGAGGGTCCGCTTCACATCGATGCTCTGGCTCAGTTTTCCGCTCTGGCTGTCGGCCTCAAAGGCCTCCTGGAACATCTGTATCACTTCATTGCTGTCAAAGTACGGGATCTGGTCCAGCTTCTGCGCCACGGCCTCGTACCGTTTCATCTTATAGTCCTTCCAGGTGATCGTATCGACGCCTGTGATTTTCCGCAGCGCGTCCAGATCATTTTCACTGAGCGCCGACATATATACCATATAGCCATCCTCATAGCCGCCGATGCCAAGCATTTCCTGACCCAGGCGCTTAAAGGAATGGGTGTCCGGGGAGCCGCTGTCATTGTGGGACTGATACCAGTTCATCCAGTAAAAAGATTCAAAGCCATAGCTTCCCGATGTGGCTGTGGGGACTGTCTCAGGACTACGGATGCCGATCCGGTTCTCCCAGAGGTCATCCATATTCTCCAGCTTCATATTTCTGAAATCTTCCGCAGTCAGCCTCCTGTACTCTGTAGAAAAGGAATCTGTACCGCCGGGCGTATGCTCGGCCTGAACCGCCACTGCCGCCTGCTGCTCCGGTTCCAGTTCCAGAAACGCCTGGGCCGCAAGGTAATC
>CALWAV010000086.1 GCA_944375745.1 uncultured Merdimonas sp.
TACAATGTATTCCGGACCTCCTCCACCATTCTGGAGGGCAAGCTGTCCGGCTATATCACAAAGCTCCTGAATAACTTTCTCTATTCCTCTGAGGAGAGCAGGAAAAATAAAGTCTGCGGAGCTACCATGGCTGACGCCATCTCCTATATCAATGAACATTTTCAGAGCGATCTGTCCCTGGAAAAGCTGGCAGCCGAAGCCAATATGAGTCTTTTTCATTTCACCCGGGTATTCACAAAAGAAACCGGAATCACGCCCCATCAGTATCTGATCAAGACCAGGCTTTCTGCCGCGAAGTATCTGCTGAAGTCTACGGAGATTTCCATCAAGAACATCGCCTTCAGCACCGGCTTCAACAGTGAGACCAGCTTCTGCACTACCTTTAAAAAATGGGAAAACGTGACCCCCTCCCAGTACCGCCGTTCCATTCTGAACTGAAAAGAGGAGCTGCCCGCTCCGGCAGATGATTCATCCGCCGGAGCGGGCAGCTCCATATTGTCAGGCCTTATCTTTTGTCTTTAAAATTTATTCTGCGTCCTTACCCATAATATCTTTGTAGGTATCAGGAGTAACTACAACTGCGTCTACAGCTGTCTCCATCGGAACATCCTCGCCGTTGATGAGGCCGAGAAGCACTTCTACAGAGCCCTCACCTACTGCTGCTGCCGGGAAGTATGCGGATGCCTTCATGCAGGTTCCGTCTGCTCCCTTGTTGTTCCACTCATCCTTTGCCATGTAAGCGCCAAGTCCTACTACGCATGCGTCTTTGTCCAGACCTGCGCTCTCAAGAGCACGAACCGCTCCGATACATCCCTCTTCATTTGCGCCTGTTACCAGCCAGGTCTTGATTTCCGGATGTCCTGTGATTACAGCTGCTGCTGCAGTGTTGCCCTTGTCTGTAGTTCCGTCATAGTCAGCCTTGAAGATTCTTGCGGTATCAAATTCCGGTACCAGCTCGGTGAACTTGTCATATTCGCCCTCAGCACGCGGTACACAGCTGGATACGGTATCCATGGTCATGATCAGAAGGCCTACTTCCTCGTTCTCAGCCAGGTTGTTCTCTTTTACATAGTTGGCAAGCCACTCACCGTTTGCCTCACCGATTACGTAAGCATTGATGCCTACCCAGGGAGCCAGCTTCTCGCCTGCTTCATCCTGCAGAGCATCATCGGCAGCTACAACCGGGATTCCAGCCTCTTCACACTTAGTAACAACAGCCTGGGACATGGTCTGGTCCGGTGTACAGGTAACGATACCGGATGCGTTGTTTGCAATCGCGTTGTCAATGGCCTTCAGGTACTCTTCCGGGTTCATCTTTGCGTCTACATATACGAACTCTCCGCCTGCTGCCTCAACAGCTGCCTTTGCGGCATCGCCCTCATCCAGGAACCAGGTCTGGTCGCCCGCTTTGTAGATACCGTAAACCAGCAGATCACTGTCAGCTGCTGCTGTGTCTTCTGCTGCGTCCTCAGCTGCAGCATCATCTGCTGTGTCTTCTGCTGCTGCGTCATCTGTAGCCGCCGGAGTCTCTGCCGGGGTCTCTCCTGAGCTGCATCCAGCCAGCATACCAGCTGAAAGTGTCAGTGCCAGCATCATTGCTACTACCTTTTTCATCATATTAAGTTTCCTCCTTTTTTCCGCACATTTCGTGCTGTATACAAAGCACCTCTCCCGTGCAATGTTTCGTTATTTACGCGTTTCTCTTGCTTGCCGCGATAAGCTCCTTCTCACGTCTTTCCTTTCTGATGTAATCGAAGGTCAGAGCTGCCAGAAGCAGAGCTCCCTTTGCCACACTCTGCCAGAAGCTGGGCACGTTTACCATGATAAGCCCTGTACCGAAGGCCTGAATCAGCAGTACGCCGAGCACGGTTCCGAACATGCTTCCCACGCCGCCTGCGAAGGATACGCCGCCCAGGCTCACCGCTGTAATGGCGTCAAACTCCAGGTTCACGTTTGCGGAAGGCTGTCCTGCGTTCATACGGGCCGCGAATACCACTCCGCCGAGTGCAGTCAGCACACCGATGATAATAAAGGAAATCGTCACAATCCTTCTGGGATTCAGACCTGCCAGTCTTGCAGCCTCAGAGCTTCCGCCGATGGCATAGATACTGCGTCCGAATCTTGTTCTCGCCAGAATAAAGCCAAAAACAATAAAGGCGATAATGGTAATCCATACGGATACCGGAATACTTAAGAAACGGGCAGTTCCGATTTTGATAAAGCTCTGATTGCTGATGGCCACCGGACGTCCGTCGCAGATCAGCTGCGCGAAACCTCTGACCATGGTCTGGGTTACCAGAGTTGCGATGAAAGCCTCCAGCTTGATGCAGTTGACCATCCAGGCATTGAACAGTCCGCAAAGCACGCCGCAGCCAAGAGTCAGCAGAATCGCCACCGGAATCGGCAGTCCCCACTGCAGGAACAGAGCCACCGCCACGCCGCAGAACGCGCACAGAGATCCGGGGGACAGGTCGTTCTGGCCTGCGATAATCAGGTATGTATGACCTACCGCCACGATACCGACCAGAGAAGCCGCCACCAGAAGGTTGACAAAGTTCGTCCAGGTCAGGTAGTTGGGGTTAATAGCCGTAAACAAAATAAATACTACAATGATTGCGCCAATCAGTACCAGGTTGTTTCCTCCGACAGCAGAGGCAAACCTTTTCAGCACATTCTCTTTTTTTGTGTTTTCCATCTCACTTTCACTCCTTCTCCTCTATCATACCCATACTTAAGAGCTTCGTCTCTGTGGCATCCGCTGCCATAATCTCTCCGGATACTTTCAGCGATTTCATAACGATAATCCGGTCAGAAAGTCCCATAACCTCGGGAAGCTCTGAGGATATAAGAATCACACCCAGTCCCTGCTTTGCGAATTCACAGATCATCTCGTAGAACTCGGATTTTGCGCCTACGTCAATTCCCTTCGTGGGCTCGTCCAGAATCAGCACCTTGGGATGAGTCGCCACGCCCCGGGCTACGATACATTTCTGCTGGTTTCCGCCGGACAGCTCCACAATCTTCTTGTCCGGAGAAGGCGTCTTGATACGGAAATTCCTGATACCGTCTTCTGCCTCCTTCGCTTCCTTCTTCGCACTGATGATGCCAAGCTTATTGGAATTCTGCTTCATCAGAGAAATGTTGATATTTCCGGCCACGCTCAGGTTTGAAATAATACCCTGGAGCTTTCTGTCCTCCGGCACAAGCACGATGCCGTTCTCCATAGCTTCCTTCGGGGAATGGTTTACAATTTTCTTTCCCTCCAGATAGACCTCTCCGGTCCGCATAGGATCCGCTCCGATGATGGCCCGCATCACTTCTGTTCTTCCCGCTCCTACCAGACCGGAGAAGCCCAGAACTTCTCCTTTATGCAGCGTAAAAGAAACGGGTTTTACATAATCTGAGGAGACATTCTTTACTTCCAGGAGCACATCTCCTATCTCTTTATTCTTGTCAAGCTTCGCATAGATATCTCCAAGATCACGGCCTACCATCATCTTGATCATATCCTTTTCGTCCGTCTCCGCGGTCACTACCGTATCTATGTAACGTCCATCCTTGAAAATGGCCACCTTGTCCGTAATTCTCCGAATCTCGTCCATTCTGTGAGATACGTAGATAACGATTTTGCCCTGAGCCTTCAGCTTTTCAATGACTGCAAAGAGACTGTCGATCTCCGCGTCGCTCAAGCTGGCCGTGGGCTCGTCAAAGCAGATAACCTTCAGATTCTCACGGCTGTAAGCCTTCATAATCTCCACCATCTGCTGATAGGCAATGCTCAGATCCTTTACCTTTGTGGAGGGCGAAATCGGAAGGCCGAAATCATCAATGATTTTCTGCGCCATCTGGTTCGCCTTCGATGTGCTGATGACCCCCAGTTTATTCGACGGCATCCTTCCCAGATAAATATTTTCAGCTACGCTCAGCTCCAGCAGAATCTGCCGTTCCTGGTAGATGACGCTGATGCCTTCCTCGATGGCCTCCTGTGGTGACCGGAAATGTTTCTGTTCGCCGTTCAGAAGGTACTCGCCTGCGTCCGGCTTGTAGTCTCCGTTCAACACCTTAAGCAGAGTGGATT
>CALWAV010000087.1 GCA_944375745.1 uncultured Merdimonas sp.
AATCAGTTTTGGAGATTAAAAAGACAGCAAAAAGGGAGACTGCCGCGGAACCTGTTCCGCGGCGGCTTCCGGATAAGGGGATTTGACCGATGTCGTATATGGCCCTTTACCGAAAGTTCCGGCCTTCTGAATTCAGTGAGGTCAGAGGACAGGATCATATTGTAACTACATTGAGAAATCAGATAAAAGCAGACAGAATCGGCCATGCCTATCTGTTCTGCGGCACCAGAGGAACCGGAAAGACCACGGTGGCCAAGATTTTTGCTAAGGCAGTGAACTGTGAGCATCCGGTGGATGGAAACCCCTGTGGAACCTGCGCGGCCTGCCGCTCTATCGCGGCAGGCACTTCCATGAATGTGATAGAGATCGACGCGGCTTCCAATAACGGCGTGGACAATATCCGGGAAATCCGGGATGAGGTGGCGTATTCCCCCACGGAAGGGAAATACAAGGTCTATATCATAGACGAGGTGCATATGCTTTCCATCGGAGCCTTCAATGCGCTGTTGAAGACCCTGGAGGAGCCCCCTTCCTATGTGATTTTCATTCTGGCTACCACGGAGGTCCATAAAATTCCGGTGACCATCCTGTCCCGCTGCCAGAGATACGATTTCCGGCGCATCACGGCGGATGTGATTACAGACCGGCTCCGGGAACTGACAGACAGAGAGGGCGTAAAGACGGAAGAAAAGGCCCTGCGCTATATCGCGAAAGCGGCGGATGGCTCCATGCGCGACGCCTTAAGCCTTCTGGATCAGTGCATTGCCTTTTATCTGAATCAGGAACTGACCTATGACCATGTGCTGGATGTGCTGGGCGCTGTGGATACAGAGGTCTACAGCAGTCTTCTGCGGCTGACACTGGCGCAGGATCTGCCTGGCGTCATGAAGCAGATTGAAGAGCTGGTCGTACAGGGACGGGAGCTTTCCCAGTTTGTGACGGATTTCACCTGGTATCTGAGAAATCTTCTGCTTCTGAAGACGGCGGACCGGCCGGAAGAGGCAGAGGAAGTGCTGGATGTCTCTGCGGAGAACCTGAAGAAGCTTCAGGAAGAGGCGAAAATGCTGGAGACGGATACCCTGATACGATATATCCGTATTTTTTCCGAGCTGGGAGGGCAGCTGCGGTACGCGTCCCAGAAACGGGTGCTTGTGGAGGTGGCCTTTATCAAGCTCTGCCGGCCCGCCATGGAGACGAACACCGATGTGATTCTGGACAGGATCCGGATTCTGGAGCGGCAGTTTGAGGAGAGCCTGGCGGAGATTGCCGCCGGAGGAGGAGCGTACCTGCAGCAGAATGCCCAGACTCAGGTCCAGGCAGCTGTTCCGCAGGGAAAGAAGACTGGAGAGGCGCCGGCTCCGGAAGCTCTTCCGGAAGATGTGCAGGCGGTGGTCAAAAACTGGCCGGCCATCACATCCCGGCTGCACCCGCTTCTGCGCACCTATCTGAAGGACGCGGGCCTGAAAGCCCTTGGAGGCGGAAGACTTGGAATCATTGCGGCTACGCCCACAGGGGAGGCGTTTCTGAAGGAAGAGGCACATCTCCGGGAGATCCGGGATGTGATCCGGCAGGACACAGGAAAAGAAATGGAGATCCTGGTGGCCTGCGTTCAGAATGATCCCCATGGGGATGTGGGCGCCATTGATATTGAGCAGCTCATTCACACAGAGATTGAATACGAAGACGAATAGGAGGATTTTGAAATGGCAAAGAGAGGCGGTTTTCCAGGAGGCATGGGAATGCCCGGAAATATGAATAATCTGATGAAGCAGGCGCAGAAAATGCAGCGCCAGATGGAGGAAAGCCAGAAGGAACTGGAGCAGAAGGAATATACGGCCGCTGCCGGAGGCGGAGCGGTGGAAGTGACTGTGTCCGGAAAGAAAGAGCTTACAAAGGTGAAAATCGACCCGGAAGCAGTGGATCCCGATGATGTGGAGATGCTGGAGGATATGATTATGGCTGCGGTTAATCAGGCTCTGCGGCAGCAGGAGGAAGACTCCGCGGCTGTAATGTCGAAGCTGACCGGGCCTTTAAGCGGAGGCCTGCCGTTCTGATGGATTACTATGGAAGCCAGCTTGGCAGGCTGATTGAACAGCTTTCCTCCCTGCCGGGAATCGGGAGCAAAACAGCTCAGCGCCTGGCATTTCACATTGTCAATATGCCGGTGGAAAAGGTTCAGGCCCTGTCTGATTCTATTATAGACGCGAAGAAAAATGTCCGCTACTGCAGGGAATGCTTTACCATGACGGATCAGGAGCTCTGCCCCATCTGCAGCAATCCCAAGCGCAACCATAAAATGATTATGGTGGTGGAGAATACAAGAGACCTGGCGGCTTATGAGAAGACCGGCAAATATGACGGCGTCTATCATGTTCTGCACGGAGCGATTTCTCCCATGCTGGGCATAGGTCCCAGCGATATCCGTCTGAAAGAGCTGATGACCCGTCTTCAGGGAGATGTGGAAGAGGTCATCATAGCCACCAATTCCAGCCTGGAGGGCGAGACCACGGCCATGTATATCAGCAAGCTGATTAAGCCTACGGGTATTAAAGTGAGCCGGATCGCCAGCGGTGTGCCGGTGGGAGGAGACCTGGAATATATTGACGAGGTGACCCTTCTCCGGGCTCTGGAAGGGCGCGTGGAGCTGTGAGAATCAGCAGCCGCGGGAAACACGGCGCGGTGCCGGCCGGAAAGGCGGATTCTGGAGAAATTCAGGCAAGAACAGCTTGACCAGCCTGGTTTCTCCCGGTATACTATAAAAAGAAGCATCTTTCTGATGGCAAGAGGTATGTGTTCTTGAAATCGAAGGCTTAAAATAATAATAAAAGGTGGGACAAACATGACGAATTTAGAACTTCAAAAGATTGCCAACGAAGTCCGTAAAGACATCGTTACCGAGGTTCACAGTGCCAAGTCCGGTCATCCGGGCGGATCCCTGTCAGCGGCAGATGTGTTTACATATCTGTATTTTGAGGAATTGAATATCGATCCGAAGGATCCGAAGAAGCCGGACCGGGATCGTTTCGTGCTTTCCAAGGGACATACGGCACCGGGTCTGTATGCGGCTCTGGCTGAGCGCGGATTCTTCCCCAAGGAAGATTTGACCACACTCCGCCAGATCGGTTCGCATCTGCAGGGACATCCCTGTATGCAGCATACGCCGGGACTTGACATGTCCAGCGGTTCTCTGGGACAGGGAATCTCAGCCGCTGTGGGGATGGCTCTTTCCGCAAAGGTATTCGGCGACAGCTACCGCGTATACACTCTGCTGGGCGACGGCGAGCTTCAGGAAGGCGAGGTATGGGAAGCGTCCATGTTCGCCAGCGCAAAGAAGCTGGACAATCTGTGCGCGATTGTGGATAACAATAACCTTCAGATTGATGGAACCATTGAAGAGGTAAACTCTCCATATCCGATTGACGAGAAGTTTAAAGCCTTCGGTTTCCACGTAATCAATGTGGACGGCCACGACTTTGACCAGCTGCGCGCGGCTTTCGCGGAGGCAAAGACAGTGAAGGGACAGCCCACAGTGATTATCATGAAGACAATCAAGGGCAAAGGAGTGTCCTTTATGGAGAATAACGCCGCATGGCATGGCTCTGCTCCCAACGATGAGCAGTACGCTGTGGCTATGGCAGATTTGGAGAAGGCAGGTGAAGCATTATGTCAGAAGTAAAGAAGATCGCAACGAGAGAGAGCTACGGCAATGCTTTGAAAGAGCTTGGCGCGGAGAATCCCAATGTAATAGTGCTTGACGCCGACCTGGCAGGAGCCACAAAGACCGGCGTATTCAAGAAGGCGTTTCCGGATCGTTTCTTTGACTGCGGTATTGCGGAGTCCAATATGATGGCTATCGCAGCCGGTATCGCCACCACCGGAAAGATTCCGTTCTGCAGCACCTTTGCCATGTTCGCCGCAGGCCGTGCATATGAGCAGGTACGCAACGCGGTAGGATATCCCCATCTGAACGTGAAAATCGGAGCTACCCACGCGGGAATCTCCGTAGGTGAGGACGGAGCTACCCATCAGTGCAATGAGGATATTGCTCTGATGCGCACGATTCCCGGAATGGTTGTCATCTGCCCCGCAGACGATGTGGAGGCAAGAGCTGCGGTAAAGGCTGCGGCAGAGTATGAAGGACCCGTATATCTCCGGTTCGGAAGACTGGCAGTGCCGGTGATCAATGATGAGGCTACTTACAAATTCGAGATTGGAAAGGGCATTACTCTGAGAGAAGGCACCGATCTGACTATCGTGGCTACAGGACTCTGTGTAAACAGCGCTCTGGAAGCGGCTGAGAAGCTGGCTGCTATAGGCGTCTCCGCAGAGGTGATCAATATCCATACCATCAAGCCGCTGGACGAGGAACTGGTTCTGGCTTCCGCAAAGAAGACCGGAAAGGTCGTAACAGTGGAAGAGCATTCCGTAATCGGAGGCCTGGGCAGCGCAGTCTGCGATGTGCTGAGCGAAAAGCTCCCCACACCGGTAAAGAAGATTGGCGTGTACGATACCTACTGCGAGTCCGGCCCGGCTGTAAAGCTGCTTGAGAAGTACAAGCTGGATGGAAACGGCGTATACGAGCAGATTAAGGACTGGATGAAATAAAAAGGAAATCAATCTGAACCGATAAAAAGCTCCCAGGCGGAGGTCTTCAAGGACCCTGCCCGGGAGCTTTTTGCGTGATACAGCTTGGGAAGGGGTGTTTTTGAGCTTTCGCATTGAACGTATTTACGGCTTATATGGGTCATCGGAGGAGATTTCAGAGGTTTCGATTTGTAGAAAATAGACCTTGTTTTTTGTGCAATTCTACTTTGTAGAGGGAAGGGCAGGCGGAATTTCCGGCTATTTTGATTTTTCATTCTAGAAGGTGAAATTTGGTGATTTTGATGGCTTATTGACTTTTTGAGACTGAAAATTTAGTATATATTCAACAGCTGTTTATGTGAATCGGGCCCGTAAAACTATAATAATGTATAAGGAAGTATGGCTGGCAGAGGGGTGTAAAACAGCCGGCTATAGCACTGCAGAAAAGAGAGAAATAAATGAAATAGGAGGCTTATGTTATGAATAAAAAACCTACACCGAAATCTGCATTGCATTTCTGGGGTGTTTCACAAATTGGTTATCAGTTAATGCAGAATATGGATACCACGTTTTTTTCCTACTTTCTTACAGACGTGGCGTTGTTTTCTGTTACTTTATCCGGAACGGTTCTGACGGCAACGAGTGTCGTGGATCTGATTTATTCAATTATTGTCGGCGCTGTTGTCGGTATGCTGCCGCCCATGAAATGGGGACGGCTGCGTTCTTATCATATTACCGGCCGTTATCCGGACGACGATAACCGCCTGCAGGTATGCTATGGTACTCAGGACGAGTGTATCGATGCCGCGCTGACTGGCAGATGGCATGGAGAATGGAGGGGTTAAGTATGGAAAAAATTCGTATTAAAGGCCGCGCGGAGTATGGCGGAGTAGTTGAAGCTGAGGCACTGGTATCACCGATCCCGCTGGAGGGATTTGCAAATGTGGATTCTGCTCATGGCTGGGTGACGGAGCGTAATCATCCTCTGTTTAAGGTATGCTATACAGGGAAAGTTCTGGTATACCCCTATCCCCGGGGTTCAGGCGGGTTCATGGCATTTGGAGTGGGAGCTGTTCCGGCGGCATTTGTGCATACCCGGGGAAATGCACTGAGTGTTTCCTGTGCGCTTTGCGCCCACATTCCTTCAATGACAGATTTTGAGATAGATCCTCTTTCTGTTATCGAGACTGGAGACATGGTGCTGGTGAACGCAGATGAGGGATACATTGAGGTAACCAAGAAAAAATCGAAAGAAACATAATAAGGTTCTCCTGCCGCCCGGATAAAACAGCCGGCGGCAGGAATCAGGGAGGTCAAACTGGCTTTTATGGCACAGATTCAGAAAACAAAGACACGAATTGTAAGACGCGGCGCAGATACGACGGAAAAACTGACAGTGGATCTCTGCGTTGCAGGAGCGGGCTGCGCAGGAGTTATGGCTGCTCTGCAGGCCGCCCGGCTGGGCAGAAAAGTTGTTTTGGCGGATGCCTCGCCGCTGCCCGGAGGCCAGTCTGTGAATTCTAATATTGGGCTGTTCTGCGGCCTTTACTCCCGCACGCCGGACCACTTCCGCTATACTTACGGGATTGTAAGTGAACTGCTGGCGGATCTGGGAGCGGAAAATGCGTTGTACTACCGGGACAGTGGCGTTACAATTTCGGTACTTTATGATGATCAGGCTCTGCTGCGCTGGATTGACCGGCGTCTGGAGGAGGAAGGAGTGATTTTCCTTGGAGGCGCCTGCCTGGACCGGGTGGAAATGGAAGGAAGAAGACTCTGCTCAGCAGAATTTCTGACCCGGTACGGGAGAGTGAAGATAGATGCAGCTGCGTTTGTGGATGCTACAGGAGACGCCGCGCTGACTTACCAGGCAGGGCTTCCGTGCCGTGTCTCGGATGAAGGCCCTGTATATGGAACACAGATGATTACCGCGGATCAGGTAGATATCAGAGAACTTCCATCTGATGATCAGATCCGCAGGTGTATCGTGGAAAAAGCAGGCGGATACGGAGTTGAAAGACATGACGGTCTTGTTTTTTCCTTCCCGGAAAAGAACCGCCTGATAATTAACATGACTCATATAGAAACGCCGCTTCTGCCTTTGAAAGCTTCTGAGGCGGCTGTAAGAGGGCGGAACAGGGCGGAAAGAGCGTATCAGTTCCTGAAAGAACAGTATCCGAAGGCATTCCGCCATGCGTTTATTCATTCCTACGGACAGACCGGTATCCGCCAGACACGATGGATTCTGGGAAAGCACCAGCTTCTGGCCCAGGAAATACGGGATGGAGTAAGATTTTCGGACGCAGTGGCGCGGACAACCTGGCCCATAGAACTTCATGATACACTGGAAAACCATCAGTGGGAACCCTTTGACAATGAACATGTCCATTATGTTCCTTTTGGCGCCATGGTTCCTCCGGATGCAGACAATCTGGTGGCAGCAGGCAGATGTATTGACGCTGATTTGATTGCGCTGTCCAGTGTCCGTGTGATGGGCCCCTGTATGGCAATGGGAATGGCGGCCGCTCATGCCCTGGATCTGGCAGGAAATGGAAGCGTACATGAGATTGATATTACCTGTCTGCAGGAAAGGGTCCGCGATAATCTGTACCGCTGTGATCCTCTTTCCAGTGATATGCAGACAATTTCAAAACAGGAGACAGAATATGATGAGACTGAAACAGGATGAGATAGAAATGCTGGAGGGAAAGCAGGGCCATGCCGTGCAGAGAGCTATGGAGCTTCTGGTGAA
Organism: uncultured Merdimonas sp.; assembly: GCA_944375745.1. Taxonomy (GTDB): domain Bacteria; phylum Bacillota; class Clostridia; order Lachnospirales; family Lachnospiraceae; genus Laedolimicola. The sequence continues at coordinate 7,337 of CALWAV010000087.1, forward strand.
ATACGGAGAGGCTCTGGGGGCAGAGGAGTTCTGCGATACGGCTAATGTGTGCGGCACCATGTCCAACACTACCCCTTTTCTGAATAAAATATTGTCTGATTTTAAAAGCTACGATCATATGATGAGTGAGCTGAATTTCGACTGCAGCGATGTATATGACATTCCGGAAGTCCGCTGTTTTTCCTGCCAGCTGGAGCATGGCCTGGACCCGGATACCTACCAGATCCAGGGAATCTCTCAGTCGAAATATGAGATCAATGCAAAGGACGAAGAGGTGGAGAAAAGAATGAATGTGAATCTAATCTGCACCTGCGCGCCCTATCTGACAGGAAATGTGCCGGTATTTGGGGAACACTGTGCATGGATGGAGTCCTCCGCAGTGGTGTATATCAATTCCGTCATCGGGGCGCGCACCAACTGTGAGGGAAGAGAAAGCGCCGCGGCATCCATGCTTACTGGGAAGACGCCTTACTGGGGCCTTCATGTTCCGGAAAACAGGCTTGGAGATTATCAGATTAATGTGGAATATCCTGTGGAGAGCGTCCGGGACTGGGGACTGCTGGGCTATTATGGAGGCTGGGCTGCGGGGGAAAAGATACCTGTATTCAACGGAATCCAGGGACAGCCGCTGCTGGAGCATTATAAACACTGCGGCGCCGCAGGGGCATCTTCGGGAGGAACGGAAATGTTTCATGTGGTGGGAAGAACGCCGGAAGCGCGCACGATGCAGGAGGCTTTTGGCGGGAGAAAGCCCAAAGAGGTTTTTACCTTCGGACGCAGCGAAGCCAGGCAGATGTATGACCGGCTGAATTCTACTGCTAAATCAGATGAGGTGGATTTTGTCATGCTGGGCTGTCCTCATTATTCTTTGAAACAGCTCTGGCAGGCAGCTATGAAGCTGCGTGGGAAAAAGGTAAAGGATTCCGTGGCCATGTGGATTTTTATACCAAGGGCTCTGAAAGAGGTATCAGACCGCAACGGATACACCAAGATCATAGAGGACGCGGGAGCAGTCCTGATGGCGGATACCTGTCCGGCGCTGGGACGCCTGATGCCGCAAGGAGCCACACATATGGCTACAGATTCGGTGAAGCAGGGACATTATATTCCGGCAATCCTGGGACTTCAGAGCTCGTTTGGCTCTGTGGATGACTGCATAGAGGCTGCGGTCAGCGGCCGCTGGAAGGGGGAGTTCTGATGGAAAGGAAAGTGCTTCATGGCCGCGCTGTTTCAGGAGGCTGCGTGGAAGGAGAGGCTCTGGTTACCAGAGAATGCATTTCCGGCTGGGGAGGAATTACACCCGTTACCGGGACTGTCACGGAGGTTGGCCATGAACTGGAAGGACAGAGCTTCGCGGGAAAAATTCTGGTATTTCCAGGAGCCAAAGGCTCTTCGGGGTGGTCCGTGCATTTCCATTACTGCAGGCTGCTGGGCACGGCCCCAAAAGCAGTTTTGTATAATATTACAACCGCAAAAATTGCCCTGGGAGCAGTGGTGATGCATGTTCCGGCAATGACGGATTTTGACTGTGATCCGATTGAGGAGATTCGTACAGGGGACTGGGTCCGTGTGGACGCGGATCACGGGACAGTGGAAATTCTCAGGCGGAAAGAAGAAACGGTTCAGAACAGATAGATAGTGAAAGCTCCGCTTTCGCAGGAAAGATGGCGGATAATATCAATGAGGAGCATTCATGCCAAAAAAGAATCAAATTATTTATAACCAAATCCTTCATGTGGCCGGCAATCTGATTCAGCAGAAGGGTTACGATCACGTGACGGTAGCTGAGATTGTCAAGGCAGCTCATGTATCTCTGGGGACATTTTACAATTATTTTCCTTCCAAAGCCAGTCTGCTCTCTGGCGTGAGGAAAATAGACACCTATTTCGAAGAGATAGTGGCACCGCTGATTCAATATCAGGATGTGGAAAAGGACATCTATACTTTTTTCCTAAAATACGGAGAGTATATAGAGCAGGATGGAATCGAAACAGTCGGAGGCCTGTATCTGAATCATCAGGTGAAGCTGCTGATCTCTCTGGACACGCCTCTGTGCCAGCTGCTGGTCCGGATTCTGGAAAACGCCAGGGAGAAGGGACAGCTGTCAGAAGACACGGCTTCGAAAAAGCTGAGCAGACAGCTGATGATGTGCGCGCAGGGCGTAATGATGCAGTGGATCGTCTGCTGCGGACAGCTTGACATAAAGAAAGAGATCTGTGAGATTACGGGCGCGATGATCCGCGCTTATCAGACGAAAAGTTAAACAAGAAAATCAGAAATACTTTCAATTTTTCCTTACAGAAAGGCCGCAGGAACAATGCCTGCGGCCTTCTCGTTTCCCAAGAGCGGCGGGCGGGATCCGCAGAAATGACAGCCGCACTGGTACTGTCTGCCAGCGCCTTTTTAACACAGAAATTCAAAAAAATAAAATGTTCGGAAAATATGTCGAAAAAAATTCCGTTTCCTTCGACAGAATACGATAAATCACGCAGAATGTCTGTGCTATGATTCAGGTAATCAGCCGGGGCATGTCCAAAACCAGCCCAGGCCAATAAGCAGGGACAGATGAGGTGAGAGTATGATTGAATTCGTTTATAAGGAAAACCCGAAGGAAACCGGTCCGGAGCTTCAGTTGGATCTGCCGAAGAATGTCCGGCAGATCGGGGAGCCGGAAGAAGGCCGGAAGATATATATTGAAGACTATGTGATTACATACCTGAAGCGCTTCGCAAAGGAAGAGGCGCTGAGCAGCAGGATTGCGGTCCTTCTGGGAAACTCGGAACGTATGGGAGGGATTCCGTATCTGTTTATCCGAAGCGCCGTGGCGCTGAAGGATCTGGAGTACGGCGAGGGCGGAATTCCATTTACCGATGAGGTGTGGGCGGAAGTTTACAGCGCGATCAAGGAATATTTTCCGGCGCAGGATATTCTGGGCTGGTTTCTTTCTGTGCCCGGATATCCCATGGAGCTGGATCCGGATCTGGCGAGAATTCATGTGAATTACTTCGGCGGAGTGGATAAGGTTCTGATGGTGGCAGAGCCTACGGATTGGGATGAGGATTTTTTTGCCTATGAGAATGGGCGGATGACGCGGCAGAAGGGATATTATATTTTTTATGAGCGCAATGAGGCCATGCAGCGTTACATGATAGATACGGGAGACGGCGAGAGCATCGATGACAAAGAACATTTTGAGGATCGGGCCATCAAAAGCTTTCGGGCCATTGTGCAGGAAAAGAAAGACTTGTCCGGCCAGAAGAGAGTTATGACTTTTCTGTATACGGCCAGCACTTTTCTTGTGATGGTGGTGCTGGTTATCGGGATTACGCTGATCAATAATTATGAAAAAATGGAAGGGCTGGAAATGGCTCTCAGCGATATTTCCAGAACCCTGGAAAGCCAGGAGGGGGAGACGGGAGAGTCTGCTCCTGCGAATGCTTCCGCGGCGGCGGAAGATACCGAGGCGTCCGGCGAAGGACAGACGGGCGCAGAAGGCACAGAAGCGGCAGAAACTCCGGAAGAGACAGGAAATGAACAGGAGCCGGATGGTGAAGTATCAGGCGGCGGCCAGGAGACGGGAGCGGGAGAGACGGATGCCCAGACAGAGGCTCCGGAGGCGGATCCCCAGGAGACTGAGGCTTTGGCTGAGTCTCCGGCGGCAGATACGCAGGAAGCTGTCAGCGAAAACACAGTGCCGGAAACCTATGTGGTGCAGCAGGGAGATACACTTCTGAAGATCAGCCGGAAAATCTATGGGCGGGATGATCAGATAGATGCCATCTGCAGCCTGAACGGCATTGATGACAGCGACCATATTCTGGCGGGACAAAAACTTTTGCTTCCGTAATTGATTTATGCTATCATATAGGAAAAAATCAAAGGATAAAAGGCGAATGGCAAATATTACGCAGCTTTACAGAACGCCGCCTCATGGCGGCGATGACATGGATGAATATAAGAAAAAGCTGTTTCGGCACCGGGCTGGTCTGGGAATCCGAGGCCTGATTGGAGCGGCTGTGGTGCTTGTGATTGTGCTCGCCCTCTGGTTCTGGTTTCGGAATAAGACCTACACGGATTATGAAGTGGTATCTTCCGCAGAACACAGCAGTACAGTCAATACACAGTACGCGGAATATCACAATGGACAGATGCTGAGATACAGCCGTGATGGAATTTCCTGTATTGACTCGAAAAATAACGCGGTCTGGAGCCAGACCTATAATATGCAGTATCCGATCCTGGATATCTGCGGCAATGCGGTGGTGGCGGCCGATCAGCAGGGAAATGAGGCATATGTGTTCAATTCCCAGGGACTGATGACCCAGATTACCACGCTGCTTCCCATACAGCAGGTCAGCATCTCTTCCCAGGGCGTCACGGCTCTGCTGTTGGATGACAGTGACGTTTCCTGGATTTATCTGTATGACGCGGAAGGGAATGTTCTGGCGGAATCCAGATGCAGCCTGGACGAGACGGGACAGCCTCTTTCCATCAGCATTTCTCCGGATGGGACAAAGCTGGTGGTGTCTTACCTTCAGATACAGGAGGGCACGGCCGGCAGCTGTATTGTGTTCTATAATTTCGGTTCTGTGGGAGCCAATTTTGTGGATAAAATTGTATCCTCCAAGGTCTACGCGGATACGCTGATTCCCAGAGTGGAATATCTGACCAGTTCCGTGTGCGCGGCTGTCTCTGACCGGGGGATTATCTATTATGAAGGAGATGAGATCCCGGAGGAAACAGTATCGGTGGAGATAAATGCCGAGATTCTGAGTGTCTTTTTCGGGACGGACAGAGTAGGAATCATCACGGAAGAAACACAGAATCCCGAGGAGACGGATTCCGAGGAGGCGGCGCAGCAGGCAGCTTCGGAGCAGACGGAGGAAACGGCCTCGGAAGAGTCCCAGGGGACGGATAGTGCCGCGGAAGATTCGGAAGACACAGCCTCAGCAGACGAGACAGCGGAGGAAGATTCGGAGAGCGCAGAGAGCCAGACGGCAGATGAGCCGGAGCAGACGGATTCCGCAGAAGAAAGCAGCCGGAAGGAGGAAACACAAGAGGAAACGGGACGGTATCAGGTCAATATTTATGATACAAATGGACGGGTTCTGCTGTCAGAAAGAACTGATCTGCTGTATACGCAGGCGAAGCTTTCAAAAAACATGCTGATCCTGTATAATGACACGGAATGTGAGATCTACAGTGAACAGGGAATTTTGAAATACGCCGGCACTTTTGATACGGCCATTTCGGACATTTATAAGGGCTCGGGCTTCCGCCGGTATGTGGTTGTGTTTTCCGACCGGACAGATACGATTAAGCTGAAATAAGAGGAGAAAGACATATGAACTGGTTATTGCCTGCGGTGGCGGTGTTTCTGATTTTGGCCGCCTGGGACGGACACAGAAAAGGGTTTATCAAAAAAATGGTGGGAATTGTAAGCCTGGCGCTTACCCTGGTGCTCACATCGGTGGTATCTCCGCTTGTGGCGGAATTTCTGAAGAACAGCACCGGTCTGTATTCCACGCTTCAGAACAGCATTCTCGCCAGTGACGCGGAACTGCTGGACACATTGGGTGCGCTGGGCCTTGGGGACGCAGTCAGCGGATATCTGGCAGATCAGATTCTGCACGCGGTGGCGTTTCTGATTACCCTTCTGCTGGCAGGCGTGCTGGTGCAGGGAATTGCGCTTTCACTGGGCCTTGCGGCCAGACTTCCGGTGCTTCACGGCATCAACAAACTGGCAGGCCTTATATTCGGTTTCGCGGAGGGAGTGTTTGCTGTCTGGATTTTCTTTTTTGTCATCACAGTTTTCTCCACTACCGATTGGGGCGGAAAGCTGCTTGGCATGGTATCGGACAGCGGGATCCTGTCCTGGCTGTATCGGGAAAATATTCTGTTTCAGCTTTTATAAAAGATAACACATGCATTGCAGGGAAAAATACTACAGAATAATTATATGGAAAGGAACATCAGAAAAATGTTTGTGTATAAGAGAAGAGCGCAGTATCATGAGACGGACCAGATGGGAATTATCCATCACTCTAATTATGTAAAATGGATGGAGGAAGCGCGGGTCCGCTTTATGGACGCCATGGGATTCGGCTACCGGGAAATGGAGGAACATGGAATCCAGTCTCCGGTCGTGAATATTTCCGTGAATTATAAAAAGAGTTTCCGCTTTGATGATGAAGCGGATATTTACGTGCGTGTGGCAAAATACACCGGAGCCGCCCTGGAGCTGGCTTATGAGTTTCGGAACGCTGTCACAGGGGAGGTGTGCACCACAGCCTCTTCCCGCCACGGTTTTATCAGAGACGGCAGGCTGGTCTCCCTTAAGAAAGCGCTGCCGGAGCTGGACCGCAAGACCAGAGAGTATGTGGACAAACAAGAATAGGATTCCTTCTTGACAAAAGCAGGGAAACCGTTTATCATTAACCGCAGAGTGTTACTGTTAAATCAGGCATGAGTTCTCTTCTCTACGGAGGAGGATTCATGCCTTTTTTATTTCTGCAGTTTACTGCGGGGAAGCTGACCTGGCGGTTTCGGCCGGACTGACAGGGAGAGGAAGGCGCGCAGACAAAAGGGAGGATGAGAATGTTTCAGTTTTTTAAGAAGAAGCCGGAACTGGAAAAAGCAGGCCTGGAGCTTGCAGCCATGACGGACGGACGCTGTATTCCCCTGGAGGAGGTAAACGATCCGGTGTTTTCCGGAAAGGCTCTGGGAGATGGAATTGCCATTGTTCCGGAGGACTGCGTGATTGCGGCTCCCTGTGACGGAACGGTGTCTATGCTGGCGGAGACGCTTCATGCTTTTGGCATGACAAGGGAAGACGGACTTGAGCTGATGGTACATATCGGTATCGATACGGTTGCCCTGCAGGGAGAGGGCTTTGAGGCTCTGGTTGCCCAGGGAGCTCAGGTGAAGAAAGGGGAACCTCTGATTCGCTTTGATGCCGCCCTTATGGAGAAAAAGGGAATCGATATGACTACCATGCTGATCCTGCTGAATCCCGGACAGTATCAGTTTAAAACACTGGCTGGCGGACAGCAGGTGAAAAAGAGTGTTGATACCGTAATCGAGTGCAGCCGGTAAAAACTTTGAGCGAGTGGGGACTTTAAGTAAAATGGAAGCCGTTAAGGTATACAACAATAATGCTGTGTCGGCGGTGAAGCCGGACGGGCGGGAGGTCGTCCTGGTCGGTTCCGGCGTGGGGTTTGCCAAAAAGCCCGGCGATACCATCGACGAGCGGAAGGTAGAAAAAATTTATTACATTCAGAGTGAGTTTCAGACTAAGTTTCTGCAGCTCATGAAGGATGCGGGACCGGATGCGATCCGCGCGGCGGAGGATATCCTGAAATATGCACGGGAGCAGGGGCTGGAGCTGAAAGATCAGCTGCTGGTATCTCTGATCGATCATATCTGTTTTGCCATCGAACGATACGAGCAGGGAATCGACCTGCCTTATCTGATGCTGGCAGAG
>CALWAV010000088.1 GCA_944375745.1 uncultured Merdimonas sp.
CCCGATACCATTATAGTGGATGCCAAGTCAGGCACTTCCGGAGCAGGCCGGGGAGCCAAGGTGGACAATCTGTACTGTGAGGTCAATGAAAATATCAAGGCCTATGGCGTGGCCACACACCGCCATACACCGGAGATTGAGGAGCAGCTGAGTTATGCGGCAAGCCGTCCTGTGCTGATCAATTTTACGCCTCATCTGGTGCCCATGAACCGGGGAATCCTGGTTACGGCTTATGCGTCTCTGACAAAGGAAGCTTCCTATGAAGAGGTAAAGGCCGCCTATGACAAATATTATGAGAATGAAAAGTTTGTGCGCGTGCTGGAGAAGGATGTGTGCCCCCAGACCAAATGGGTGGAAGGCAGCAACTATGTGGATGTGAATTTCAAAATTGATCCCCGTACAAAGCGGGTGATCATGATGGGCGCCATGGATAATCTGGTAAAGGGAGCGGCAGGCCAGGCAGTGCAGAACATGAACCTGATGTTTGGCCTGAAGGAAAGCGAAGGATTGGAGCTCGTCCCCATGTTCCCCTGACAGGGACAGCAGAGCCGGACACTGACGAAAGAGGTATTTAAGATGACAGTTCGTACGATGACAATAGAAGATTTTGATCAGGTGCATGCGCTCTGGATGACTATCAGCGGTTTTGCCATTCGGAGCATCGATGACTCCCGGGAGGGAGTGGAACGGTTTCTGCGCCGGAATCCCACTACCAGTGTGGTGGCGGAAGAGGATGGAAAGATTGTGGGAAGCATCCTCTGCGGCCACGATGGCAGAAGGGGATGCCTTTACCATGTCTGCGTTCACAAAGATTACCGGATGAGGGGTATCGGAACGGCGATGGTAGTCTATGCCATGAATGCGCTGAAAAAGGAGCAGATCAGCAAAGTTTCCCTGATTGCTTTTACAAAAAATGATATAGGAAATGCCTTCTGGAACCGGATTGGCTGGACCAGACGGCTGGATTTGAATTATTACGATTTTACATTGAATGAGGAAAATATTACAAAATTTAACGCATAGAGTACAGAAATCGGGCAGATGAAAAGAAAATTCTGATGCTGGCCACAGGAGGAGAAAAAGAATGAACGGAAAGAATACAATCACCAGAATAAACGGCGGTGTGACGGCGGCAAAAGGATTTGAGGCCGCGGCCGCGGCTGCCGGCATCAAATATCAGGGCCGTGACGATATGGCTCTGATCTACAGCAGTGTACCCTGCCGGGCAGCAGGAACCTTTACAACCAATGTGGTAAAGGCAGCTCCTGTAAAATGGGATCAGAAGGCAGTTGCGGAGTCGCCCTTTGTCCAGGCAGTGATTGTCAATTCCGGAATTGCCAATGCCTGCACCGGGGCTGAAGGATACGGATACTGTAAGGAGACTGCCGAAGAAACCGCAGAGGTTTTCGGCATTCCGGAAGATGCGGTGCTTGTTGCCTCCACCGGCGTCATCGGCATGCAGCTGCCCATAGACCGGCTGAAGAAGGGAATCAGCCTGCTGAAAGAGGCGAAGGGTTCCGGCATAGAGAAAGGAACAGCGGCAGCGAAGGCCATTATGACCACAGACACGGTGCATAAGGAAATTGCAGTACAGGTAGAGCTGGGCGGAAAGACTGTGACCATCGGCGGTATGTGTAAGGGCTCCGGCATGATTCATCCCAATATGTGCACCATGCTTGCTTTTGTGACCACAGACGCGAATATTTCAAAGGAGCTGCTGCAGAAATGCGTCAGCGCTGATGTGAAGGATACCTACAATATGATTTCCGTGGATGGCGATACCTCCACCAATGACACCCTGCTGGTGCTTGCAAACGGTCTGGCAGGAAATCCGGAAATTACAGAAGAAAATGAAGATTACCAGGCTTTTGCGAAAGCCCTGAATGAGGTGAATACCTATCTGGCGAAAAAAATGGCCGGAGACGGGGAAGGAGCCACAGCTCTTTTTGAGGTAAAAGTTATGGGAGCTGAAAGCAAAGAACAGGCAGTTACTTTAAGCAAATCGGTGGTGACCTCCAGCCTGGTAAAGGCAGCGATTTATGGCCATGACGCCAACTGGGGCCGTATCCTGTGTGCCATGGGCTATTCGGGAGCGCAGTTTGATCCGGAGAAGGTGGATCTGTATTTTGAGAGTGCCGCAGGCCGCATCAAGATCATTGAAAATGGTGTATCCACTGGCTACAGCGAGGAAGAGGCCACGAAGATTCTGTCTGAGCCGGAAGTGACCGCCATTGCGGATGTGAAGATGGGAACAGCTGAGGCAACGGCCTGGGGCTGTGACCTGACCTATGATTATGTGAAAATCAACGCGGATTACCGGTCCTGACAGACAGCTGCCATTTGAGGGGCGGGGCGCCGGATTTGCCGTATGGAAAGAAAGAGGAGTATGAAAAAATGAGCAGAGAAGAAGAAATGCAGACATATCTGGATAAGGCGAAGGTGCTGGTGGAAGCTCTTCCCTATATTCAGCGGTTCAACCGAAAGATTATTGTGGTGAAATACGGCGGAAGCGCCATGGTGGATGAGACCTTAAAGCGCAGCGTGATTCAGGATGTCACTCTTTTGAAGCTGGTAGGCTTTAAGCCGATTATCGTCCATGGAGGCGGAAAGGAAATCAGCCGCTGGGTCAGCAAGGTGGGAATGGAGCCTCATTTTGTGAACGGCCTGCGGGTGACGGATGCGGAGACCATGGAAATCGCGGAGATGGTGCTGGGCAAGGTAGGCAAGAGCCTGGTGCAGCTGGTGGAAGAGCTGGGCGTGAAAGCGGTGAGCATCAGCGGAAAAGACGGCGGACTGCTTCAGGTGGAGAAAAAGTATTCAAACGGAGAGGATATTGGTTTTGTGGGTGAGATTACAGAAGTAGAGCCCAAGATTCTTTACGATCTGCTGGAAAAGGATTTTCTTCCGATTGTATGTCCGGTAGGCCTCGATAAGAATTTCAATACCTACAACATTAACGCGGACGACGCGGCCTGTGCCATTGCCCGGGCAGTTCATGCGGAAAAGCTGGCGTTTCTGACAGATATTGAAGGGGTGCGCCGGGATCCGGAGGATCCCTCCACTCTGATTTCCGAGCTTCGGGTGAAGGTAGCCAGAGAACTGATTAAAAACGGTAATATCGGCGGAGGCATGCTGACGAAGCTGAACAACTGCATCGATGCCATTGAAAACGGCGTATCCCGGGTACATATTCTGGATGGCCGCATCGCCCACTGTCTGCTGCTTGAGATCTTTACAAACAAAGGAATTGGAACGGCGATTTTGAGTGAAGGAGAGACGAATTATTATGACGGAGAATAAGGAACAGATTATGGAGCAGGCCGAGGAGGCCGTACTTCACACCTACAACAGGTATCCGGTGGTTCTGGACCGGGGCGAGGGTGTATATCTTTATGACACAGAGGGAAAAAAGTATCTGGATTTTGCTGCCGGAATCGCGGTACAGGCTCTCGGTTACCATTATCCGGGCTATGATGAGGCACTGAAGGCTCAGATCGATAAACTGATGCATACCTCCAATCTTTATTATAATGAGCCGGCAGCGGAGGCAGCAGGAAAACTGGTAAGACTCAGCGGTATGAGCAAGGCCTTTTTCACCAACAGCGGTACGGAGGCCATTGAGGGCGCTCTGAAGGCAGCCCGGAAATATGCGTACGCGAAAGGGAAAAAGGATAAGTATGAAATCATTGCCATGAACCATTCCTTCCATGGAAGAAGTATGGGAGCGCTTTCCGTCACCGGAAATGAGCACTATCAGGAGCCCTTCCGCCCGCTGGTGGGAGGCATCCGCTTTGCTGATTTCAATGATCTGGACAGTGTGAAGGCTCAGTTTAATGAGCATACCTGCGCGGTGATTCTGGAGACGGTGCAGGGTGAGGGCGGCATTTATCCGGCCACAGAAGAATTCTTAAAAGGCGTGAAGAGCCTCTGCGAAGAGTATGACGCCCTTCTGATTCTCGATGAGATTCAGTGCGGCATGGGAAGAACCGGTTATCTGTTCGCATGGCAGGAGTATGGAGTAAAGCCCAATATTATGACCTGCGCCAAGGCTCTTGGCTGCGGCGTGCCGGTGGGCGCATTCCTGCTGGACGAAAAGACGGCTGCCGCTTCCCTGGCTCCGGGGGATCACGGAACTACATATGGAGGAAATCCCTTTGTCTGCGCGGCAGTATCAAAGGTACTTACTATTTTTGAAGAGGACGGAATCGTAGAGCATGTCCGGAAGGTGGGAGCATATCTTCAGGAAAAGCTGGACGCTCTGGTGGAAAACTATGACTGCATCAGCGCCAGGCGGGGAAAGGGCCTGATCCAGGGCCTTGTAATCCAGGGTAGACCTGTGAATGAGATTGTGTTAAAATCATTGAATGAGGGACTTCTTGTGATTACAGCAGGAAGTGATGTGCTGCGTCTTGTGCCGCCGCTTGTGATCACGGAAGCCCATGTGGATGAGATGCTGGAGAAGCTTGAGAAAGCTTTGTAGAAAGGATGTTTCATGAGACACAGGATATACCGAAGAGCGGCTGCCATCTGTATCGTTCTGCTGGTGTTTGCCCAGATGTTCCAGACAGCCTGGGCCTATCACCGGGAGCAGCTGGAAGCGGCCATGACAGGACAGGATTTGGAGCCGGAGAAGCTGACGCTCTGGTACACAGATGAGAAGCTGAGTCCTTATCTGGTGGAGGCCGCGTCGGAATTTGAAGAACAGAATCATGTGGAGATTACTCTGCAGCTGGTGACGGCAGTGGATTATATTGAGCACATTAATACGGCCAGTATTTCAGATCTGGGAGGCCCGGATCTGTTCATCACCTCCAGCGAGCTTCTGGAAAAGGCCCGCCTGGCAGGACTGACCGTGGAGAATGACAGCTTTACGGAACGGGAACTGAACGAATATTTCCCCCAGCAGGCACTGAATGCGGCAGCCTGCGGGGGCAGCCTGATGGCGTATCCCTTCTATTTTGAGACCTGCTGTCTGCTCTATAATAAAAACTACACAGATTCCGCGCCCGCGACCATTGACGAGATTCTGGCATACGCGGACAGCTATGAGGGCAGTGAGGAGACCGCCAATGTGGAGAATATCTTTAAATGGAATGTGGCGGATATTTTCTCAAATTTCTTTTTCATTGCCAACTATGTGAATCTCGGAGGGCCTACCGGTGACGACCCGTCCCAGGTGCAGCTCAATGCAGAGGAAGTGGCGGCCTGCCTGCAGTATTACCAGAGCCTGAATGCTTTTTTTGCCATCGACGCGGAGGAAGTAACCACGGATAATGTGCTGCAGGAGTTTATTGACGGAAAGACCGTGTTTACCATAGCCAAATCAGATGCTATCGGAACCATTGATGATGCCATCGCAGAAAGAGCGGCCCAGGAAGAGAGCGCAGAAGAGGAAAATCCGGAAGGCGAGACTGCGGAAGAGGACGGGGCGGAAGAAGCCGGCAGCGGCTATTTCTATGGAATCGCCCAGGTTCCCGATCTGACGGAGGAACTGGCCACCAAGGGACTTTCGGTCACAAATTCCGTGGTGGTGAACGCCTATTCCGGACAGCGGGAGCTGGCCAAGTCTTTTGCCCGGTATCTGACCTGGGATAAGGCGGTGGATCTGTATGCTCTGACGAATAAAATGCCGGCGCGCCTGGGCGTGGACTACGAAAATCCGGAGATGTCGGCGCTGGTTGAGCAGTATGAGAATTCAGTGGAAGTTCCCAAGCTGACTGACCTGAGCAATTACTGGATTGAGATGGAAATTGCCTTTGCAAATATCTGGCAGGGCAGTGATGTCCAGACAGAGGTAGACACCGTGGCGCAGGAGATGATGCAGCAGCTGCAGACACAGGAATAGAAGAAGAGCCGGACAGGCTGTGAATGAGAATTCCAGTCCTGGGGAAGACTACTTGCAGTGAACGGAAAACGGAAACTGGAGGTAATCGGAACCATGATTGGAATTTTTATTGCGCTGATTTCGGGAGCGCTGATGAGTATTCAGGGTGTCTTCAACACGGAAGTGACCAAAGCCAGCAGTGTCTGGGCGTCGGCCAGCTGGGTGCAGTTATCGGCTCTTGGAACCTGTCTCGCGGTATGGGCTGTAAAGGACAGGGAAAATCTGATGAATGTGTTTCAGGTCAGCCCAAAATACATGCTGCTGGGCGGTGTGATAGGAGCGTTTATCACTTTTACGGTTATTAAAAGCATGGAGAGTCTTGGGCCTGCCAAATCAGTCATGCTGATCGTGATTTCCCAGCTGATTGTGGCGTATCTGATTGAGCTGTTCGGCATTTTCGGGGCGGAAAAGGCGGATTTTTCCTGGAGAAAACTCATCGGCATGGGAATTGCCATTGCAGGGGTAGTATTGTTTAAGTGGGAGTAAAGGAAAGAGCTGTTCCGAAGCTTTCGAAAAGTTACTATTCACAGCCACCCGCCCACATGCGCACTCGTCGCCTCTTCGAGGCTCCAGTTCCGCTCCTTACGGAGCTAAGATTGCTTATGTGGGCGGGTGACTGCTTCACAGTCCTGATTCAGACATGGAAACAGATGCTTACGTGCCAGCACGACACATCTGTTTCCATGTCTGAATCGGCTGTGAATAGTAACTTCGAAAAATACAAAAACAGCTTGTAATCCTTGAAAAACTCCGTTACAATAAAACTGTTCTGTATCGGAGGGGCCTCATCTGGCAGAAAGGATGGGGAAAATGAGATACAGCTGGAAAAAAGCTTTTCTTTTAAGTATGTGTTTGGTCTATGTCTGCCTGTCCGGCTGCCAGGATACGGCGGTGCTGTATGACAGCAGAGAGGGTCAGGAGACGGAAGGAACAGCTGGCGGGGCCGAAGGCACGGACGGGATTACAGAGGAAACTTCCACGGAGGGAGCCGGTGAGACGGGCCGGGAGAACAGCGTCTTTGTCTATGTCTGCGGAGAAGTGGAAGCAGCGGGTGTCTATGAGCTGCCGGAAGGAAGCCGTATTGTGGATGCTGTTGAGGCAGCAGGCGGCATGACGGAAGAGGCATCAGATACCTGGTTGAATCTGGCTGAACCCGTAAGCGACGGACAGAAGATAGAGGTTCCTTCCCGGGAACAGGCTGAGGAACTGAAAGAGGAAGAAGCGGAAGCGCAGGCCGGTCTTGTGAATCTCAATACGGCTTCGGCGGAAGAGCTTATGACGCTCTCCGGGGTGGGAGAGGCAAAGGCCCGGGCGATCCTGGATTACCGGGAAGAGCATGGAGGATTCAAGGAGCCGGAGGAGCTGATGGAGATTCCTGGAATCAAGGAAGGCGTTTTTCAGAAAATCAAGGATCAAATCACAGTATAGCAGAATAGAATAACAGAGGCGGGAAGCATGGGAAAAAAAGTATTGGTAGTAGATGATGAAAAACTGATTGTGAAAGGACTGCGTTTCAGCCTGGAGCAGGAAGGTATGGAAGTAGACTGCGCGTATGACGGGGAGGAAGCGCTGGAGTACGCGAAGGCGAAGGAATACGATATCGTCCTTCTGGATGTGATGCTTCCAAAGCTGGACGGTTTTGAGGTATGCCAGCAGATTCGCGAGTTTTCCAATATGCCGATTATAATGCTGACGGCCAAAGGGGAGGATATGGACAAGATCCTGGGTCTGGAATACGGAGCGGATGATTATATTACAAAACCCTTTAATATCCTGGAACTCAAGGCAAGAATTAAAGCTATCATGCGCCGTACCGGACGGCCGGAGAAAGAGCAGAAGAGCAAGATTGTGGAGGCTGCGGATCTGAAGATGGATTTGGACAGCCGCCGTCTGTTTATTGCCGGACGGGAGATTAATCTGACTGCGAAAGAATTTGATCTTCTGGAGCTGATGGCTCTCAATCCCGGCAAGGTGTACAGCAGAGAAAATCTTTTGAATACAGTATGGGGATATGAATATCCCGGAGATGTGCGGACTGTGGATGTGCATATCCGGCGGCTGAGAGAAAAGATTGAGACAAATCCGAGTGAACCGAAATATGTTCATACAAAGTGGGGAGTTGGGTATTATTTCCAGGCATAGAATTATTTTTACATATCTGAAGAGTCTGAAATTTCGAATTCTCCTGATGCTTCTGGCCGCAGGCTGGATTCCGATGGCCCTTATGGCAGTCAGTCTTCTGGGAAGCAACCATTCCAGGGCGCTGCAGTCCAGAAGCACGGAGTTACAGAATCAGTGCAGTATTCTGGCTAATCAGCTTTTGAACTATCATTATCTTGAAGAGCCTTCCTCTGATCTCATAGATGGAGAGCTTACCCAGCTTGCCAGTGTATATGACGGCCGGATTGTGATTGTGGATCAGGATTTCCGGGCAGTCAAGGACACCTATGATCTGATTGAGGATCGGTTTGTGGCTTCGGAAGAAGTGATCCGCTGTTTCAAAGGGGAGACGACAAATCATATTACAGATCAGGGATATATAGAAATTGCCATTCCGGTGAGGCAGAGTGATTCTCTGTCCAAAGAAGGAAATGACGCTCCGGTACAGGGGGCTCTGCTGGCCAGTGTGCCCACTGACAGTATAACCTCAGGCACGGAGGCGCTTACCGGAAATGCCGCTGTCTTCTTTCTGGTATACGGAATTCTTGTGACGGCACTGGCTATTCTTATATCCCATCTTCTGGTACGTCCGGTGGATCGGATCCGGGCGGGACTTCATGAGATTTCCAGCGGCCATTCCAGCGAAGATCTGGCTGTAAAAAATTATACGGAGACGGAACAGATCTCTGAGGAGTTCAATAAAATTGTCACTCAGATGAGGGTGCTGGATGAATCCAGGCAGGAATTTGTCTCCAATGTGTCCCATGAACTGAAGACGCCTCTGGCATCCATGAAGGTGCTTGCGGATTCCCTGCTGATGCAGGAGGAAGCGCCGGTGGAGCTGTATAAGGAGTTTATGGGCGATATTGCGGAAGAAATCGAGAGGGAAAATAAGATTATTACGGATCTGCTTTCTCTGGTTAAGATGGATAAAAAAGCTGCCAGCCTGAATATCGAGCCGGTAGATATCAATGATCTGCTGGAGCTGATTTTAAAAAGACTGCGGCCGATTGCTTCCAAAAAGAATATTGAGATGGTTCTGGAAAGCTTCCGGCCGGTGACGGCGGAGGTGGATGAAGGACGCCTTACGCTTGCCTTTACGAACCTGGTGGAAAATGCAATCAAGTATAATAAGGAAAATGGATGGGTCCATGTATCCCTGGACGCGGACCATAAATTCTTTTATGTGAAGGTAATGGATTCCGGCATGGGTATCCCGGAGGAGTCTCTGGATTTCATTTTTGAGCGGTTTTACCGGGTAGATAAGTCTCATTCCAATGAGATTGACGGGACAGGACTTGGTCTTGCCATAGCAAAAAGCGCAGTCCTTGTACATAAGGGCGCTATTAAAGTATCCAGCCAGCTGGGAGAAGGGACCACATTCTCTGTCCGGATACCTCTGAATTATATTGCATGACAGGAGAAGGCGGGGGATTTGCGCGGAAAAGCAGTTTGGGAGGTGTTTCCTTTTCATGAAACAGGCGAGAAAAGCAGGACGGACCGGAGAATTCTGTTTCCTGGCTCTGCTGCTTCTGGCAGGGCTTCTGACAGGCTGCGGAAGCAGCCGGCAGGATACAGCGCAGGAAAGCGGGGAAGGTTATCAAATCTATTATCTGAATCAAGGCGAGACGGCGGTGGAGCCTGTAGATTATGAACCGGCGGGAACTACGGCGGAGGAATTGACAGAAGAACTTCTGGGGCAGCTTTCCACAGCTCCGGCAGACGCGGATCTGAAGGAGGTTCTTACGCCGGAGGTGAATGTGGCTTCCTATGAGCTTGACAGCGGGCAGCTGAGTCTTCATTTCAGCATCGCTTACCGGGAGATGGCTGTGACCAGGGAAATTCTTACCCGGATGGCAGTGGTGAAGACTCTGTGCC
Organism: uncultured Merdimonas sp.; assembly: GCA_944375745.1. Classification (GTDB taxonomy): domain Bacteria; phylum Bacillota; class Clostridia; order Lachnospirales; family Lachnospiraceae; genus Laedolimicola. The sequence goes on from CALWAV010000088.1 coordinate 9,923, forward strand.
AGATTCCCGAGGTGGAGTATGTCTCTTTCTTGGTGGGGGACAATCCGCTGATGGATTCCACAGAGACGCCGGTAGGGCCTATGAACGCGGACAGCTTCGTGGATGATCCGGGAAGTACGGCAGATGATTACGCAGTGACGACCACCACATTGTATTTTGCAAATCAAAGCGGGGATAAGCTGGTGGGAGAGACCGTAAATATCAGCTACAGCAGCAATATTCCCCTGGAGAGGCTTGTGGTTGAGCAGTTAATCAGCGGTCCGATTACAGATGACGCATATCCGGCTATTCCGTCGGAGACGAAACTGATCAGTATATCCACAAAAGATGGAATCTGCTATGTAAATCTGGACAATGGTTTCCTGAGCCAGGGCTATAACGTGACAGAGGCAGTGCCGATTTATTCCATTGTCAATTCACTGACAGCCATTCCGGGAATCAGCAGAGTGCAGATTCTGATCAACGGTGAGACCAATCTGGTTTACCGGGAAAGCATTCGGTTTGACACTGTTTTTGAACGAAATCTGGATATTATAGAGGAAGAATGAAAAAAAGACCTTTGTGTCTGGCGGCTTTTTTCCTGACGCTTCTCCTTCTGCTCCTTCCGGCAGAGATCTGGATGAAGGCTTCCCCTCTGCCGGAAGGCAGGGGAAGCCCGGAAGCGCTTACCGGGGAAATCTGCGGGATTGACCCGGGCGGAAAAGCCGTCAGTCTGAAACATACGAATCTATCTGATACCGGAATCATTCTGGTATATTTCGATGCCGAAACCACATTTTCTATCGGCAATACCATACGCATTGAAAAAGATTTTGAATTGAAAGAGCCTGAAAGGCCGGCGAATCCGGGCCAGTTTGACGCCCGCCTCTATTATCAGACAAAGAAGATTGTTTTGTTCTGCTACGCGGAGGAGGCTGTACTGGAGGATGGAAAAATACGCACCGTCCCACAGTTTTTTTACCGGCTCAGGGAAAACTTAAGCAGCAGATGCAGAGCTCTTTTTGAAGAAAAGTACAGAGGCGTGATCGGAGCCATGCTGCTGGGCGACAAGACGGATCTGTCTGATGAGACAAAGGAAATTTATCAGAAAAGCGGCATGTCCCATCTTCTGGCCATTTCCGGCCTTCATGTATCGATCTTCGGGATGACCCTCTACCGTCTGCTTCGAAGAGCCGGCCTTCCCTTCTGGGCATCCGGCATTCCTTCCATGCTGCTTGTACTGTCTTATGGAGTCCTGACCGGGATGAGCACTTCCACAGCCAGAGCGGTAATCATGTTTCTGCTGTCTGTGGCGGCAGATTTATTTGGAAAAAGCTATGATATGCTGACCTCTCTGGCCTTTGCGGCCCTGCTGCTTTTGGCTGAACAGCCTCTGTACGCAAAAAGCGCCTCTTTTCTGCTCTCCTTTGGGGCCGTACTGGGTATCGGGCTTGTCTATCCGGCGCTGCTGGAGCTGTTTCCCATCCGGAAAAAGAAGCTGCAGGGGATTCTTTTAAGCCTTTCTGTGCAGCTGATGACCCTTCCAATGGTGGAGAGCTTCTACTGTGAAATTCCCCTTTATTCTGTGCCCCTGAATCTGGCGGTAATTCCCCTGATGACTGCGCTGATGTTTTCCGGAATTTTGGCTGTGGCCTTGAGCTTCGCCTCGCCTGGCCTGGCAAAGATCCCGGCGCTCTTCTGTTCTCTGATTATGGAGCTTTATGAAAGACTGGGAAGCTTTTCTTTAAGTCTGCCTGGTTCAGTGCTTCACTGTGGAAAACCGGAAGACTGGCAGCTGGCCTTCTATTATCTCAGCCTGGGCGGTTTTCTGCTCTGGCGTCTCCGGGTCAGAGAGCTTCGGAAAAAACGAATTGCCCGGGCAGCTGCTCTGGGAGAAGAGGAAGGGGAGGAAGAAGAAAAACGGCCGGAATCATATCTGAAAAGGAAACGGATTTTCAGCGCGGCAGGGCTGGTTTTGCTGAATCTGCTTCTGCTTGTACGGTTTTCGGGAGGGTTTCAGTTTACCATGCTGGATGTGGGACAGGGAGACGCGCTGTTTCTGCGCACAAAAGCAGGTACGTCCATTTTGGTGGACGGGGGAAGCACCAGCGTGTCAAAGGTGGGAACTTATCGGATTCTGCCTTTTCTGAAGGCATCTGGAACAGGAACACTGGATTATGTGATTGCAACGCATATGGATGAAGATCATATATCAGGAATCAGGGAGATTTTGGAGCAGAGCACGCGTCCGGGAAGTCTGCAGGTTAAGACCCTTCTTCTGTCGGAACAGGCGCTCCAGGAAGAAAAGGGGCAGGAACTGTCCAGGCTGGCCCAGGCTGCGGGAACGGAAGTAAAAACGATCATGCGGGGAACTGTTCTGAAAGACGATTCCGGGGAACTGGAATGCCTTTACCCGGAATGGGGAGAGGAGTATGGGGATACCAATGGGGCTTCTGTGGTCCTCCGGTTTGTATACAAAGAATTTGCCCTGCTTCTGACAGGAGATCTGGGCAATGGGGGAGAACAAAAGATACTGGAAAATGGAGACATCACAGACTGCCAAGTGCTGAAAGCCGGACATCACGGCTCCAGCACTTCCAGCTCGGCGGAATGGCTGGCGGCCGCATCGCCTGAGCTGACCCTGATTTCCTGCGGGGAGGACAATTCCTATGGCCATCCCCATCAGGAGACTCTGGAGAGGCTTGCGCAGGCGGGAAGCGGGATTCTGGCCACAAAGGACTGGGGAGCTCTGACAGTGAGAAGCGATGGCAGAAGCTTCCGGACGGAAGCATTCTGTCCGCTCAGGCGCTGTACTGCACAATCAGAAGCTCCACGCTGAGCACATCGGTCATCCGTCCCGTCTTGACAGCCTCCTCAGCTTTTACACAGTCTCTTACAGCCTCTTCCAGCTGCGGGAGGGTAAAGCTTCTGGCCTGGGTCATCAGACGGCCGGCCACAAAAGGGGCCACCTGGGCGCGGGAGGCGATGGCGGACCGGTCCATGCCTTTGGCAGCCAGGCTTTTTACAAGCAGAAGCTGATTGAACTGCCGGGCGATGAGAAAGAGAATACGCATGGGAGGCTCTTTCAGGGCAAGAAGATCGTAGTAGAGATCCAGGGCCAGGCGCTGCTTTTTCTCCGCGATGGCCCGGATCATCTCAAAAATCTGCCCGGTGGTCTGCATGGTGCAGATTTCCCGCACATCCTCCGGGGTAATCACATCCCGGCCGGCAGTGTAGCTTAAAAGCTTTTCCAGTTCCATATGAATATTTTCCATATCTGAACCGGTATATTCCAGGAAAAGCCGCAGGGCAGCCTCTGTCACATTTTTCTTTTCCTTTTTCAGGGTGCCCAGAATCCATTTCATCAGAGTGCGTTCATCCTGGAGCTGAAATTCTGTCACCCGTCCATATTTTTGTACGGCCTTGTACAGCCGGTTCCGTTTATCCACTTCTGTCTCCGCAAAGAGAATACAGGCGGTATCCGGGATCTTCGGGATGTAATCTGCCAGCTCATCACATTTGTTTTTGAAGAAGCCGCTGTCCTCGATGAGAATCAGCCGGCGCTCCGCGAAAAAGGGAAGCGTCTCAGCCAGACTGATGATTTCTGCCGGGTCGATGCCCTTTCCCTCAAACCTGGAAAAGTTCATGGTATCTCCCGGTTCCACCAGCGCGTCTTTCATTCGGTTTTTGTACTGGTTCCGCAGATAAGCCTCTTCTCCGCAGAGAAGATAGGAGGTTTTGAAATTTCTGTTTTTAATATCTTCTGCCAGCATTTTCATAAAGCTCACCTCATGAAAAAATTACTCCGATGTATAAAAAAGGCGCCCAACTGACGGTATTGGGCGCCTTTTGTTTATCTGAATCTGAATTAAGCGATGCTGTTGACAGCCTTGGTCAGACGGGAAACCTTCCGGGAAACTGTATTCTTGTGATATACTCCCTTGGAAGCAGCCTTGCTCATAACAGAGATAGCAGCCTTCAGGCATGCCTTTGCTGTCTCTGCGTCTTTTGCAGCTACTGCAGCATCCACTTTCTTAATCGCAGTCTTAACCTCAGATTTGATTGCCTTATTTCTTGCGGTTCTGGTCTCAGCAATCAGAACTCTTTTCTTTGCAGACTTGATGTTAGCCAATCCGTACACCTCCAAAATGATCATTCATACTGATTTTATCTTTACATGTTCCGTAAAAGCCGGACACGGACGTCTTTACAAAACAT
>CALWAV010000089.1 GCA_944375745.1 uncultured Merdimonas sp.
ACCACCGTATCCGGCCGATCCGAGTGTTCCGATCTCCGGACTTCTTTCTTTCTATATCCTGTGTGCAGAGCTGTTTTACAAAAGCTCTGCCTGCTCTGTTCTGGTCAGGGGGATCCGGAACTGCCCAGTCATTCTGTCATAGCACTCCTCGCAGAGGTCGAAACAGTCCACCTCTCCATCCTTTCCGGACATATATTCCCAGACCTGCCGCACAGAAAAGACTCCCTCCATGGGCATCCCCTTTCTGACCGCGATCACCCGGCCGCAGCCATTGCAGACAATCCTGTCCAGTTCTCTTGCTTCTTTATTCTTATACTCACGCATCCTGCTTCTCCTCCCTGAATTCGGACGCCGCGAACCAGCGCGGCTGCTGCTGTCTGTTACGTGAATATCTTACAAAATTATTTTTTATTCGGATAGAGGGAATCGCTTCCACATGATTACAGCGTCTTCCCGGGGCTTGTCATAGAAATTCCGGCGCAGGCCCGCCCGCTCAAAGCCCAGACCTTCATATAAATGAATGGCCGGCCGGTTTCCTGCTCTTACCTCCAGCAGAAACGCCGAGGCCCCCCGGGTTCTGCCTGTACGCAGCAGCTCCTGCAGCATGCGTTTTGCTATGCCCTGTCCGCGAAGCTCCTTTTTCACTGCCACATTGGTAATCTCTGCTTCCTCTGCGCTCTGATAGAAGCCGCAGTAACCGGCGATCTGTCCTTCATATTCCGCCGCCAGGAAACAGGCGTAGGAAAGAGCAAGGCTGTCCCGAAAGCTCTTCTCTGACCATGGCGCGGAAAAAGCTTCCGCTTCTATCCGGCAGACCTGCGGAAGATCCTGTTCCTGCATAGGCCGGACCACCAGTTTATCCATGGAGATTTTCCTGTTCCTTTTCTCCGTTCTCCGGCCCGGTCTTTTCCTGCCCGGCTTTCTCTGCCGCCGCCTTTTCCTTCTCTGCCCGTTCCCGCTCAGCTTGGGAAGGGCGGAGATAATCCGGCTTATGCTCTGCAGCGGTCTCCACTCTGCCGGCCCGCACATAGGAAACCGCCAGGGCCGCCACCGCTCCCGCTCTCTGCTTGTTCAGATGAGCCGGGGCAAAAGAAAATTTCTGGCCAGTCATCAGCTGCTCCGTGAGAACCTCCCGGAACACCGGCACACCGTCTCCCAGGAATATCACTTCCCGGCCGAGCTCCCTCAGTTTTCCGGCAATCACATCAATTCCCACTGCCATCTGGGGCTCAATAACGGAAAGCTCATTTTCTCGAAATTCATAGATTCCCGTATAGACCTGGTTTCTGCGGGCGTCCATCAGCGGACAAATCACCCGGTCTGTTCCGTACAGGTTATAAGCCAGCGCGTCCACAGTGGGCACATGCACCAGAAGTTTATTCAGGGCAAGTCCCAGCCCCTTGGCCGTGGCTGAGCCTATCCGGAGTCCGGTAAAGGACCCGGGGCCTGCTGCTACCGCAATCGCGTCTATAGTATTCAGATCCAGTTCTATCATACGCGCAATCTCATCCAGCATGGGCAGCAGCGTCTGCGAATGGGTCTTTTTGTAATTCACTGTATATTCCGCCAGAAGATTCCCGTTTACTCCGTCATCCTCCACCACAGCCACGGAAGCCACCAGTCCCGAGCTGTCCAGCGCCAGTATTTTCATTCTATCTCCTCCACCGTAATTTTCCGGTAATCAAAGCCTTTTTCCAGATCCTTTTCAATACGGACTTCCGTCCGCCGTTCCGGGAGAAGCTCTTCTATCAATTCAGCCCACTCAATCAGGCAGACTCCGTCTCCATAAAAATAGTCCTCGTACCCGATCTCGTCCATCTCCTCGATATCCCCGATCCGGTACACATCAAAATGATAGAAGGGAAGCCGCCCTCCATCGTATTCCTGTACAATGGTAAAGGTCGGGCTGTTCACATGCTCCGAAATTCCCAGTCCTCTGGCGAATCCCTGGGTAAAGACGGTCTTTCCCGTCCCCAGATCTCCTGTCAGAGTATAGATGCTTCCCGGAACCGCGTTCCGCCCAAGCCGTTCTCCCAGCTCCCTGGTCTCTTTTTCTGAAAATGTCTCTGTTATCATATATTTACTCTCCAAAAAGGAGCCAGCAGCGAAGCTCTGACCCCTCTTTTCAGCCGTTTTCTGCGGCTTCCATTATAGCACACTCATTTTGCCGCTGTCTACCGGGAATTGGACAATCGGACACCTCAGTGTTTTTTCAAAATCGGACTGATATGCTTATAAAGCAGCATAGTGACCACGGAAATAATCAGTCCTTTCAGAATATTAAAGGGCACTACTGCGTAAAACACCAGTGACCACACGCTGTCGATGCTGCCGTTAATGGCGGTTCCCATTCCAATGATTGCTTCCATGGACATGCCATACAGCTCCGCAAATTTGGGCAGCAGATAAAATGCATTGAACGCGCTGCCAAAGATAGTCATGATCACTGTTCCCAGCGCAAGACCTCCGATAGCCATTTTTCTGGTCTTCTTTATATAGTAGACAATGGAAGCCGGAAGTACAAAGGCGCAGCCAACTACGAAATTCGCGAAATCTCCTACGAAAGCCGTCGTGGTTCCCTTCAGCACCAGCTTCAGGAGAACCTTGCACAGCTCCGCCGCCACTCCGGCCACAGGCCCCATGGCAAAAGCGCAGATCATTACAGGAATCTCGCTGAAATCCAGCTCGTAGAAGCTGGGCGCAAACCACAGAGGCAGTTCAAAATACATCAGCACCGCCGCGATGGCCGAAAACACACCCACGATAGCGACCCGGCGCACGCCGGTATTGCTGCGGGGCATGGCATTCTTTTTACGAAGCCCTTTTTCCGTTATGCCCGCTATCACAAAGATCGCCACCACAATCAGCAGGCACACAGCCAAAAACTCCAGATTTTCCATTACACTTTGAAGCAACTTTGACATACTTTCTTTCTCCCTTCAGTAATCAAAATATTACCTGCGGCCTGTGCCGTAGGATACAGAAAGGATAATTCTTCATCTGCGCTCCTGCTACCGGAAGTTCCTGTTTCTGCATTCTGTCCTGCAGCAGCAGAGGCACAAAAAAACCTGAGCATGGGATCATGCTCAGGACAAAAGCAAAGCTGATAAAGCTTCGTTTTCTTCTCTCATCCAGACTTTACTGTCGGTACCGGAATTTCTGCCGCAGCTGTCTTTTCCTGCTGCCGCACTCACCGGTTCAGCCGCCCGAAGGCGGGTCGCGGACTTTTACCGCCGGTCGGGAATTTCACCCTGCCCTGAAGAATTAACCATATTCTAAAGGGATTATAAACCTGTAAGGGGAGATATGCAAGGAATTTTTCACCTGCAAAGCTTCTTTGCGTGACTTTTCAGTCCTTTCGTTATACACTTTAATTACGAAAAAGCTGAGAACTCAGGAGGGAGGAAGGCATATGGCAAATATAGGGAAAAATATTCGAAGGCTGAGAAACAGCAAACATATGACTCAGGATGACCTGGCAGAGAAGCTGTTCGTAAGCCGGCAGACTGTCTCCAATTACGAAACCGGGGTATCACTTAGATAAAGATACCACACCAATCCCACGCTGACTTTTGCTCAACCGATACAGCCAGAGAGCTGGATAACAAGAAAAGGCGGTATGCGCCCCGTGGAGGGGTAGCGTACCG
>CALWAV010000090.1 GCA_944375745.1 uncultured Merdimonas sp.
TTTTAATTGAATCCCACAAACCGGTTCGCAATCTTATAGGCTACTTCCGAAATCTTTCTTCCGCTCTTGCCCGGAAGATTCATGGTCCGTCCAAGGATTCCCCATTTCAGTTCGTAATAAACCTTTCTGTCCTTCTTCTTTAAGTATTTCCAGAGTTCATACTTCTTCTGCAGGTTTTCCTCCGTGCCGGAACGGATGGCTATGATGGAGGATACCACCATGATGATCTCCAGGTAATTTTTCATGTAATGGCGCAGCTTTCTGTTGGGAATCTGCCGGGGATCGCTGAGCTTGTAATCATCGATCATGAGCTTGTTGACTTTTATCTGCTGATCAATGCGGCCGATCATCACGCTTTCATTGACCGACTGATCCTGACGGCCAATGTAATACCGGTAAAAATTCACGTCCAGATAATACAGGTATTTCACATAGGGAAGGGGATGATATACAAAAATGTTATCCACATAAAAGGTGTGCTTCGGCAGCTCCAGTCCACATTCCCGCAGAAGCTTCGTGCGGTAAATAACGGAATGCATGAGAATATACTGTCCCTTGTGGAGGAACTTCACATCATCCCAGGTAAACACCCGGTTCTGCGGAAAAGCCGAGCGGTAGCTCATAACCTTTTTGTGCTTGGAACCTTCCTTTTCATAGACAAAATTGCTGATAAGCATATCCACAGAGGGCCTGGCCCCTGCCAGCTGATTCAGGGTCTTCAGAATCTCTTTATAGGCGGAGATAGACACCCAGTCGTCACTGTCCACAACCTTAAAATAGAGACCTGTGGCATTCTTAATTCCCGTATTGACAGCCTCTCCGTGTCCTCCGTTCTCCTGGTGGACCGCCTTTACAATCGTGGGATATTTCTGAGCGTATTCATCAGCTATGGCCCCTGTCCCATCCTTGGACCCGTCATCCACAATAATGATTTCTACTTCCTCTCCGCCCACAAGAAGCGAATGGATACAGTTTCGCATATAAGCCTCGGAATTATAGCATGGAATTGCAACAGATAACAGCTTCATGGTTTCCTCCTCATGTCATTCGTTTCCCGTCACTCAAGTGACTCTCTTTCGTATTTATATTTTACGCCGGCAGGCAGAAAGCCATTCACGCCTTTATCTGCCAGCGCTAATACCGTTCTCTGAAATACTTTGTATAAGCGGAAAAGGCCGCCGGAATCGAATAGATTTCTTCCATCTGTTTCTTTTCCACAAAAAAGAATTCATTCTGCCGGTTCTGTTCCGAAGCCGGTTCTTCCACCTTCACCGCATACCCGGCCATATGCCATTCGATATGGCTGAAAATATGCTTGGCTCCGGGCAGCTTCTGAATCCGTATGGGAGAAAGCCCCTGTTTTTTTACATACTCCAGGACCTCTTCCCGCCCCAGATGGCCTTCCAGGTTCGGCAGCTCGTAAAGTCCTGCCAGCAGCCCCTTTTCCGGTCTCTTATGCAGAGCGGCTTTGTTATCTGAAACGAGAACCAGTACCGTTTTATCTTCAATCTTCCGCTTCGCCGGCGGAGTTTTTTTCGGAAGTTCCAGTTCCACTCCCTCCGCATGGGCTCTGCAGAGCTTTTCCAGAGGACATTCCCCGCATTTTGGCGCTCCGTTGGGTACGCAGACGATAGCTCCCAGTTCGATCAGAGACTGGTTAAAATCTCCTGCCCTTCCTTCCGGGATGATCTCCTGAACCTCTTTTTCAAACTTCCGGCGGACGGACTGCTTCAGAATATCTTCATAGCTTTTCTCAAGCCTTGAGAGGACTCTGAGCACATTGCCGTCCACTGCGGGCCTTCTCATACCAAAAGCGATAGAAGCGATAGCTCCTGCCGTGTAACTTCCGATTCCGGGCAGAGACAGAATGACATCGTAATCGGCTGGCATCTCCCCGCCGCATTCTTCCACAAGGATGCGGGCAGCCTTCTGCATGTTCCGCACCCGGTTGTAATATCCAAGTCCTTCCCAGAGCTTCAGCAGCCTGTCCTCCGGCGCCTCCGCCAGATCCCGAATTCTTGGAAGCGCTTCCATAAAGCGCTCAAAATAGGGCTTTACGGCTTCCACCCGGGTCTGCTGCAGCATGATCTCCGAGACCCATACCCGGTAAGGAGACGGATGTTCCCTCCAGGGCAGGACCCTGGCGTGGCCGCCGTACCAGGCAAGAAGGGGCGCAGTGATTTCCTGTAACTCCTGCAGCTGTTCCATTTATAAGTGAACCTCGATTCTCTGATCTATCGTCATTTCATCCGGCTTTACCAGACAGTCATAAGCCAGAATCCGCACACCCTTTCCGGCGGCTTCCCGAAGCGCCTCTCCAAAAGCCGGATGGGTTCGGTCATTGGGCTCGAACGAATGGACGCCTTTCATCTGAATCACGAAAAGGATATAGGCCTCATATCCGGCGTCCAGACAGCGCATCAGTTCCCGGATATGTTTTACGCCCCGCTCAGTGGGCGCGTCCGGGAAGCGGGCGGTGCCGTCCTCCTCCAGGGTCACTCCTTTGACCTCCATAAAACCCTTCCGCCCTTCTGCCTCCAGATAAAAGTCGAATCGGGAATTTTCATATTTATATTCCGGACGGATGAAAATTTCTTTCGTTCCCAGGCCGCCTCCGGCCAGCCACTCTGCCGCGGCTTTGTTTGGCGCCTGAGAATCCACATTCACCCACTCAGTGCCCTTTTTCACGGAAATCAGATCCAGAGCCGTCTTCCGGTCCGGATTCTCCGACCTCTGAACATACAGCTCTGCTCCCGGAATCAGAAGTTCTCTGCACCGCCCGGTGTTTTTCACATGGCAGACTTCCTGCCTGCCCGCCTGTTCCACATAAGCCACAAACCGGTTCGGCCGGCTTAAGAACACAGCGGGTTCCATATTATCATAGTGCATGATTCTGTCATACCTTTGCTATTGTAATCGATATTCTTTAACATTTGATTGGGCTTTTCTTAACATTTTGTAAAATTGCCCGGCTGAACTGCCAAAATGATCTGCAATTACATGACTATTATAATCAAAATCGAAACGTTCCGCAACCTTTCGTAAAAACGGGAAAGCCGGCGGTAAGATCCGGCAGCGCTACCCGTATTTCTTTAAATCATTCCGTATCACCCCCTGCATCGCTGCCGCCGTCCCGGCAGACTCACACCTCCTCCAGCTGCCACAGTTCCGTTTTTATCATTATACCAAACTTCTGGATGCCTCTCAATAAAATAGACTTTTTCGTTTTTCTTTGTCCCCCTCCGCCTGTTTTCTGCGAATCCTTTTTATAGAGGGATATCAGCGCGGAATACAGCAGGAATCCTTTTTCTGTCTGGCGCTGAAAACAAAAGAGGGAGAGCAGTTATGCCGCATCAGTTTATTTCTCCGGAGGAAGTACGAAGCTGTGAAAAAATACGGGATCTGGCAAAGGAATGTATAAAAGCCAGCCATGGAGAACGGCCGGAAGTCCGCCGGCTTAAGCTTTTATACGAAGAAGAGCGGAAAAAGAAAGGCCTTTCCCGAGCCGGGATGGACGCGCTGATCTATGAGCGCATCCACGGCAGGCCGCCTGAGAGCGCCAGCAGCACTCTGAAAATCCGTTACTGGAGGACCGGACATCACATTCCGGCGAACCGGGGCACTGCCATGGCCTTCGCGGAGGCGCTGGAGCTGCCGCCGCAGGAAGCCGCCTGGCTTCTGACTGCCTGGCTTGACAAATCCAGAGATCTCTATCTGACAGCGCCCTCCAGACAGGACCGGCTTTACTGGGAACGCCGTCTTCGGCTGGAAGAACTGGCAGCCGGCTATCTGGACCGCATGTCCAGCCAGCCTCCAGCTCATCTAAATGGAATCCGGCTTTCAGAGGGAAGCCCTTTAAGCAGCCTGCGTCATCTGTATTATGTGGACGCCCTGCAGTATATCTGTCAGGAGCCCATGTCTTCTTTCTGGGAAAAGCATATTTACAGCATCCGTTACGACATGGAGCTGAAGCGGAACCTGAAGCTTTTGGGGGAAATTCCCCGGAAGACCATGATCCGGCACCTGATTATTCTGGGCCTCCCTGATCTGAGTGCGGCATGGCTGAACGAACAGCTTTCCTTTTTCGGTTATCTGCCGCTGACTCCGAATCACACTCTGAGCGGAGGCGGGTATCTGGATCGTCTTCTTCTGGGCATCCTGCCGGCCTATGAGAATCTGAAGCGCGCACAGGGCCCGGAAAGCGCGCGTCTGTGGTTTCTGAACTGTTACCGGAGGCTGGACGCCTATTTTGTAAAAAACAGGCTGCCCTGTTTTCGCTTTATGTATTTCAAATCGCTGGAATAAACAAAAAGCCAGAAACTGTTAAAGTTTAGAATGTTGAGACACCTTTCCTTTCATGTCATGCTTAGGACATTCTGCCGCGAATGGAACCTGAGGAAATGTGTTATGAGTGATTCAAAAAAGAATAGACTGCCGGATCCTGCAGAACTGTTCCGGCAGTATGGCCCTCTGATCTGGAAAATTGTCTCCGCTTATCTTGACAATCCTGACGACATCCAGGAGTGCGTCAACGATACCTTCTGCGAGCTGTACCTGCACAGTGAACGCTATGACCCGGAAAAAGGCTCTTACGCCGCCTTTCTTTCGGCCGCCGCCCGCAACAAAGCCATAGACAAGTACCGGAAAAACCTTATTCTTTCTTCCGGTTTCCCGTCCGTCTCTGCAAATCCCGGCTTCCGGCGGACACCCGGCGCGGTTTCCGGAACCGCAGAAAAAAGGCTGGCTCTGGAAGAATTTCCGGCCCCTAATGATATGGCGGAAAAAATCGCCCAGCGTCTGGATCTGGAAGAAGCCATCGCCTCTCTGAAGCCGAAGGACGCCGAACTTATCCGTATGAAATATTTCGACGGCATGACAATCAGAGAAATCTCCGCTTCTTTAGAGCTTCCCTATGAGACAGTAAAAAAGCGTCACCAGAGAGCCTTGCATAAACTCCGGCGCCAGCAGGACTGCTGACGCCGGAGTTCTTTTTCCCAGATTCACACTCTAATTCCTTTTCCGAAGCCGCGCTCCGCAGGCCTGCCGCCGCCTGGAACGTCAGGAACTGATCAGGCCCGCGAATCTTAATTCCGCCCAGTATCTCCAGAGCTCATCCGAAGCGTTCTTCGGACGTGTGGACAGCACGGAATAGGGCTTCATTTTTCCGGAGTATTCCGCCGCAATGAATGGAAGCAGACTTCCCGGATCGGGAATCTGATACTCCGTCTCCCGCATCTCGCTGACATCCCCGAAAATATCATAGGGAGAAACATCTCCACGGTGGCGGACCCGGAATACCATCACCGGCCCTTTCGCGATCACGATGCCCACCAGTTCCCCATCCAGATAAAAGGCGTATCCGCACCGCATCAGATGCATGACAATATCACTGCCAAGCCCCGCCTTCACCCGGTAGAAATCATACCGTTTTCTTTCAGAGTCAATCTGCCTTTCCTTTACTCTAAGCTGATGCAGCTTCCATTCCATGGCGGATATCTGTGCCTCGGCTTTCTCTCTGATTTCCGCCCTGCGCAGATCCCGGTACAGCTCTGAGGTGTAGTAGGACTCATTGCTCATCTCTCCCCGCATCCAGCGCTCTTCATTAGTATAGAAACTGCTGTTTACAAAACGCTCGAAATTGTCACGCCTTTCTTCAAAAGCCTGCAGTTCACCGGGCAGACTGCCTGCGATGGATCGGATCTCCCGCTGCAGGTACCAGTAATCATAGCTCTGCTCCGCGATAAAGGGCGGAGGCGGCTCTTTCAGCCCCGTCACCTGTCTGGGCGGCTGCTCCTCCCGGGCACAGAGAATCGCTTTCATCGTCACAGGCGAAGTAAGCTGTGCCTTCATCCTCTTCCGGTCCGCATACAGCGCCACATAATCCGAATAGGAAAAGTAGGAGGACAGCACATCGGAAACCAGGAAACTGCTGTCGTTTCTGATCAGCGTCACGCCGCAGGCTTCACTGAAGTCATCCTGCTCCGAATAGATTCCCTCCTGCATGGCGAAGACGCCCTCAAACTTTCCCGGCGGATTTTTGATCTCATAGGGCAGATCCCACCAGTAGCTTTTTCCTTCGATTCCCGGGACAGACTGCCGGATCTGATTAACTCTCCGGCATTCCTCTTCCCGTTCCGCGGCGATTCTTTCCAGATTTTCTTCTGTGGCGCCTTCCATTCCCCGGCGGTAACGGTCATAGAGAAGCCGTCCTCTCAGCTCCGTCATTCCCAGGGAAAAAGCCGCCTGTTTTAATTCTTCTTTCTCTGCCATAGCTTATTTCCTGACCAGATCCGCCAGAATACGGTCCGCGTCCTCATCTCTGTTCTTTGCAGCCGCTTCCAGCATAAGCACCAGCTCATAGTAGGCTTCCTCGTGAGCGTTTCCCACATTGGAGTAGGATTTGGAAAAGGCAAAATCGATTAACTCCGCGCACTCTGTGTGAAAAAGCTGCGCCAGCAGGTGCAGCGCGGGCATATTGCCCCGGTACGCCGACTTCCAGAGGGTAATCCAGCCATTGATCCGGATATCCTGGTAAAAGCCCTGCCTTCCGTTCAGGACCTGATAAGGACCTCCCCCGATCATAAGCGAATACCCCAGCATATATCCGTACATATCCTCTGTCTGGGTCGTCACCTCATCCCTGCCGGTCTTTACAAACGCGTTATACTGCTTATATACCTTGTCTGCCGCCTTCAGTTGATCCTTCTCTTCCAGGTTTTTATTCATATAATCGTTGAGATATCGGATAAAAGGCTCCGCATGATGGTTCGCCTCCACCACGTCGGCAGGCAGGCTGCTGAATAGTCCGCCCTTCGTCGGAATGCCTTCTCCTGCATGAATAAGCAGCTCCTTCCAGAAAGCGTCATCTTTTTTCAAAGCCACATCCGTGACCACATGTTTTTCATCCTCGCTGTAGTTGAACAGCATGGCAGCCCCCAGCCTGCGGACATTTTTTGTCAGCGGATAATAATCCTCCCTCAGGCGGAAATTTCCCGCAGACTCCTCATAACACTCATAAAAAACACCCAGCCAGTCGCTTCCGGCCCTTTTTCCGGCTTCCTTCGCAAGCTTATGGTACGCCGCGCCCTTTTCCGGATCAAAGGGAATTTTCGCGCAGGCCACATCATAGGCAAGAGCCATAAACAGATATCCCTGCCAGCCTTCCGGCCAGGCCCTGCAGGCCTCCTCCATAGCCGCGAAGGTCTCTGCATTCGGTTTCTTCATCATAGCTCCAAAAGCCTTCCAGTATGCCTTTTTCTCCGGCGGTTCCTTTTTAAATAATCCCATACCTGATACCCTCCTGTGAACTTGCTTTACTCAAAAATCCGGCTGCGTCTACTCGCCGTCATCCTCATCGTCATCCTCAAAGACCGGATTTGCCAGCATTCTGCGCGCCAGAGCGCTTCCCATCCCGTTAAGCTTCACAAAATACTCCTTTGCCCTGTCCAGTGACTGCTCAAAATAGATGCCGTAGAAATACAAAAGCCCGAAGGCCGTCAGGGCTTCCCTGCTGCTCCCGCCGCTTAAACGCTCGATCTCCGGCCGGATGGCCTCCCGGATGCTTTCGTGGAAAACAGCCGTGAGCTCCCTGTTTTCCTCCAGCGTGTATCTCTCCACATGGAACTCCCTGTTCCAGTAGTCCAAAAGAAGCCTGGCCGCAGACTCGCTTCCTCCCTCGATGGCCAGAAGATATTCCCGCGCAGCCCCTTCCGGATCCAGCTCTCCGTACAGCGGGCTTCCGCAGAGCATCCCCAGATGGGTGTGTCCCTCCGCCAGGCCCGCGTCCGCCGCCTTTCTGGCACAGTACTCCAGCCTTTCAAAAGGCGGTTCCGTTCCGCGGGCATCTGACTGGGCAAAATAAGCTTCGATCATAGACAGCCAAGCGGCGTCAAAGCCGGACTCAGCCAGCTCCTCCAGCCTCCGCAGCCGCTCCTCCAGATCGTTCAGCTCACAAAGCCTTCCCCAATAACTCAGCTTCTCATCCTCCGACATCTCTCCGGCCGGTTTTTCTTCCATGCCTTCCTGGCTGCGGGCCCTCCCGCCCATCCGGAGCCTGTCTTCCTCAGAAAGCTTCTCTTCCGGAGCCGGCCTGCTTTTAAACAGATTTTTCAATAATCCCATGCTGCACCTCCTCATTTCTGTTTCCAACACTGTACTTTCTTTTCGCAGACGCTTCAACTATGTAAAGTTTAACAGTCTGCTCTCTGTAATAAAAATTCCCCCGGCTTCCGGAAGTATCCTCCCGGAAACTGAGGGACATCAGACAACCCCTGTTCCATGCGTATCAACTGAAACCAAAGGGCATCCCACTTGAAAACTCCCCGACGCCAAACTCCCTGCGCGCGCCCGTTTTTCCGCAATAATACTCAGCCATGACATCATTATGAGTTTTAAGTTCCCAGATATCACCGCTGCTGTCACGCATAGACGGCGGGAAAGACACGCTTTCCACCTTCCCGCTCTCCATGGGCACATGGAAGGCAATGGACGCAATAAACCGGATGCAGAAGCCGGAGCCAATCAGAATAGCTGCAAAGGGAAGCAGAATTTTATCCGACAGCGTCTCACAGCGCAGAATCATCAGCACCGTATAGGCAATCCCCGCCAGCATAATCACAATCGTCAGCACCAGCTCCAGCGGCGTCTCACCGAAGCCTCCCTTAATGATTCCCCTGATAAGGCCGATCACAAGGAACGCCGTCAGCAGAATAAAATAAGAACCCGGAATACCGATGATTCCCGCGTACTTTCTGCGGAGCCCGTTGTAAGCAAAATAGCTTCCGCCAAAGTACACAAGCGCAAGTATCAGCAAAAACACTACCATAACACTTTTCCTCCTGGTAAAAATAAAAGTAAATTCCGCGGCATGCCTGAAATCTTTTCCCGAATCTTTGCCGGGCTTTCCATCCAGACAGGAATATCAGCCTTTATCTGACGCGCCGCTTTCTCCACTGTACCCCCTTTCAGAACCTGCCGCAACTTCCTGAACTTTAACAATTTCAGAATCATTCCCATACAATGCAGAATTGTTAAACTTTACATGATTGTCTTTTCCGCTGCTTTCGTGTTATTCTGGTGATAACATGTAAACTTTAACAATTTGAGAAAAACTGTCATGAAAAATGCCGGAAAATCAGCCGCCGCTTCCTCTGCACAGGCCTCTTCAAAGGCCGCATCAACTCTTCCCTCGCCGGAAGAGCTCATGGAACAGTACGCCGCCCTTGTCTGGAAGACAGCCGCGGCCTGTCTGAAAAATCCCGAAGACATCAAGGAATGTGTCAACGACACCTTTCTGGAATTTTATCTTCACAGCGAGCGTTATGAGCCCGGTAAAGGCTCTTACGCCGCCTTTCTCTGTACCATCGCCCGCAGGAAGGCTGTGAGCCTGTACCGGAAAAACCGGAAACTTCCTAAGCCTGACGCTCCGGCGGACATGGCTGAGCCTTCCGATATGGGGGAAGCGATCGCGGAACGCCTGGATCTGGAAGCGGCTCTTCAATCCTTAAAGCCTGAGGAATTTGACATCATCCGCATGAAATACTATGACGGAATGACCATAAAGGAAATCGCGGATTCTCTGAACCTGTCCTATGAGACAGTGAAGAAGCGCCACCAGCGTTCTCTTACAAAGCTGCAGAAGGCCCTCACTATCGGTCTTATCCTGGCTCTCATCGCCGCTCTGGCCGCATGTGCTTACGTGGTACTGCGCTACTTCGGCATTGTGCCGGGCTATGGCGTCAATACAGACGAGGAAGTACCCTTCTATCAGCTTGACACAGCAG
>CALWAV010000091.1 GCA_944375745.1 uncultured Merdimonas sp.
GGCTGTTCTCTCACTGTCGCCTGTCATCATAACTACCTTGGAGATACCGGACTCTTTCAGGGCGCGTACCACTTCCCTGGCTTCCTCCCGCAGCGGGTCTTCGATGCAGATCACGCCTGCCAGCATCCCCTCCACAGCCAGATAAAGATGAGAATATTCCGGCGGCAGGGAAGCAAACTTCTCCTGCGTGCCTTCCGGAAGCACGCACTTTTCGTCCTCAAATACAAAATGCCAGCTTCCAATCACCGCTTTCTTTCCTTCTATGGTAGTGGAAATGCCGTGGGCCACCAGATATTCCACCTTGGGGTGTCTTTCCTCATGCTGCAGATTTCTGGCTTTGGCCGCGTCCACCACGGCCTTCGCCATGGAATGGGGAAAATGCTCCTCCATGCAGGCTGCCAGCCGCAGAAGCTCATCCGGATCATCCCCGTTAAAGGACACCACCTCTGCCACCGTAGGGCAGGCCTTGGTAAGGGTTCCGGTTTTGTCAAACACAATGGTATCAGCCTCCGCCACGGCCTCCAGATACTTTCCTCCTTTGACCGTTATATGAAAGCTGCCCGCTTCCCGAATAGCAGAAAGCACCGAAATGGGAATCGCAAGCTTCAGGGCACAGGAAAAGTCCACCATCAGCACCGCCAGCATCTTGGTCACATTCCTGGTCAGAAGCCAGGTAAGGGCTGAGCCTGCCAGCGTCCAGGGTACCAGTCTGTCTGCCAGGTGCTCCGCCTTGCCTTCCACAGAGGATTTCAGCTTCTCAGATTCCTCGATCATGGCCGCGATCCTTTCATACTTGCTGGCGCCGGTTCCCACCCGGACGCGGATGGTCAGTTCCCCTTCCTCCACCACTGTGCCTGCGTAGACGGAAGCGCCTCTGCTTCTTGCCACAGGAACGGATTCTCCGGTAAGAGAGGCCTGATTTACCATGGCTTCTCCCTCTTCTACGGTTCCGTCAAAGGGAATCACATTGCCCATATGTACCACAACCAGATCCTGTTCCTGCACCTTTGCGGAATCCACAAGGACCTCCCGGCCATCGCAGAGCAGCCACACCTTTTCGATATTCAGGGACATGCTGCGGGCCAGATCGCCCACCGATTTCTTATGAGTCCACTCCTCCAGAATCTCTCCGACTCCCAGAAGAAACATAACCGATCCCGCTGTATCAAAATTTCCCCGGAACACGGAGACGCCCACTGCCGCAGCGTCCAGCACCGGCACCTCCATGCGTCCCTTTGCAAGCGTCTTCAGGCCCTGCCGCAGATATTTCAGGGAACGGACTGCTGCTGCAGCCGCACGGACCGGATAGGGCAGAAACATCCTGCTGCCTGCCCGGAGCACTACTTTCGACACAAGCCTTTCCCAGTACTCCTCGTCCATTTTTCTTCCTGAGCTCTGAAGCACCGCGTCGGGCACCTTGATATCCTGATAGTGAAAGCCTTTCAAAAGCTTTATGACTTCTTCCCGGTCCCCCTGATAGCAGATAACCGCGCCGGATGTTCTGCGCTGTACCTTGGCCGATGTCACATTCTCCTGAGCGCCCAGATAATATTGGAGAGTATCCGCTTCCTCAAAGGTCATTTCTCTCTGTATGAGCTGGACGCGGATTCTTCCCTTTATCTCATGCTTGATTACAAACTTCACCTATTTTCTCACTCCTGCTCATCTGCCACAGGAGCTTCCGCTGCTTCGCACTCTTCATTAATCTGCTGCGCTTCCGCATAGATATCCTCTGCATTCTCCTGGATCGTGGCTGCTGTCTTCATCACGCACTTTTTCGCCCGCAGTGCTGCTGCCGTGCAGTTTGTATATACCTTTTTCGCGTCCTTACTGGACAAAATTTTGATTCCTGCTGTTCCAAACAATACACCTGCCGCAAAAATTCCGGTCTTCTTCCAGTCAATACATTTTAAACAATCCAACATCTTATAATTTCCTCCTCTGATTCGTTCTTTTCCGTACTTTCTCTGTTTTCCAGGCCTGTTTTATTTGTGCTTATACCCTGTATAAAATGTCATGAACAGGCATACCACCATCGCCCACGCCCAGAATCTGTGGTTTTTCACAGCGTCAAACCTCCTTCCATCCCTGTCATCGTATATCCGGCACGGCGGATAATCCGCTCAAGCTCCTCTCTGGAAAGTTCCTTTTTCATACGGACTACCGCAGACCCATCCTTCAGATCCACCTGGGCCCACACACCTTCCTCTTTATTCAAAGCGTTTTCCACCCGCTCTCTGCAATGGCTGCAGGTCATCCCTTCTATGCCTATTTTTACGCAGTAGGGATAATGTTCTTTGTTCTTGTCTCTGACACGGACTTTCTTTTCCGTATCTCCGCCTGCGCCGCAGCAGCCCTGGGTCAGCCTTCTGGCATAGCTTTTGATTCCAAAGATACAGATAATGAGAATGATCAGAATGATAACTGCGCTTTCCATGGTTTCGCCCCCTTTCCTCTCTGCCGGTGTCTTTTTCTCAGCACACATTATATCACCATACGAGAGGAAAAAGTGCAAATGATATTGATAATTTTTATCAATAAATAGAGTTTCATCAAATATTTCTTTTCAGGGATTCTTCAGCACCTGATTCAGCACATAAGCCAGAGGCTCCATGGCATTCAGCATCTCTTCCAGCGTATTGGTCTGGGCTCCCGCCTCCACCAGCAGAGATTTTGGCCGCAGATGAAGATTGTAGCGCAGGCTTTTCAGATAAATCTTTCTGGTATAGCCCGGATAATATTTTTCGCAGGCCAGCTTCAGCTGAAGAGACAGGGCCAGATTGTCACCAATATACGGGTTCTGCAGATAATCAATGGGACCGTTTCTCTTGCTGAAGCTTAAGCCATTGAAAAACATGATCTGGGCCGTGGGCTTACCGTTTACCTCCGTAACCAGATGGGTATCCTCCTGCACGCCGTCCCGGTGCAAATCGATAATCACCTCGATACTGGGATTCGCCGCAAGAATCTGCTGCACATCCGCCTCCGCCAGAGTATAGGCCTGGTTTCGATCCAGCTCTCCGTCTATAAAGTCGTAGACATTCGTGTTATGTATCACATTGTACCCATAGGTTTCACGCAGGATCTGAGTCAGATACTCCCCCACTCCCACGATTGTGGTGCTGTTGTCTCCCGGAACAGAATCCACAAAGCCTTCCTGGGAGTGGGTGTGATAAATCAGAATCTGAGGCGCAGAAGCATCCTGTTTCATGGTCATATCCATTCCCAGCAGTGTGCCCGCGTTCAGAAGGTCACTGCTGATATCCGTATTGCTCTCCACAATATAGAAATTGCTTTTCAGGAAATCGAAATCTGCCAGCTGTTCCGCCGTGTATTCAGTGCCCAGCACCTGGCCGCTCTGAACAGCCAGCGCCGTCTGTTCTGTTCCGGCCTGGGCTTCCTGCTCCCGTCTTTCCTGTTCCAGCGCCTCCTGTTCCTGCTGGGCAGCCCTCAGGTTTTCTTCCTCCATCTTTTCCGCAATGTCAAAGGCTTCGCCCGTCTGAATATCAATCTCATTTTCGTCATGGGCCCCTCCCTGGATCAGAATCTCATAGGTAACCGCACTCTCTGTCTCCGTCTCATACAGCTCCCGTTCATCCATAAAAGCGAACAGAGGAAATACGCCCATGGCTTCCCTTATCAGGAATTCATCAAAGCCTGAGGAGGCCTCCTGTTTCCCCGCCGCGAAGGCAAGTCCCGGATAAAGACATTCTGCGGCGGCGTTCTGGAGGCTTCCCTCCGCGTTTGTCAGTATCTTCATGCAGGCAAAGGCTGCTTTCGACAGGGATTTTCCCTTCACTCCATAGCTTAAAATATAAAGGCCGAGAATCCCGATAATCAGCCAGATGACACCATTTACAATTTTCTGCAGTCGGTTCATGTTTTCACCCCATACTGCATCCCCATCCGGAACATCCGGACGCCAATGCTATCATCAGTATATTCTCCCCGCTCTTTTTCTATGACAGAGCTATATTGAGGGCCTCAGAAATTGTAAAGCTTAAATGGCGGACCGTCTCATCGATATCCTTGGGGGTGACAAACATACTGTTCAGTCCTGGCGGGACCGCGTTCC
>CALWAV010000092.1 GCA_944375745.1 uncultured Merdimonas sp.
CTATCGATAAGAGCGTGCGGTTCCGGGATACGGAAAAGGTCTGCCGGGAGCTTCAGTTTTTCCTGGACCGGAAGGTGTCCCAGGTCAAGTTCGTGGACCGGACCTTCAACTGCAGGAAAAGTCACGCGGCGGCGGTCTGGACCTATATTCTGGAGCATGACAACGGGATTACAAATTTCCATTTTGAGATCGAGGCGGAGCTGCTGGACGCTGAGGAACTGGAGCTGCTGGGCAGGATGCGGCCGGGGCTGGTACAGCTGGAGATAGGCGTTCAGTCCGCCAATCCGAAGACGCTGGAAGCGGTCCGCAGAAAGACAGATCTGGATAAACTGGGGAAAATCGTGGAACAGATCCGGAGCGGAAGAAACATTCATCAGCATCTGGATCTGATTGCGGGACTGCCTTTTGAGGATTATGAAAGCTTCGGGCGTTCCTTTGACAGAGTCTTTGACATGAAGCCGGAACAGCTTCAGCTGGGCTTTCTGAAGGTGCTGAAGGGAGCGCCTATGTACCGGGACGCTGTCAGATACGGAATTGAGTGGAAGAGCCAGCCTCCCTATGATGTGCTTTTTACGCCCTGGCTTTCATTTTCCGATATTTTACGGCTCAAGATGATTGAAGAAACGGTGGAAATCTATTATAATAGTCATCAATTCGGGAAGACACTGGAAAGGCTGATTCCCCGCTTTTCTTCTGCCTTTGCTTTTTTTGAGCAGCTGGCTGCTTATTATGAAAAGAGTCAGGAAGGGGGAAAGACCAGCAGAGTGCGGAAATATGAGATTCTGCTGGATTTTGCGTCCGCCTGCTTTCCGGAGGAGAAAGACAGATACAGAAAACTTCTGACAATCGATTATTACCTGAGAGAGAGGGCAAAAGCACGGCCGTCCTTTGCGCCGGATCAGAGCCCTTATGGAGAGGAACTGCGGAAGATCCGCCGCCAGGTGCCCAAGGAAGCCCATGTGGAAGCGCTGGCCGGAGAGGATGGCAGGCCGCTGTATCTGGTGTTTGACTATGAAAAGAGAAATCCGCTGACCAGAGATGCCTTTGTCTGGCAGTGGAAGGAAGAGCAGAAGAGGTGAAAAGGTTTGACTGACAGCTATATCGCTCTGGATCTGGAGACTACGGGCTTAAGTCCCGAACAGGATCGGATTCTGGAAATTGGGGCGGTAAAGGTACAGGACGGGCAGGTACGGGAAACGTATAAAACGCTTCTGAACCCAGGAATTTCCATCAGCCCAAGAATTCAGGAGCTGACCGGAATCACAGATGAGATGGCGGCCGGAGGAAAGGAACCCCGGGCAGCTGTGGAAGGGCTTGTGGAGTTCTGCGGAGAGCTTCCCCTTCTGGGCCATAATATTCTGTTTGATTACAGTTTTGTGAAGAAAAACGCCGTGAATTTCGGCCTGAAATTTGAAAAAGCGGGCATCGATACCCTGAAAATCGCCAGGACGCTGCTTCCGGACGCAGAGCACAAAAGCCTGAATGCGCTCTGCAGCTATTATGGCATCAGCCGTGAACGGGCCCACCGGGCCGCAGACGATGCGCTGGCGGCCATGGAGCTGTACCTGAGGCTGATCCGGGAATTCCCGGACAGTCCGCCGGAGCTTTTTGAACCGAAGCCCCTGGCATACCGGGCTAAAAAGCAGGGACCGGTGACGACGGCGCAAAAAGGATACTTGAATGATCTGATAAAATATCATAAAATAACGATAGATGTGTCTCTGGACACTCTTACGAAAAATGAAGCTTCGAGACTGATTGATAAAATTATTTCCACACATGGGAGGATACTCAGATGAATTGGTACGATAAGAAATCAAGAAAAGTTATTTCCACAGTCATTATCGTGATTCTGGTAGTGGCTATGGTAGTGCCGATGCTGGCTTACGCGCTGCAGTAAGATACGCGGGAGGGCAGTATGGCTTTATGGCCGGGCCTGCGGCAGGCAGGCCGGCGCTTCATATGGAAAAGAGGAGATATTATGAAGAAAATGACATGGTTTGCCGGGCTGGTCCTTGGGCTTGCCCTGACAGCCGGCGGCACACAGACTTTCGCGGCAGACACCGCTTCGGGCGGGGTGATTCACACAGGAGTTTATATTGACGGAATTGATGTATCCGGCATGACCGCGGCGGAGGCCCGGGCAGAGCTTCAGTCTTATGTGGAGGAGCTGAGCGAGGAGACGCTGACGCTGAACATCGGAGAGAACCAGCTTCAGCCCACCCTGGGGGAGCTGGGCCTTGAGTGCACAAACCTGGATGTGGTGGATGAGGCGGTGCAGCTTGGAAAGACCGGAAATATCATCCAGCGCTATAAGGACCGCAAGGATCTGGAGCATGAAAATAAGAATTACCAGCTGGAATGGACTCTGGACTCCGATCTGGTGACGGAGTATGTGGACAGCGAGTGCACCCAGTTTGATCAGGAAGCGGTAGATGCCACGCTGAAGAAGAGCGGAAGCAGTTTTGAGTATGTGCCGGGCACCACAGGACTTCTGCTGGATGCGGAAGGCGCTGTGGAGACCATTACGGATTACATAGAAAATCAGTGGGATTATACGGAAGGCAGCGTAGAGCTTCCGGTGACCATTGATGAGCCCCAGGGAAATGAGGAGGAGCTGAGCAGGGTGAAGGATGTGCTTGGCACCTTTACCACATCCTATAAGACCTCAAACAGCAACCGGTCCCAGAATATCGCGTCCGGCGCCGAGCATATCGACGGCACGGTTCTGTATCCGGGTGAAAGCTTTTCCGCTTATGAGGCTGTAAGTCCCTTCACCACGGAAAACGGCTATTATATGGCAGGCTCCTACCTGAACGGAAAGACCGTAGACAGTATGGGAGGCGGAATCTGCCAGGTATCCACGACCCTGTACAACGCAGTGATCCGGGCGGAGCTGGAGGTGACGGAGCGTTCCGGTCATTCCATGTCCGTATCCTATGTGGATCCGGCAGCAGACGCGGCCATCGCGGGCACCTATAAGGATCTCAAGTTTGTAAACAATACGGACGCCCCTATTTATATTGAGGGAACCACGGCCAATAAGACGATCACCTTTACGATTTACGGAGAGGAAACAAGGCCTTCCAACCGGACCATCGAGTTTACAAGCACCACCTTAAGCACTACGCCTCCCACGACTCAGATTATTGCGGACGCAGGCCAGCCCATCGGCTATATTGTGGCGGCGAACGGACACACCGGTTCTGTGGCGGAGCTTTACAAGCATATCTATGTAAACGGCGTGGAGCAGGATGTGATCAAAATGAACAAGACCACCTATCAGATGTCGCCGCGGACCATTACCGTAGGCGTGGCAGGCGATCCGACGCTGTCCAATGAGCTGCAGGCAGCCATCGCTACCCAGGACGAGGCCTTGGTAAACGCCACACTGGCATCCTGCGTGGCCCGGATGCAGTAAAAGAATAAGACGAATGCAGAATGGGAGCGCTGTCAGATGAAGGTCGGAAAGGTTTCAGAGACCATTTTAAAGAGAAGTATATTTAAACAGATTCATACAAAGCGGGACGAGGTGCTTCTGGGGGCCGGCGTAGGGGAAGACTGCGCGGCCATGAAGCTTGCCCCCGGGGAAGTCTTTGTGATTTCTACAGATCCCATTACGGGAACCGTAAAGGATGTGGGAATGCTGGCCATTCAGATCACGGCAAATGATCTGGCCAGCAGCGGCGCGGAGCCGGTGGGCGTCATGCTGACGGTGCTGCTGCCTGAGGAGATCGAAGAGGAAGATATCCGGGAAATGATGCGGCAGGCGGAAGAAGCCTGCGCCCGTTTTCATATTCAGGTCATGGGAGGCCATACGGAAGTGACCAGGGCTGTGAATCAGCCGGTCATCAGCGTCACAGGAGTCGGAAAGGTCCGGGAGGACCGGCTGGTATCCACCGCAGGCGCCAAGCCGGGGCAGGATATTCTTGTGACCAAATGGATTGGGATTGAGGGTACCTCCATCATTGCCAAGGAAAAGGAGCGGGAGCTGAAAGGACATTTCTCAGAATCCTTTGTGGAGACAGCAAAGGGATTTGACCAGTACCTGTCGGTTCTGCCGGAGTCCCGGATCGCGGTGGAGCATAGTGTGAGCGCCATGCATGATGTGACCGAGGGCGGCATCTATGGAGCGCTCTGGGAGGTGGCTGAGGCTTCGGGAATCGGACTGGAGATCGATCTGAAAGCTATTCCCATCCGCCAGGAGACTGTGGAGATCTGCGAGTATTTTGAGCTGAATCCCTATTACCTGATTTCCAGCGGCTGCATGCTGATGGCTGCGGAGCGGGGGCATGATCTGGTCCGGGAGCTGCAGGCGGCCGGAATTCCGGCCGCTGTGATAGGAAAAGCAGTGGAAGGAAAAGCCCGCCGGATCTGGAACGGCGGAGAGGAAAGCTACCTGGAGCGTCCGAAGACAGATGAGTTATATAAAATTTATCATAATTAATGGGAGGGTATTGCTGTGAGAGAAAAGATACTGACATTCATTGAGAACAACAGCCGTATCGATCTGAAGGATCTGGCCGTGATGCTGGGCTCCAGCGAGGCGGAGATTGCCAATGAGATTGCGGATATGGAGAAAGAGGGTATTATCTGCGGCTACCATACGCTGATCGACTGGGATAAGACCAGCGAAGAGAAGGTGACAGCCCTGATTGAGGTTAAGGTAACGCCTCAGCGGGGACTGGGCTTTGATAAGGTGGCGGAGCGTATCTACAACTACCCGGAAGTGACCAGCGTCTACCTGATTTCCGGCGGCTTTGATTTTCTGGTCATGCTGGAAGGCAAGACCATGCGGGATGTGGCTCAGTTTGTTTCTGACAAGCTGTCTCCTCTTGACTCGGTTCTGAGTACTGCCACACATTTCATATTGAAAAAATACAAGGATCATGGTTCTATAATGGCACATGAGACGAAAGATGAAAGGATGCTGATGACGCTGTGAGAAACCCATTGTCTGATAAGATTGTTGCGATTCCCCCGTCCGGTATCCGGAAATTCTTTGATATTGTGAGCGAGATGCCGGATGCCATTTCCCTGGGTGTGGGCGAGCCTGATTTTGACACGCCCTGGCATATCCGGGATGAGGGCATTTATTCTCTGGAAAAAGGACGTACCTTTTATACCTCAAACGCAGGCCTGAAGGAGCTGCGGGAAGAGATCGTGCGTTATCTGGAGCGGCGGATACATGTGAGCTACCACCCCTCCGATGAGGTTCTGATTACTGTGGGCGGCAGCGAAGGCATCGATATGGCCTTCCGCGCCATGCTGAATCCTGGGGATGAGGTGCTGATTCCCCAGCCCAGCTATGTCTCCTATGAGCCCTGCGCGATTCTGGCGGACGGCGTTCCGGTGATTATCGAGCTCAAGGAGGAAAATGAGTTCCGCCTGACAAAGCAGGAGCTGCTGGACGCTATCACGGATAAAACGAAGATACTTGTTCTGCCGTTCCCCAATAATCCCACGGGAGCGATTATGGAGAAAAAGGATCTGGAAGAGATCGCGGAGGTAGTGGTGGAGAAGGATCTCTACGTACTTTCGGATGAAATTTACTCTGAGCTGAGCTATAAGGGAGATCATGTTTCCATCGCGAGTCTTCCGGGCATGCGGGAGCGCACCATCCTGATCAACGGCTTTTCCAAGGCCTATGCCATGACCGGATGGCGTCTGGGATATGCCTGCGGGCCGGCGGAGATCATCGCGCAGATGACGAAGATTCATCAGTATGCGATCATGTGCGCGCCTACCACCAGCCAGTACGCGGCTGTGGAAGCTCTCCGGAACGGCGATGCGGATGTGGCCATGATGCGGGAGTCCTACGACCAGAGGCGGCGGTTCCTGATGAACGCGTTTAAGGAGATGGGACTGTCCTGCTTTGAGCCCTATGGAGCGTTTTACACTTTCCCCAGCATTAAGGAATTCGGCATGAGTTCCGATGAGTTTGCCACCCGCTTCCTGGAGGAGGAGAAGGTGGCCGCGGTTCCGGGCACTGCCTTCGGAGCCTGCGGAGAGGGATTCCTGCGGATCTCTTATGCCTACTCGCTGGATCAGCTCAAGGAAGCCTTAAGCCGGCTGAACCGTTTCGTGACGCGGCTGCGGGCGGAAAAGGGAGCAAAGTAAAATGGCGCTCAATATCGTTCTGCTGGAGCCGGAGATCCCGGCGAACACCGGCAACATTGGCCGGACCTGTGTGGCCACGGGAAGCAGGCTCCATCTGATAGAGCCCCTGGGCTTCCGTTTAAGCGAAAAAGATCTGAAGCGGGCAGGCATGGATTACTGGCCTCAGCTTAATGTGGAGACTTATATTAATTATGAAGACTTTCTGCGCCGGAATCCCGGCGCCAGACCCTGGATGGCCACCACAAAGGCTGAGAAGGTCTATACGGAAGCGGCCTTTGAACCGGACTGCTATATTATGTTCGGAAAGGAAAGCGCCGGGATTCCGGAGGAGCTGCTTCTGGAGAATCAGGAGCGGGCGGTCCGGATTCCCATGGTGGGCGATACGCGCTCGCTGAATCTGTCCAATTCCGTGGCGATAGTATTATATGAGGCGCTGCGGCAGAATGGTTTTCCCGGCATGAAGCGGGAGGGGCATCTGACAAAATACGACTGGAAGTAAGGAAGGCCGCGGCTTGGCGCGCCGGACGGCGGGCGCTTAAAAGCCGCGGCTTTTGTGAATACGGGTGAGATGATGAAGAAAGTGCGGAGCTCGAAAATCATACGGAAAATGGCGGTTTTGGTCCTGGCTTTGGTCCTGGGCTTTCCTTCTTATGCCACGGAGACACCGGATGAGAGCGACGTGCAGGAGATCCAGGACGAAATCGACAGCCAGCAGCAGGAGATCGATAAAACACAGCAGGAGATCGATGAGACGGAAGCGAAAAAAGAGAAGCTGCAGCAGGCCAAGGAGGATATGGAAAATTATCTGGCGGATCTGAACAGGCAGTACGCTTCCCTGGAAGAGGAGATCGAGGATTTGAACAGCCAGATTGCGGACAAGCAGGCCCAGATTGAGCAGGCGCAGGCGGATCTGGAGGAAGCCAAGGCTGTGGAAGAAAAACAGTACGCGGATATGAAGGCCCGTATTCAGTATATGTATGAGCATCCTCAGAGCTCCTTTCTGGAGGTCCTTCTGACCTCGGGCAGCTTTGCGGACGCCCTGAACCAGGCCGGTTACGCGGCCAGCATCACGGAGTATGACCGGGAGATGCTGGAGCAGTATGTGGCCCAGAAAGAAGCTATCGAGGAGCAGGAGGCGAAGCTTCAGGGAGAAAAGGAGGCGCTGGATGAGCTGCAGGCTTCTGTGACCCAGAAGCAGAAGGAGGTATCGGCGCTGGCCAGCAGCACCTCAGGCCAGATCAGCCAGCATGTGGATCAGATAGTCCAGGCGCAGGCGGATTTGGACGGAAAGAACAACACGCTGGAAAACCAGAAGGAGGTTCTGGATCAGCTGATTGCGGAGAAGAGGGCCATTGAGGCGCAGATTGAGGCTGCCAAGGCAGCTGAGATTCAGGCTTCCCTGGGAGACGTGACCGGTGTGCGGACCACGGAGCTGGAGTATGTGCAGTACGGCGCCTACAATGCCACGGAGGAAGAGGTCACCGCCCTTGCGGTTCTGATTTACTGTGAAGCGGGCAACCAGGGGGCGGAAGGCCAGCTGGCCGTGGGAGCGGTGGTTATGAACCGTATCCGGGATCCGCGCTTCGGCCAGAGCGATATTATGAGCGTTATCCGGGCTTCCGGCCAGTTTTCGCCTGTGACCTCCGGCCGTTTTGACCTGATGCTGCAGGAAGGCCTGGATTCTGTCACGGAATCCTGCTATACGGCGGCCCGCCGGGCCATCGCCGGGGAATCCAATGTGGGAAATCGGGTATTCTTCCGGACTTATGCCAATTATCCGTCTTTAAGCGGCCTTGTGATTGGCGCTCATATCTTCTCATATACCTGGAATTATGCGGCGTAGACGGGAAGAATTTCAAAAAGAAAAGAAGAAGCCTCTTGTGAATTATGAATAGGAATGGAGTCTCTGCCAGTGGAAGCAGGGGCTCCGTTTTTGCATATTTGTTTCCTTTCCTGTCCGGCTCTATGGTCAAAAGTGCAAGAGAACGGATGAAAAGTGCAACTTCTTTTTGGATAAATTTGATATAATATCTTTTGTAGATATATGCTGCCTCTCATAGGATACATTTGGGAAGCACTTGTACAAAAGCATGAGGGAGCGGGCTTGCCTGCCCGGGTTATGCTGAAATATTTAAGAAAGGGGGTTTAGAACATGCCCGATATTCGATTGACGAGAATTGACAATCGGCTGATTCATGGTCAGG
>CALWAV010000093.1 GCA_944375745.1 uncultured Merdimonas sp.
ATGGATACGCTTCCTACGGCCGACAGCGTTGCGATCGTTGTATATGGATTATGCACTAGAATGGCGGACGGAATGACCGGTGAATGTGTCATTGCAGACAGTGGAATGGTAAGAAATATCGTCTCCCATCAGCCCGCGGCAGTGGAATACCCGCCAAAATCAGAGTAAGGATTTTAATTTTACACAATGAAAGGGGAATAAAGTATGAGTAAAAAAATTGATGAGCGGCTGCCAAGAGAAATCGGGGAAGGAGTATTGCCAAACCATGCTTCGATTCAGTCGCCCTGGGGGAAATTGATGTCTTATCATGACGCAGCCCATTATTGTCAGAGATATACGGCAGTTGTAAGCGCTGCTGTCATGCAGGCTTTCCGTATTCTTGTTCCGGACTATACAGACAGAAGCAGGCTTCTTTGTGAAAACGCGTATAACCGCCTGTGGTACGCCCAGCATAACATACCTGGATACCGTGAGAATGTAATGGATAATGATTTAAACGTCCATCCCTTTTGCGCAGGGAACTTCACAGGAGGATTAACCGGGGACGCCGGAGATGACGGACTTTTAATGTGCGGCCGTGTAAATGATTTTGGCAGCTACCGGGTGGAAAAGGAACTGGATGTATGCTATTGGGATATTGTGGGTTCCGAACTCTGCCGGTCCACCACACAGTCTCTGCAGGCCTGCGCAGACAGCTTCGCTGAGAAGCGCCATAAAGGGCCGAAGCTGGAGTATCATATGGTAGAAGCAAAGGGATGCGGGGACAGACATTGCCGCATTGTGGCGGAATCCCGTGAAAAATTTCCGATGCCGGAACACGAAATCTGGGAATGCTTCGGTCCTGTGGCAACAGAAGATCAAATTAAATACACAACAGAAGATTATACGGTCAGGGAATCCATGGTGTTCCGGGAAGAATGCAATTACAAGTTCTGCAATGGCACCTGTAAAGAGGATGATTCCACAAGTTTGTATGGGCCCTATGTTAATATGACCAGTGGATGTACATATTTGATTCCTGCCATCGAGCAGCTGATTCAGGAAGGAAAAGCGGAAGAATCTTTTGTCAATCACGTTCTGAAATGTGTGGCAGAGGCCGCGGGAAAAGCTTATTTTGCAGAAGAGTACGCAAAAGAAGCCTTTCGAAGCGTGACAGGCGCTCCCAGAGATGTGGACGATGGCAGACTGATGGGAGCCCATATTGAAATGTTTCTTCAGGCAATGAATATTCCATATACTATTGAAGCGTTTAATAAAGATGAGGTAATTTATCAGATTGACCGGACAGCGCTGTCCTGTTATATGGGAAGAATGTGTATGATCTATGTTTCTTACTGGTATGGCATGACAAAAACACTTGTAAATGCCATGTGGTCTTTGTGGGAAGAGCCCGAGGGGGCGGCGGAAAATATGCTGCGTATTAAGATAGCGAAAAAGATCGATAAATTCTGCTGATAAACGCGCAGATGGAAGGAGTGTAACAGTATGTATCAAAACGTGTATAAATATGACGATATGAAACGTTCAGAGCATATGGCTGTTCGGGAGACATTTGGCTGGTATTATTTTACTCATCAGATTGTAGAAGTAACCGGACAGGACAGCGATGTCTTTCTGGATGAAATCTTTGCTAATCCGGTAGCAAATCTCAAACCGGGCAGAGCAAGGTATACCACGATGCTGAATGAACAGGCAGAGATCATAGATGACGTGGTTGTCTTTCGAATGGAGGACAAACGGTTCTGGGTGTCCACTCTGTTCGCGTTTAAAATGCTTCAGTGGTTTGACGCCCATAAAAAGGAACGGGATGTAGCGTATAAAAATATTACGGAACAATGGGATATGTACGCTGTACAGGGACCAAAATCCCGGGACGTGATCAACTCTCTCACTGAACTGAACGTAAATGACCAGAAGTTTTTTGAAATCAGAGAAAACAGAATAGATGAGATTCCGGTGAAAATTTCCAGAGCTGGATTTACCGGAGAAAAAATGGGATTTGAAATTTATGTCTCACCGGCACAGGGAGCGCAGATTGAGGCAAGGCTGAAAAAAGCGGAGAAAGAATTCAACGGCAGACAGGTGACTGAATTTCAGGTTATGACATTGACACTGCCGGCAGAAAAGGGCTTTTACTATATGCGGGATCTGATGCACACCAATCCTTTTGAAGTCGGGCTGGAACATGGAATCGACTGGAACAGAACATTTATCGGGAGAGAAGCTCTGGCAGAAATCCGGGAAAAGGGACCGGAAAAAGAAATGATCGGTTTTACTGTAGATCAGGCGGATGTACAGATCAATCATAAATGTTTTGGAGGGCCGGGAGATCCGGTGCTGAAAGACGGAGAAGAAGCCGGACGTGTCTCCAAGTTTACATACAGTTTCGTACTTGATAAAAATATCGGATATATCCTTGCGCGCAAAGGCAGTCTGAAAAAGGGCGATAAGGTAATGATTCACGGCTATGAGGCAGTCATAGCAGATAAACCGTTTATTTAAGCGTGTTGATAAAACAGCGTAACAGTATCAGAATGTTAGAGACACTGTTACGCTGTTTTTTGGTGTTTTTTGTGAAACAGAGAATTCCAAAATCAGGTGAGATGTGATAAAATATGAACGAGATCTGAATGAGGGGAAATACGAAAGAACAGAATCTGTGAAAAAAGGAGGACTTTCAAATGCCCAATCAGAAACCAGTGCCGGGAATCGGCGGCGACCAGTACATTCCTTATGAAAAGAGAGACGGGGAAAAATCGGTCGTGTATTTTACAAGAGATCTGTCGGCGGAAGGCCTGAGAAAGATTTATGCCCGCATAAATGGAGGCCTGACCGGAAAAGTAGGAATCAAGCTGCATACGGGAGAACCCCACGGTCCGAATATCATCCCCCGTCCCTGGGTGGAGAAGCTGATCAAAGAGGAGCTTCCGGGCGCGGCGGTTGTGGAGACGAATACCTATTACGATGGGGACCGCTATACCACAAAGGATCACAGAGAGACTCTGAAAGTGAACGGCTGGACTTTCTGCCCCGTGGATATTATGGATGAAGACGGGACGGTGATGCTTCCGGTGAAGGACGGAAAATGGTTCACGGAGATGTCCATGGGAAAGAATCTTCTGAATTACGATTCCCTGTTTGTGCTGACCCATTTCAAGGGCCACAGCAAGGGAGGATTCGGCGGCTCCAATAAGAATATCGGAATCGGCTGCGCGGATGGCCGTGTGGGAAAAGCTATGATCCATACGACGCCGGGATCCTCTGATCAGTGGGATATTTCCGATGAGGAGTTCATGGAGCGGATGACAGAGTCCGCCAAAGCTGTGGTGGATCACTTTGGAGATCATATCAGCTATGTGAATGTGATGCGGAATATGTCCGTATCCTGTGACTGTGAGGGCACGGCGGCTGAGCCGGTGGTGACTCCCAATGTGGGTATTTTGGCATCCCTGGATATTCTGGCCATCGACCAGGCTTCGGTGGATCTGGTGTACGCTATGAAGGAAGAGGAGCATCACGCTCTGGTAGAGAGAATCGAGTCCCGCCATGGACTGCGCCAGCTGACCTATATGAAGGAGCTTCATATGGGAAATGACAGATACCATCTGATTGATATCGACCATGGAGACCAGGAGATCTCCCTGGAAGAGGCAGTAAAGGATCTGGTTCCCTTTCAGCCGGGAAAATAAGTGACAAAACCAAAAGGAATGAACAAAAGCAGCAGAAGACATCCTGCTGCTTTGTCTTTCCGGGGCCGTGTCGAAAGACAGGCCGGGAAAAACAGAAAGCACGGAAAGGACGAAAAAAAATATGGCTACCTGGAATTCCAGAGGCCTGCGGGGATCGACCCTGGAGGATCTGATCAACCGCACCAATGAAAAATACAGAACGCAGGGACTGGCGCTGATTCAGAAGGTGCCTACCCCCATTACTCCGATTAAAATAGATAAAGAGCACCGGCATATTACGCTGGCCTATTTTGACCAAAAGAGTACGGTGGACTATATTGGAGCTGTACAGGGAATTCCTGTCTGCTTTGATGCCAAGGAATGCGACAGCGACACCTTCCCTCTTCAGAATATTCACGAACACCAGGTGAAATTTATGGAGGATTTTGAAAAACAGGATGGGATCGCTTTCCTGATTATTTTCTTTTCCCACAGAAATGAGCTCTATTATCTTTCCTATCAGAGGATGCGGGAGTTCTGGGACCGGGCTGCCGCAGGCGGACGCAAAAGCTTTCGTCATGAAGAGCTTTCACCGGAATTTGTACTGCAGCCCCATGGGGGATATCTGGTCCCCTACCTGGATGGAATCCAGAAGATGATTGACGCTTGAGCCGGATTCCTCTATAATGTAGGATTAGTTAGAACCTGTGCCGAAGAGGAGAAAGAGGCGCAAATACAGCTAAAGGAGCAGCCGTAAAATGAAAAATCAGAATCCGATTTTACATACGCCGGAGGGCGTGCGGGACATTTATGGAAGTGAGTTTGTGCAGAAATTTGAACTGCAGCAGCTTCTGTACCATGTACTCGCGGAGCGGGGATATCAGGGAATCGAGACCCCTACTTTTGAGTTCTTCGATGTATTTTCCAGAGAGGTGGGTACTGTTCCCTCCAGAGAGCTCTACAAATTTTTTGACAAAGAAGGAAACACCCTGGCCCTGAGGCCGGATATGACGCCGTCCATTGCCCGGGCGGTATCTAAATATTTTCATGATGACACCCCGATTCGTCTCTGCTATATGGGCAATACTTTTATCAACTACGATAAGTATCAGGGCCGCCTGAAAGAGACTACCCAGCTTGGGGCTGAGCTTATGGGAGAAGGAAGCGCCGCTTCCGATGTGGAGCTACTTTCTGTGCTTGTGGAAGCGCTGCAGGCCGCGGGGCTGAAAGAATTCCAGGTCAGCATCGGCCAGGTGGAGTTCTTCAAAGCGCTTTTGAAGGAAGCGGGAATCGGAAGCGAAGCGGAAGAGAACCTTCGTCAGCTGATTTCCGACAAGAACCGGTTCGGAGCGGAGGAACTGCTGGAAGATTATGATCTGTCTCCCAGCCTTCGGGAGATTTTCCTGGAGATGGCTACCCTTTCCGGAACTACAGAGGTAATCGAGAAGGCCAGATCTCTTACGGATAATCCGGATGCTCTGGAGGCTCTGTCACGGCTGGAGACCATCTATGAAGGATTGAAGGAAAAGGGCTTTGAGCGATATATTACCTTTGACTTAAGCATGCTGAGCAAATATAAATACTATACGGGGATTGTATTCCGCGCTTATTCTTACGGCTATGGAGAGCCTGTGGCCAAGGGAGGCCGGTATGACACCCTGCTTTCTCATTTCGGGCGGCAGCTGCCGGCTGTAGGCTTTGCCATTGTAGTGGATCAGCTGCAGCGGGCGCTGAACAGCAGCGGCGTCCGGCAGGAGGCGTCCGGACCGGATGGGAAACGCTATCTGACCTTTGCCCTGACCAAAGGACGCCTGGCAAAGAAGACCCTGGAGCTTCTGGAAAAGGTGGGGATCACCTGTGAGGAGATGAAGGACCCGGACAGCCGGAAACTGATTTTCGTCAATGAAGATCTGAAACTGAAATTCTTCCTGGCAAAGGGGCCGGATGTGCCCACTTATGTGGAATATGGCGCGGCAGACATTGGCGTGGTAGGAAAGGACACGCTGGTGGAAGAGGGCAGGAAGATGTACGAAGTGCTGGATCTGGGCTTCGGAAAATGCAGAATGTGCGTCTGCGGTCCGGCTTCAGCCAGAGAAAAGCTGGCCCACCAGGAACAAATCCGGGTGGCTACCAAGTATCCGGATATTGCTAAGGATTATTTCTATAATCAGAAGCATCAGACTGTGGAGATCATCAAGCTGAACGGCTCCATTGAGCTGGCGCCTCTGGTAGGACTTTCCGAGGTGATCGTGGATATTGTGGAGACCGGTTCTACCTTAAGAGAAAACGGACTGGAGGTTCTGGAGGAGATTATGCCTTTGTCTGCGCGCATGGTGGTGAACCAGGTCAGCATGAAGATGGAGAATGAGCGGATTACAAAACTGATTCAGGAGTTGAAGGCGGCTCTTTCCTGACAGGAGCTGAAGGGGCTTCCTTTCAGAAAACAGGAAAGACTGGGGGAGTCCCCGGCGGGAAGCAGCAGACAATTTTGACAGACAGGAGAATGTGCATGCCGCGTAAAAGACTGGATTATCTGGATATGGCAAAGGGCGTGGGAATCTTTCTGGTGGTCCTGGGCCATATCGAATATATTCAGGAAGATACCTTGAAATGGATTTCTTCCTTTCATATGCCGCTGTTTTTCATGGTGGGAGGCATCCTGGCCTATATGAAGCGGAAGGAAAAGAAGCCTTTTTTCGCTGCCCTTGCCGGAAAGGCCAGGGGAACGCTGATTCCTTATGCTTCCTTTACTTTGATGCTCCTGGCTATGAACACCATAAGCCATCTGACAGACCCGGGAAGCCTGACTGCGTCACAGCTGGCCAGACAGTATGTAGACTCAGTGACCGGATACGGAGTTCATATTCTGTGGTTTCTTCCTGCTTATTTTACAGCCGGGGCTCTGTTCCTCCTGCTGGACAGAATCTTCCGGCCGGAGCTGCGTAATCTGGCGGTGCTGGTGCTCGCGGCCGGGGCTTTCGGAATCACGGTCTGCTTCCATCTGGACCGATATGCGTCCATGGACTTAAGTCTCTGGGGCTACGCAGGGCTTGATCTTCTTATTGCCCTTCTGCGGGGAATTCTGGCGGCGCCATTTCTGGTGCTTGGCTGGTACCTGGGAGCGCTGGAGCAGAGGCTCTTTTCGGGCCGGCAGGGGAAAGAGGAGAAAAGAGCACGCCTTTTTTGTCTGGGCCTTTCTCTTCTGATGATTCCGGGAGGCCTTCTGGCCCTTGCGTCTCCGGTGTTTGACCTCCATTATCTGTATGTGGAGCCTCTGCACTATCTGAATGCTTTTCTTTCCTGTACAGGGCTTCTGTGCCTGATGCGGGCGCTTCCTGTAAGCAGGATTCTGGCCTGGATGGGAAGAAGCTCTCTTGTGATTATGTGTACACATGCCACGTTTTTCGTGGTATACTATGTATCGTTGGGAATGTTTTTTATCAACAACCGCATCCCTCTGCCAGGTCCTGTTTTCAACTTGGGGATCGCGGTGCTGGTATGCGCGGCGGAAGTGCCGGTTGTATGGATATTTAACCGATATTTTGGATTTCTGCTTGGGAGGAGACAAAAGGCATGAGAGTTATCACATTGGATGAAAACAGCAAAAAGAACCTGCTGGACGAGCTGCTGAAAAGGAGCCCGAATCATTACGGAGAATATGCGGACCGGGTGAACGCGATCATTGAGGATGTGAAAAAGGACGGCGATAAAGCGCTGTTTTCCTATACAGAACGGTTTGATGGGGCGAAGATCGACGCGGGAAATGTGCGTGTCACAAAAGAAGAGATAGAGGAGGCTTACCGGCAGGTGGATCCGAAGCTGCTGGAGGTGATTCAGAAAGCTCTGGTCAATATCCGCAGCTACCATGAGAAGCAGAAGCGGTACAGCTGGTTTGACAGCAAGCCGGACGGAACCCTGCTGGGCCAGAAAATCAGCGCCCTTGCTTCCTGCGGCGTCTATGTGCCGGGCGGCAAGGCGGTCTATCCCTCTTCTGTGCTGATGAATATCGTTCCGGCTAAGGTAGCCGGTGTGGAGCGCATTATTATGACCACGCCTCCCGGAAAGGACGGAAAAGTCTGTGCCAATACGCTGGTGGCTGCCTGCGAGGCCGGGGCAGACGAGATTTACAAGGCAGGAGGCGCCCAGGCTATCGCGGCTCTGGCATATGGAACCGAGAGCATTCCTAAGGTGGATAAGATTGTGGGCCCCGGAAATATCTATGTGGCTCTGGCCAAAAAAGCCGTGTACGGATTTGTGAGCATTGATTCCATCGCAGGCCCCAGTGAGATTCTGGTACTGGCGGATGAGACGGCAAATCCCCGTTATGTGGCAGCGGATCTTTTAAGCCAGGCGGAGCATGACGAGATGGCTTCAGCGATTCTGGTGACCACCAGCCGGGAACTGGCGGAAAAGGTACAGAAGGAAATTGACGGCTTCCTTCAGAAGCTTTCCAGAAAAGCGATTCTGGAGAAATCCCTGGAGAATTACGGCTATATCCTGATTGCGGAGAATCTGGAAGAGGCCATCGATGCGGCAAATGAAATTGCTTCAGAGCATCTGGAGATTGTCACAAAGGACCCCTTCCAGGTGATGACAAAAATCCGGAACGCAGGCGCGATTTTCATCGGAGAATACGCAAGCGAGCCCCTGGGGGACTATTTCGCAGGCCCCAATCATGTGCTTCCCACCAATGGAACAGCGAAGTTCTTCTCGCCTTTAAGCGTGGACGATTTTATCAAGAAATCCAGCATTGTCTATTATTCCAGAGAAGCGCTTGAGGCAGTCCATGAGGATATTGAGACTTTTGCGAAGGCTGAGCAGCTGACAGCTCACGCCAATTCCATCGCGGTGAGATTTGAGGAAAAGGAGGACTGACATGGGACGGACGGCGGCTCTTGCAAGAACCACAAAAGAGACGGATATTTCCATCACGCTGAATCTGGACGGCAGCGGAAAGGCTGATATTTCCACAGGGATCGGGTTCTTCGATCATATGCTGAATGGTTTTGCCCGCCACGGGCTTTTTGATCTGGACTGCCATGTGAAAGGCGATCTGGAGGTGGACTGCCACCATACCATAGAGGATACGGGAATTGTGCTTGGACAGGCGATCCGGGAAGCAGTAGGAGATAAAAAGGGCATCGTCAGGTACGGTACCTGTATTCTGCCCATGGATGAGTCTCTGGTGCTCTGTTCCCTGGATTTGTCAGGCAGACCCTATTACGTGTCTGACGTGGAATTCCCCACAGAGAGGGTAGGAAAGATGGATACCCAGATGGTGAAAGAGTTTTTCTATGCCATTTCCTATAGTGCTGGCATGAATCTCCATTTTAAGATGCTCTCCGGGGGCAACAGCCATCATATGATTGAAGGAATGTTCAAGGCCTTCGCCAAGGCTCTGGATATGGCTGTGGCAAAGGATCCGAGAATCACAGACGTATTATCGACGAAAGGAAGTCTTTAAATATGGGTGAAAAAAATATAGCGGTGATCTGGCTGATGGCCGGAAAGGTAAAGGGAGAGGAGAAGGACGCGGCCTCTCTGGCCAGATATTTCAGTGACAATGGAGCTGACGAGATTCTGGTCTTCGATCTGTCTGATACAGCAGAGGATCATGAGTTGTCCATTGGGACTCTGAAGGAAATCTGCCGGGCGGCTGAGGTGCCGGTGAAGGCAGGAGGGCATATCCGCAGACTGGAGGATGTGAAAAAATATCTTTATGCCGGCTGTGAAAAGGCTGTCTTGAATTACGCGAGACAGGATAATATTGATTTGACTGAGGAAGCCTCCAAGAGATTCGGAAAAGAGAAAATTGCCGCTTCTGTGGACAGTTCCGATGTGGTCAGCGCTCCAGCCGCCCTGGTGGAAGAGTATGTGAGCGAGCTGATTTATCTGAATGAGCTGAAGCCCTTCGAGGAGAAGCTTCATCCCCTGAACTGCAATATGGAATGGTCTGAGTTCAAGCTTGGCCCGGACGGCCTGGTTCCTGTGGTTGTGCAGGATTACCGGACAGATGAGGTGCTGATGGTGGCCTATATGAATGAGAAAGCTTTTCAGAAGACCATAGAGACAGGAAAAATGACTTACTGGAGCAGAAGCCGGAATGAGCTTTGGGTAAAAGGACTGACCAGCGGCCATTTCCAGTATGTAAAGGAACTGATTGTGGACTGTGATCTGGATACGATTCTTGCAAAGGTATCCCAGACAGGCGCGGCCTGCCACACCGGAAATAAGTCCTGCTTCTTCCATGAAATTGCAAAGACAGAATACAAAAACACCAATCCTCTGAAGGTCTTTGAAAATGTATATAAGGTAATCGCGGACCGGAAGGTTCATCCGAAGGAGGGCTCCTACACCAACTACCTGTTTGAAAAGGGAATTGACAAGATTCTCAAGAAGGTGGGCGAAGAGTGCGCGGAGCTTATCATCGCGGCCAAGAATCCGGATCCGGAGGAAATCAAGTATGAAATGTCGGACCTTCTGTATCACGCCATGGTACTGATGGTAGAGCGGGGCGTGACCTGGGAGGATATCACAGCAGAGCTGGCCAACCGCTGACGGCTTTCGTTCTATGTCCCGCGCCTGTCTCATAGGATAGAGTGAGAAAACTGTAAGACAGGAAGGATGGCTATGGCAAAAAATGAAAGGCGGGGCGGCCAGTATCGGAAGATGTTGCTGGAACAGCGGGGACAGGCGCTTCCGGAAGAGGAGCAGCCCTTATCGGGCGGCGCTTTTTTCCGGATCCGATTTTATACCTGTCTCTGCCTTTTTGCAGCCTATGTGATCTTTGATTATACAAAAGCCTCTGTGGGCTCTGTGGACAGCAGCCGCATCTACGCGGAGATTGAACGGGATCTGACAGAGGATTTTGATCTGCAGGAAGCCTGGTCGAAGGCGGTGGAATCTGTCTGGGTATCAGAGCCTGACACGGATTCTGGCGTGGATTCTGGCACAGAATCCGGCACGGATTCTGAAGCAGATTCTGGCGTGGAGTCCGGTGCGGATTCCGAAATAAAATGAAATGAGAGATTTACCAAGAGATGAAACAGACAATCCGATTTGCGTTTTATAAATCCATCCCAGTGCTTCTGGGGTATGTTTTTCTGGGCTTTGCCTTTGGCCTGCTTCTTCAGGAAGCAGGCTACAGTTTCTGGTGGGCGCTTCTTTCCAGCGTCATTGTCTATGCAGGCTCCATTCAGTTTGTCCTGGTAGACTTTTTAAGCGGCGGGACAAGCCTGCCGGTCATTGCGGTTATGACTCTTCTGCTCAACAGCCGCCATGCCTTTTACGGGCTGAGTTTTGTGGAGAAATTCCGCAAAATGAAAACATATCCCTATATGGTTTTTTCCCTTACGGATGAGACCTATTCCCTTCTGTGCTCTTTGAAGACGCCGGAAGGAGTAGATGAAAAAAAGGCTATGTTTTTTATTTCCCTCTTTGATCAGCTTTACTGGATCGGAGGATCCGTGCTGGGCGGCGTGCTGGGCCAGCTACTTCCCTTTGACATGACGGGCATTGATTTTGCCATGACAGCCCTGTTTGTGACCATTTTTGTGGATCAGTGGAGAGAGACCGGAACCCATCTTCCCGCTGTCATCGGGCTGATTTCCTCTGTGATCTGCCTGCTGATTTTCGGAGGAAACAATTTTATTCTTCCTTCTCTGATTATTACGGTAGGTCTTCTCATGGCGCTCCGGGGCAGGATAGAAGGCAGAACTGAAAAGAGACCGGAGAGAAAGGCGGAAGAGGC
Source organism: uncultured Merdimonas sp. (assembly GCA_944375745.1). GTDB lineage: Bacteria > Bacillota > Clostridia > Lachnospirales > Lachnospiraceae > Laedolimicola. The sequence goes on from CALWAV010000093.1 coordinate 11,419, forward strand.
ATGACAAGGGAAAGAGCATTGATTATTATTCTGGTAGTGGCAGTCTGCACTCTGATTACCCGGCTGATTCCTTTTGTGCTGTTCGGCGGAAAGCGGAAGGTGCCGAAGGCTGTGGAATATCTGGGACAGATTCTGCCTCCCGCAATTATGGCCACGCTGGTGGTATACTGCTTAAAAGGCGCGGATCTGTTTTCTGCTTCCCATGGAATTCCGGAATTTGCCTCTGTGGCAGTGACTGCGGTTCTGCACGCCTGGAAGAGAAACGTTCTGCTCAGCATTGCTGCCGGAACCTTATGTTATATGTTCCTGGTACAGGCTGTATTTTAATTGAAAACAGGAGAAACAGACATGCTGAAAATGATAAGAAACCGAAAATGGACACTGGCAGGAGCTGCTGCCCTGCTCTGGCTTCTCATCTGCCTTCTGATTACCCCCGTGTATACTACGGTTACTTTGACCTTTGCGGAAGATCCCAGCGGGGAAGTAATTACCACTGTCTTTGCCGGGCCGGGAGAAAATGTGGCGGCCTCTGACGGGAAAAGCCGGGTGGTAAATGACGGCGTGGCCCGTATTTCCTGGCTGGATCTGCAATACGGAGACCACTGTTCCCTGAAACGAATCGATCCGGTGGATCAGGCATACAGCGCAGGAAGTCTGACGATTGAAAGCCTTACTGTGCGGAGAAACGGCATTGTAACGGTTTCTCTGACAGGAGAGGAACTGAAAGGCTGCTTTTCCGGAAATGATCAGGTAGCTTTTTCAGATACGGATTCCTTTACTTTCTCTGTCACAGGCGGAGATCCCCAGCTTCTGCCCACAGAAGCCTTCCGGGAGCTGTTTACCCAGGGGAATCCTGCGGTATTTCTCATTGGCTGGCTGGGATCCGGCCTTCTTATCGTGCTTCTGGCATTGCTGGTGCGCTGGGTGTGGAAAGAGTCCTGCGGCTGCACGCTGCCTGTGAGGATCAGCTGTCTGATTTTCCTGGCAGGCATTCTGGGCGCGGTGCTGATGGTGGTTTACACGGGGCTTCGCAGCCCCTTCTGGCTGAATCCGGATGAATACGATGTGAAAGCAGCGGTCAATTATTATTTTACCCATTTTATGCCGCCGGATATCCGCAGTGATGTCATCAATGACAGCTATCCTGTGTACGGCACTTCCCGGCATTTTGAGTTTAACATGTTCTATTTTTACGCAGGAATGCTCGGGCGCTTTTTCTCTGACGCGGCCGTACAGATGCGCCTGTTCAGCCTGATCATTTTCGGTGTCATGGCGGGAATCACCATCCGGAACATCCGGAAAAACTATGCGCTGCTGTTTGTATTGCTGCTGACTCCGCAGGTCTGGTATATATTCAGCTATTCCACCTCGGACGCCCTGGATTTCTTCATAGGCTTCCTGTGCCTGTATGAGCTGATAGAGAAGGACAGCATGCTGAACCGGCTTTTAAGGGAAAGCTTCCGAAGGCGGCATATTCTTTATTATGCTTTGCTTTCGGTTCTGTTTCTCCATGTATTCTGGGCCAAGGCCACGTTTTATACGGTGCTGATGTTCCTGTTCTTCATTCTTCTGATCCGGATGCTGTTCCAGGAAAAGAAGGAGAGAGGGCCTTTGTTCCGAAAATACCTGATTTTAGTGGGAATTACCCTGGGACTTTTTGCCATCCGATACCTGATCACGGACTTTCCATACTATGGATTCAATAAGCTTGGCGTGATTCTGGAGGTGACAGAGCGGCATGCGGAGTACGGCTACAAGCCCTCCACACCGGCTGCGGACGCGGCATATTCCATGCGGTTTTTCGAAAAGGGAGTGTCGCTCTGGGAGCTTTTAACTCAGTACGATTTCCATACAAATCTGTTCCGGACCTTTGCAGGCTTCTTTGGAAGCTATGCTTTCGGCGAGGCAGACTGGTACTATCTTGTCATGGGGCTCCTTTATCTTGTACTGCTTGGACGTACCATTCAGAGACTTTGGAAACAGAAAAAAGCCATCTACTGCTGGGAGACTGCGGCAGCGGCCTTTACCTGCTTCATCCAGTATGTATTGATTGTGGGCAATTCCTGGTTTGTGGATTTTCAGCCCCAGGGACGCTACCTGCTGCCGATCCTGTTCTTTATTGCTTATCTGATATCCAGGGTTGACCGGATCTGGGAGGACAAGGTGCTGCGGACTGTACTTGTATGCACCTGTATTCTTTCCCTGTACTGCTTCTGGCATGTGGGAATTCCGAACCTGGTGCCGGATACGGTAGTTCTGCCATAGACAATAGTGAAGAAGAAAGCCAGATACCGGGCGGCGGCACATTGCCGCCGCCTGTTTTGCGGAAAAGGAACAAGCTGGAAATAGAAAGGAGAAGGAGACTCATGAATTCTGAGATTCAGAAAAATGAACGCATATCCAATTATGAAATTACGAAACGGCAGATGCAGAAGGAATTTCTGAAATATGATCAGGAAAAAATGATCCGGAAATTCCAGCTGAAGCATGACCCGGATTTCCTCTTTGTTCGTTTTGTGGGAAAAGACTACCGGATAGGACGGAAGGACGGCGTGGTCAGCGGCTCTGCTGATGATTTTCGGACTTCTCAGGAAGCAGGATATAATGAAGCCATGACCATTTATGATGTGTTGTGTTATTCCAGGGATGACTGCTGCCTTTCCGGAGAATTTGTGAGCATGCAGAGTCTGTCTTCTGTTATGGGAGGCTCCAAGCCTGTGGGAAGCGGGCTGTTCGCAGGGAAACTCCCCCTGTTCGATCACAGAGAGAATGCCCTTGCTGCGGCCTGCGAAAGTCTTGGCGGAACAAAGGCCGGAAAAGGCGATGTGGCTTATCAGCTTCCGCTTTTTGACTTCCTTCCGGCGATATTTCAATTCTGGAATTCGGATGAAGAGTTTCCGCCGAGCCTGCAGCTTTTTACAGATAAAAACATGCTGGACTATATGCATTATGAGACTGTGTGGTTTGCTGTGTCCCATCTTCTGGACAGGATAGAGGAAATGATGTAAAAGGAAGGAATTTCTGCACAGGATTCCTTGACTGTAAACCGGGTTTACACTCTATAATAAGGCCAGAGTAACTAAAACAGACGTGCTGGAACAGCGGGAGGAATTTATATATTATGACAATTCGTGAGGCAGAGGATAAGACAGGACTGACCCGTTCCAATATCCGGTTTTATGAAAAGGAAGGACTGATCGCTCCTTCCCGGAATAAAGGCAATGGATACCGGGATTATTCAGAAGAAGATGTGGAACAGATCCGGAAGATTGCTTTTCTGAGGACTCTTGGAGTTTCTATTGAAGACATTCGGGCTCTGGCACAGGGAGAAAAGGAGCTGGCCCCAGTGTTGGAAGAGCGGGAAAAGAAAATGGCAGGACAGATTACAGAGCTTGCCGCGGCAAAGAAATTATGCAGGCAGATCCTGCGCACAAAGGACCCTTCTTTTGCTTCCCTGCGGATCGAGAACTATACTTCAGATGTATCCGGATACTGGAAGAACAACAGGAAGATATTTCGAATAGATTCTGCCGGCTTTCTTTCTCTATGGGGCAGCTTTATGGTCTGGGCTGTTTTGACGGTATTATGTCTGCTGATCAGCATTTTTTCTTATCCCGGTCTGCCCTCACGTATTCCAATTCAGTGGAGCGGAGGAGTGGTTTCCTCTTCAGCGGGGAAAATTTTTATTTTTTTATATCCGGCAGCCTGCTTTCTGATCCGCTTTCTGCTGCGGCCGGTGCTGTATGGAAAATTTATAAATGAGCTTTATGGCAGGATGATCACGGAGTATCTGTCAAATTTTCTGTGCTTTGTGGCATTGTCGGTAGAATTATTTACGCTGCTGTATCTTCATGGTCTGATGAAAAGCATTGCGGCAGTTCTTGCTGTGGACGCGGCCGTTTTTCTTGGGCTGTTTGCGGCAGGCATGATAAAGACAAACCGGATGGGAGAATGGTGATGAAAAATCCGGAGAAGACCCGCTATGAGGTCTGGCTTCCGGTAAAAAGACCCTAAAAAGAATTAAGAAACTATAAAATCCATTGACACTCCCATCTGGTCTGCTATGATAAAACTAATTTCTAAAATCAGGAATTTATTTTATGATACAGGAGTGACAAAAAGATATGGGCAAGGTAATTGGAATTGATCTGGGTACGACAAACAGCTGTGTTTCGGTGGTGGAGAATAATGAACCGGTGATTATTCCATCTTCTTCCGGGCCTACAACGACTCCGAGCGTTGTGGCTTTTACCAAAAACGGAGAGAGACTGGTGGGCGAGGCGGCCCGCAGACAGGCAGTGACCAACACGGAGCGGACGATCAGCTCTGTGAAGCGGCATATGGGAACGAAATGGAGCATCCGCATTGATGGAACAGAATATAATCCCCAGACTATCAGCGCCATGATCCTGATGCAGCTGAAGAAGGACGCAGAGGATTTCCTGGGAGAGCCGGTGACAGAGGCCGTGATTACCGTGCCCGCCTATTTTAACGATATTCAGCGGCAGGCTACCAAGGACGCAGGAAGAATCGCAGGTCTTGAGGTAAAGCGAATCATCAATGAGCCCACCAGCGCAGCCCTTTCCTATGGTCTCGACCACGGAGAGCCCCAGAAGGTCATGGTCTACGACCTGGGCGGCGGTACCTTTGATGTATCTGTCATTGAGATTGGAGAAGGCGTCATCGAAGTGCTGGCTACTGCCGGAAACAATCACCTGGGCGGCGACGACTTTGATCAGAGAATCATCGACTGGATGGTAAAGGAATTTCAGGCTGAACAGCATGTGGACCTGACCAGTGATTTCGCGGCCATGCAGCGTCTTCGAGACGCGGCAGAACAGGTAAAGAAGGAACTGTCCGCCACAGAAAGCTCTCAGATCCTTCTGCCTTATCTGACTCAGTATAAAGGAGCGCCGCTTCATCTGGATATGACACTGACAAGGGCGAAGTTTGAAGAGCTGGTCTGGGATCTGATTGAGAAAACAGCGGAGCCTGTGAAAAATGCCCTGAACGACGCGGGACTTGCGGCCTCTGAACTGAACCGCGTTCTGCTGGTGGGCGGTTCCACGAGAATCCCGGCTGTTCAGAGAAAGGTGCGGGAGCTGACCGGAAAGGAACCTTCCAAGAATATCAATCCTGATGAATGTGTGGCAAAAGGAGCTGCCATTCTGGGAAGCACTCTGCAGGGAAATGCACTGACAGCAGCGGGGCAGGAACTCCTGCTTCTGGATGTGACTCCCATGAGTCTTTCCATTGAGACGGTGGGCGGTGTGGCTACCCGTGTCATTGAGCGCAACACGACCCTTCCGGTTCGGTATTCTCAGATATTTTCCACAGCGGCGCCCTATCAGCGAAGCGTAGAGATCAATGTGCTTCAGGGCGAGCGGACCATGGCCCGTGATAATAAGAGTATCGGCAAATTCAAGTTGAAAGGCATCAAGGCTGCTCCTGCGGGAGTGCCTCAGATCGAAGTAACCTTTGACATCGATACAAACGGTATCTTGAAGGTATCCGCAAAGGATCTGGATACCGGAAAGGAGCAGTCCATCGTAATCACAGCAGACGACAGAATGTCAGAGGCAGAGATTGAGCAGGCTATCCGGGACGCCCAGAACTATGCCGGCCAGGATCAGATCCGCCGGGATGCCATTGAGCTTCTTGATGAGTCAAGAAAACTGTGTAATGAGACAGAGGTCAATCTGAAGAACGCCGGAAAGACACTGGACCGGGCTGCCAAGAAACAGATTAAGGCGGACAGCGCAAGACTTCAAAAGCTTGTTGGAAAGTGCCGTCTGGAAAAGGTGACAGAGGCAGAACTTTCCGAGATCCGTGACGCGAAGCAGGCGCTTCAGAACAGCCTGGATTCTCTGATGCACTGATAAAAATATTATTATATGGAAACTGCATAATTGCACATAAAGCAGAAAACCGCAGGCATACCACAAAAGGGATTGGGTCTGTGGTTTTTTGCGGAATAAATCAGTACAAACCCAAGGGTATTGACCTGACAACCAAATGCTCACTACTTAAATTCCAAGATATGTTTTATAATAAAGACAGGCTGGGATAGGCTATCCCGAAACAAAAATATCCAGAAGGGCAGGAGGTTTTCAGATGAATATTTTATTTATCAACGGAAGTCCAAATAGGAACGGAAACACGGCAAAGCTGGCAGCAAAACTGCTGGCCGGCAGAAAGTACGAAACCTTGAATCTGGTGGAGTATAAGCTGTATGCCTACGGACAGAATTTTGCAGATGATCAGTTTGGAGAAATTCTGAAGAAAATGAAGGAAGCAGACATCATTGTGCTGGGGTCTCCTGTTTATTGGCATAATATGTGCGGCATAGTCCGGAACCTGCTGGACCGCTTTTACGGCCCTGTAAACTCCGGAGCGCTGTCAGGAAAAAAACTGGCCTTTGTATTCCAGGGAGCGGCTCCGGAGGGCTGGATGCTGGAAAAAGGAGAATATACCATGAACCGCTTTGCAAAACTGTATGGTATGGAGTACGCTGGAATGGCCACCTGCGGCAGTGAGACAGAAGCGGTTGCCAAAAAGCTGGGGCTGTAACATAACAGAAAAAAATAATTTGTTAAAGGGGTGCCGTTATCTGCATGGATTATGGCATCTCTTTTAGGATCAGAAAATTGTTCTTTGACTTTTTTCTTGACAGTAACTGCCTTGAACGAGTAAGATATATAAATATTGATGTACTTGCTTGGAGATGATTTGATGAAATCAGTTCATGAAAAACTGAATGAGATTCTGCCGCGGATGATCGAGATGAGCGAAGATATCTACCGTCATCCGGAGCTTGGCTTTAAAGAGTTCCGCAGCCGCGGAAAAGCCATTGAAGCGCTGGATAAGGCGGGCATTCCTCATCAGGACGCGGCGTATACCGGGATTACTGCATGTCTGGATTCCGGAAAGCCGGGCCCGAATATCGGTCTGATTGCGGAATTTGACGCAGTTCCCACTCTGGGACATCCCTATGCCAACGAAGGGGATTATGCGGCCCACACCTGCGGACATTACGCGCAGCTGGGTGTAATGATGAGCCTGTTCCTTGCCATCAAGGAATCTGGCATGCTGGAAGATCTCTGCGGAAAGGTGACGCTTCTTGTGACGCCGGGAGAGGAATTCTGCGATATGGATTACCGCAAAAGCCTGATTGCCGAAGGAAAGCTCCACCATCCTTCCGGAAAGCAGGAGATGATCGCCACAGGCGTATTTGATGATATTGATATTATGCTGTCCTGCCATGCTATGGGCCTGGATATGACCAGGTACCACGCGGAGATAGGAGCGGGATTAAACGGATTTATTCAGAAGCGCGCGATTTTTACGGGAAAGGCGGCCCATGCGGGAGCAAATCCGGAGGATGGAATCAATGCGCTGAATGCTGCAAATCTGGCCATGACAGGAATCAATTTCCTGCGTGAGACTTTCCGGGCAGATGACGCCATCCGGGTGCATTTCATTATGCAGGAGGGCGGCCAGACAGTCAATACAATTCCCTCGCGGACGCAGCTTGAGATGTATGTGCGGGCCAAGACCGTAAAGGCTATTCTGGAGACCAACAGAAAGGTAGACCGGGCCCTGAGAGCAGGAGCCTTTGCCATCGGCTGTGATCTGGAGATTCAGGATACTCCTGGGTACTTCCCCCTTCATCAGGACGAAAATCTGACGGAGCTGGTAAAGAAGCATATTCTGGATTATATGGAGCCGAAGCTGATTGCCCAGGGAACGCACGGTTTTGCCTCCGGGGATATGGGAGATATTTCCTTGATGTGGCCCACAGTGGAAATCGGTGTAGCCGGTTTTTCCGGAAGCACCCACGGCAAGGATTTCAAGACGGCTGATCCGGAGCAGGCCTACTGCGTTCCGGCCCATTATTTTGCGGATACCGTGGAAGAGCTTCTGGCAGACAACGGCGCGGCGGCCTGGAAAATCAAAGAGGCGTTTCAGCCGGTTATGAGCAGAAAAGACTATCTTGATACTCTTGATAGTTTAAATAAATCAACCATATACAAAAAGGAGAATGATGTATTATGAAAAAGAAATTACTCTCTGCGTTTCTGGTAATGGCAATGACCGTTTCCATGCTGGCTGGATGCGGCGGAAGCGGAAGCGATGCCGGTACAGCGGATGAAACCGAGACAACAGATGACAGCCAGGCGGAAGAATCCACCGGCGATAAGGTAAAGGTAGCTCTTCTGATTACAGGCTCCTTTGGAGATAAGGCATTTAACGATTCCGCCCATGCTGGTATGGAGCGCCTGATGGAGGAGATGGGCGATCAGGTAGAGGTAGAAATGATTGAGATGGGCACAGACAAGACCAAATGGGAAGGTTCCATGCTGGATGCTTCCGAGTCTGATGCTGACATTATCATCACAGGCCTGTGGGATATGAAGGAGATTACCGAGCAGGTGGCTCAGGAGTATCCGGACAAGCATTACATTATCTTTGATACAGATGTGGACTATACACTGGGCGATCTGAGCAATGTATATTCCATGAGCTACAAGCAGAATGAGTGTGCGTTCCTTGCAGGTGTTCTTGCGGCGAGCCTGACTTCTTCTGACGCGGAGTATGCAAATGAAGATGCTGTCATCGGCTTTGTGGGAGCCAGAGATACAGCTGTGGTTATTAATGACTCTGCTGTAGGCTATATCCAGGGCGCTCAGTTCATCAATCCGGATATCAAGGTTATGGTTTCCTACGTGGGCTCCTATGTAGATTCCGCGACAGCGAAGGAACTTGCTCTGACTCAGTATTCTTCCGGCGCTGACTGCGTATTTGTAGCGGCCGGACCTGCTTCTGTAGGTGTTATTGAGGCGGCAGCTGAGAGCCAGAGATATGTAATCGGCGTAGATTCCGACCAGGCTCTTGCTTATGAAGGCCAGGATGAGGCAAATTACATTGTATCCTCAGCCATCAAGAATGTGGGCGACAGCCTGGTAGATGCGGTTAAGAAATCCATTGCAGGCGAGCTGCCCTATGGTGAATATGAGATTCTGGGTTTGAAGGACGGAGTAGTAGGACTTGCCGACAATGATATTTATCAGTCCATCGTACCGGAAGATATTCAGAATGCGGTGAATGATGCAAGAGATCAGATCATTTCCGGTGAAATCGAAGTAAATACCGCTTACGGAATGGATGAAGCTACATTGAACGAGATTATTGACAGTGCTCAGTAATGGTAAAGGAACCTGAAAAATCTCCTGCTGTCATGGCAGGAGATTTTTCTTAATCACGGAGGATAACTTATGGAGCAGGAAAATATTCTTGAAGCCCGGAATATTACGAAAGTGTATCCCGGCGGTGTTGTGGCGAACCACAATGTCAATCTGGAAGTCAGAAAGGGAGAGATTCATGCGCTGGTAGGAGAAAACGGCGCGGGAAAATCCACGCTGATGAAGATGCTTTTCGGAATGCTTGCGCCCACAGAAGGACAGATTTTCGTGGATGGAAAGGAAGTTCATTTTTCCTCTTCCAGCGATGCTATCGCCGCAGGACTGGGAATGGTCCATCAGCATTTCATGCAGGTGCCGTCCATGACTGTGGCGGAAAATCTGATTCTCGGCGCTGAGACGGGAAATACTTTCAAGGTAGACCGGAAAGAAGCAGTGCGGATTACGAATGAATTGTCGGACAAGTATAACCTGAAGGTGGAAGCCAATGAAAAAGTGGAAGATATTTCACTGGCCATGCGGCAGAAGCTGGAAATTTTGAAGGCTCTTTACCGGGGGGCCCATATCCTGATTCTGGATGAGCCCACGGCAGTGCTGACTCCCCAGGAGACGGAAGAGCTGTTTGAGCAGCTGAAGCTTCTGCGGGAGAATGGTCATACCATTATCTTTATCTCCCACAAATTGAATGAGGTAAAGGCTCTGTGCAGCCGGATGACGATTCTCCGGGATGGAAAGACCATGGGAACCTATGATATTGCGGATCTGGATGAGCAGGAAATATCCAGATTGATGGTGGGAAGAAACGTAAGCCTGGATATTGAAAAGGATGAAGCGGATTACGGAAAAAATATCTTTTCCGTAAAAGATCTGGTGTATGTAGATTATTTCGGGAAGACCCGTCTGGATCATGTGTCCTTTTCCATCCGCCAGGGACAGATTCTCGGCGTTGCCGGAATCGATGGAAACGGCCAGTCAGAGCTGGTGGAAGCTATCGTGGGAACCTTAAGACAGCAGCATGGAACGATTACCCTTAAAGGACAGGACATTTCCCATGCTCCGGTGCGGGCGCGCCAGGAGGCGGGAATCTCTCATGTATCAGAGGATCGTTTGAAATATGGCTCTGCCCCCAAACTTTCTCTGGAGGACAACACGATCTCCAAGGTCTATTATACCAGTCAGCTGAAATCCCATGGGCTGATCGATAAAAAGAAGGTCAGCGCCTTTACCAACCGGATACTGAAAGAATTCCTGGTAAAATACAAAAGTTCCAAACAGGCCGTGTCAGAGCTGTCAGGCGGAAATGTGCAGAAGCTCATCGTAGGCCGTGAATTTGACTATGATGCGGATCTTTTGATTATGAACCAGCCTACCCGCGGCATTGATGTGGGCGCCATTGAATTTATCCGGAAGAAGATTGTGGATATGCGCAGCAAGAAGAAAGCGATTCTTCTGATATCGGCAGATTTAAGTGAGATTCTTTCCCTGAGTGACGCTATTGTGGTTATGCACGAAGGAAAAATCGTTGGCTATATCGATGATGTAAAGAAAACGACGGAAAATGAACTGGGTCTTTATATGCTGGGCGTAAAAGAGGATTCCAGAGAGAGAATAGGAGGTGCGTACTGTGAGTAAAAAATTTACAGCCATTCGTCTTCTGTGCGCATTTGCTATTGCAATCGCCATATCGGTTATCATCATTCTTCTGGTAAGCGAGGAGCCGGGAACAGCGATTTTTAATCTGTTTCTGGGACCGCTCCAGTCAAAGCGCCATTTCTTTGAGGTGTTTTCCAGCAGCGTTCCCCTTATCTTTACGGGACTCGCTCTGGGTCTGGTTTTTAAATCAGGCAACTTTTCCATGATTTCTGATGCCTGTCTTTATACGGGAGGCGTGGTGACCGCGGCTCTGGCCATTGAAGTGGCGCTTCCTTACGGCGTTCATCCGATCGTTATCATGATCGCTGCTGCCGTGACGGGCGGAATCATCGGAAGCATTCCGGCTCTGCTGAAGGTATATTTCCATACCAATGAGCTGGTGACTTCCCTGATGCTGAATTATGTGTTTTATTATCTGGGAATCTACACGATCACCAAGTTTCTGGCAGACCGGGAGGCGGGAGCCTTTGCTTCCAGAAAATATGCCGAGACAGCCAGTCTGCCGGTGCTTCTGGACCGGACCAACTTTCATCTGGGTTATCTGATCGCCATTGGCGTGGTGATTGTGCTGTACCTGCTGGTGTTTAAGACCAGATTTGGCTATGAAATCCGGGTAGCCGGAAGCAATCCCCAGTTCGCAAAATATTCCGGCATCAATACCGCCAAAGTCATCATTCTGACTCAGGTGGTCGCAGGCGCGGTGGCAGGCCTGGGCGGTTCTGTGGAGCAGATGGGCATGTACCAGAGATTCAACTGGCAGGATTCTCCGTCCTATGCCTGGGACGGTGTCATTATCGCGATTCTTTCTGGAAACAATCCGAAAATGGTGCCTTTCGCAGCCTTTTTCCTGGCTTATATCCGGGTAGGCGCCGACCTGATGTCCCGCCGTTCTGATGTACAGAATGAGCTGGTGTCCATCATTCAGGCGGTACTGATTTTGTTTGTCACGGCAGAACGCTTCATGTCCGGCTGGAAACAGCGCAGGGAAGCGAAAAAAGCACTTGGCGGGGAGGTGTAGAAAATGGATGTACTGCAGGATATTTTAAGAACTTTAAGTCTTCCGGATTTTTATTTTGCCATGTTCCGAAGCGCTACGCCGGTACTTCTCACCACCCTGGGTGCCATGGTGGCATCCCGTTCGGGAACCAACAACATCGCCCTGGAAGGAACCATGCTGATTTCCGCTTTTGTGGGAGTGGCGGTAAGCGCCTTTACCCAGAGCGCTTTGATAGGTTTTCTGGGAGCTGTTTTCTCCGGTTTTGTAGTCAGCAGCATTCTGGCGTATTTCGTCCTGAAGCTGAACTCCAACTCCGTCATTTCCGGAATCGCGCTGAACACCTTTGCTTCCGGAGCAACCATTTTTGTGCTGTATCTGCTCACAGGAGAAAAGGGAGCTTCCACCTCTCTGCCGTCTCTTACTCTGCCCAGTATCACGATTCCTCTGGTGAAGGATATTCCGGTGATTGGAACGATTCTTTCCGGCCACCATATTCTCACCTATGCGGGACTGATCCTTGTGGTGGTGATTTGGTATATGTTTAAATATACACGTCTGGGTATGCATATCCGGGCGGTAGGAGAATCTCCTGATGCGGCAGAATCTGTAGGAATTTCCGTAAAGAAGGTAAAATACATAGCTTTAAGCATCAGCGGCATTCTGACAGGAATGGCAGGCGCTTTCCTTTCCATGGGATACGTAAGCCTGTTCTCCTCCGGTATGACTGCAGGCCGCGGCTACATTGCTCTGGCAACCCAGGCTATCGCCGCTGGAAACGCAGTGGTAGGCATGCTGGCTTCCCTGCTTTTTGGCTTCTGCCAGAGTATGGCCAACTATCTTCAGTCTTCCTCCATTCCGCTGCAGTTTATTCAGCTGATGCCTTATTTAATTATTGTCATCGCCTATACCATTTACTGCTTTGCAATGGAGCAGCGGAAAAAGAAAAAACAGTTCCGGGAAGCGGATAAGAAAAAATAAGTATGAGAGTACAAAGGGGCGTTACGCCCCTTTGTCTGTCAGAGAGGAGTAAAAATTGCGCAAATTATCAGAACTTCATTTACATTTGGATGGTTCCTTAAGACCAGAGACGGTGTGGGAGCTGGCCCGGGAAAAGCAGATTGCTCTTCCTGCAGAGACCTTTGAAGAGCTTCAGGTGAAAATGAAGGCTCCAAAAGACTGTACAAGCCTTCATGAATTTTTGGAGCGGTTTGATCTTCCCCTGCTGGTCCTCCAGGAAGAAGACGCCTTGGAGCGGACTACCTTCGAACTGGTGGAGGATCTGGCGAAGGAAGGCATATCCTACGCGGAAATCCGTTTTGCGCCTCAGCAGTCTCTTCAGAAGGGCCTTACCCAGGATCAGGTGACGGAAGCCTCCATCCGGGGAGCAAAAAGAGCTATGGAGCAGTATCCTTCCATCCGGGCGGGACTGATCTTATGCTGCATGCGGGGGGCTGACACGGAAGCATTGAATATGGATACGGTGGAAACAGTCAGAAAGTATCTGGGAGATGTGGTATGTGCCGTGGATTTGGCAGGCGCTGAATCCCTGTATCCCACAGAGATGTTTGGGCCTGTCTTTGCAAAGGTGAAAGAATATGGACTTCCTGTGACTATCCATGCGGGAGAGGCCGCCGGTCCGGACAGTATCCGGACAGCTCTTTCTTATGGTACAAAGCGGATTGGCCATGGAATTGCCGCCGCTGATGATCCGGCCCTCATAGAAGAACTTGTGGAAAAGAAGGTGACTCTGGAAGTCTGCGTCACCAGCAATTATCAAATCGGAGCTGTGCCTTCCCTGAAAGAGCATCCTATCCGCCGTCTCTTTGACGCAGGCGTGCGGGTGACCGTCAACTCCGACAATATGACAATTTCTGATACCAGCCTTTGTAAAGAACTGGAGCTGATGCGGGAGGTATTCCGGTTCACGGATAAGGAGATCGATACGCTTCTTGAGTATGCCTGGGAGGCAAGATTTCTGAAATCCTGAAAGCGTGTTCACAGAGACCCTTCAAAATATTGAAATAAATCCCCCAGGAGTGATTCCCGGGGGATTATGTCAGGCTTCCAACGCTTTATAGCTCTTTGATAAGAAAATCATATACAGGATTGAGGCAATCAGGGATAAGATCCCGGTGATTAGTCCGCCAAAAGCCGCCAGCACTATTCCAAGCAGAGGTATGATGGCAATGACGGAAAATATGATGGCGATCACATAGCAGACCAGGTTGATCTGCCAGACTGTTCGTCCTTTTCCCGCAGTCTCATGATGTCCCAGGCTGTCCATGACATCTGCTACTGACAGACATACAGCGCGGACAATCAAAAGAGCCAGAATATCATTTACTATGGCTAAAATAGCGCCAAGGAAGCCGCTTCCGAAGAAACCGCTGACGGCGCTGACAATGAGCTGCACGATAGTAAGAGTAAATGCGCTTCTGCAGCCTTCGATATCCTGTCCCGCGCTGTTTAATCCGATCAAAGAAATGACCAAAAAAACAAGCGATCCAATGATTCCAATGAATTCAAGAAACGGAATGACAGCAATTACAGAGCAGATGATGGCTCCAATTTCTGCAAGGAACATATTCTTGAGTCCAGAAGCAGCATTTTTGTAAGGCTGCATATAAATCCCCCCTTGATAAATATTTTAAAAATGATGTCGATTTTTATTATACACTCTATTTCTGAATATACAATGAAATTTGTATCTTTTCTTTATTATTATAAGAGTATGTTTTGACAACCAAGGACACCTATAGTACAATTTGATACGAATGATTAAATTGAAATTGCATAAATTACGTAAAAGCAAGGTGTGTAAACGTGAAAAAATTAGCTTTAAACGATGAAATTTTGTTACGAATTGACAAACCGGCCCGATATCTGGGCAATGAGATCAATGCCGTTATCAAGGACCCGGAGAAGGTGGATGTAAGATTCTGCATGTGCTTCCCGGATGTGTACGAGATTGGTATGTCCCATCTCGGAATCCAAATCCTCTACGATATGTTCAATCAGCGGGAAGATGTCTGGTGTGAGAGAGTGTACTCCCCCTGGACGGATCTGGATCAGATTATGAGAGAGCAGAATATTCCGCTGTTTGCCCTGGAGTCCCAGGATCCGGTGAAAAATTTTGATTTTCTGGGAATCACCCTGCAGTATGAGATGTGCTATACAAATATTCTCCAGATTCTGGACTTGAGCGGCATCCCCTTAAGCGCTGCGGAGCGCACCTGGGAAGATCCTGTCGTCATCGGCGGCGGTCCCTGCGCAGTGAATCCGGAGCCTCTGGCAGAATTTTTTGATCTCTTCTATATTGGAGAGGGTGAGACGTCCTATTTTGCCCTGATTGACGCTTACAAGGAGGTACGCCGGAAAAATGGAAGCCGTCAGGAATTTCTGGAGCGGGCTGCTGAGATTCCCGGCATTTATGTTCCCTCTTTTTACGAGATCTCCTATCACGAAGACGGAACAATTGCTTCCATGGAGCCTGTAAACTCCCATGCGCCCCAAAAGGTGGAAAAGCAGGTGGTTACGGATCTTTCCCACACATTCTATCCCCAAAAGCCTCTGGTTCCCTTTATCAAGGTGACCCAGGACCGGGTGGTGCTGGAGATCCAGAGAGGCTGTATCCGGGGCTGCCGTTTCTGCCAGGCCGGTATGCTGTACCGTCCAACCAGGGAGCGGTCACTGGAAATGCTGGAAGAAGCAGCTTTGGAAATGCTGAAAAGCACAGGACATGAGGAGATCTCTTTGAGCTCTTTAAGCTCCAGTGATTATTCCCGGCTTCAGGAGCTGGTGACTTTCCTGATTGATACCTTTGGAAACAAGGGCGTCAATATTTCTCTGCCCTCTCTGCGTATTGATGCCTTTTCCCTGGATGTGATGAGCAAGGTGCAGGACGTGCGCAAGAGCAGCCTGACCTTTGCGCCGGAGGCCGGTTCCCAGCGTCTGCGCGACGTGATCAACAAGGGGCTGACCGAGGAGGTCATTCTGGAGGGAGCAGGCCAGGCCTTTGAAGGGGGATGGAACAAGGTAAAGCTTTACTTTATGCTGGGACTGCCCACAGAGACGGAAGAGGATCAGAAAGGGATCGCTCATCTGGCCGAAAAAATCGCCCGCCGCTACTACGAAATTCCCAAAGATCAGCGGAATGGCAAATGTCAGATTACAGTCAGCACTTCCTTTTTTGTGCCGAAGCCTTTTACGCCTTTCCAGTGGGCACGTATGTGTACCCGGGAGGAATTTCTGGAGAAGGCCCATACGGTAAATATGGAGATTAAGGAACAGCTGAACCGCAAGAGCATCAAATACAACTGGCATGAGGCGGATGTGACGGTGCTGGAGGGTATTTTCGCCCGCGGAGATCGAAAGGTTTCCAGGGCTCTCCGTCTGGCTTATGAAAAGGGCTGTCTTTTTGACTCCTGGACCGAGCATTTCCATAATGAGCTCTGGATGGAAGCATTCCAGGAGGCCGGCATCGATCCTTCCTTCTATACCACGCGGCACAGAAGCACGGATGAAATCTTCCCCTGGGATTTCATCGATATCGGAGTGACGAAGAACTTCCTTCTGAAGGAATGGGAGCGAGCCCATGAAGAGACGGTTACTCCCAACTGTCTGGCCCAGTGCCAGGGCTGCGGAGCGGCCCGCTATCATACAGGGGTGTGCCCTGGAAGCGGCAGCAGGAGTCAGAAGCAGGACTGCGCGGGAACCCAAAGCGTGCAGGAAGTACAGCAAGGAGGAAATGAAGCATGAAAATCCGCATCAAATTTCGTAAATACGGCATTATGAAATTCATCGGCCATCTGGATCTCATGCGCTATTTCCAGAAAGCCATGCGCAGAGCAGACATTGACATCTGCTATTCCAGCGGCTTCAGCCCCCATATGATTATGTCATTCGCCTCTCCTCTGGGAGTGGGACTGACCAGTGACGGAGAATACCTGGATATCGAGATTGGGAATGAACTGTCTTCTCAGGCGGCTGTCCAGCGCCTGAACGCAGTGATGACGGAGGGGGTAGAGGTTCTTTCCTTCCGCAGAATTCCCGAGGAT
Organism: uncultured Merdimonas sp.; assembly: GCA_944375745.1. Lineage (GTDB taxonomy): Bacteria > Bacillota > Clostridia > Lachnospirales > Lachnospiraceae > Laedolimicola. Next base: position 28,326 of record CALWAV010000093.1, read on the forward strand.
AAGGCGTCCAATGCCATGTCCCTTGTAGCGGCGGCAGACTATGAGGTGCGCTTCCGGGAGCCTACGATCCTTCCAGAGAACCCGGAAAAGGTCTGGGAAGCCTTTTTGGATCAGCCGGTTGTGACTGTAGTGAAAAAGACAAAGAAGGGTGAGCGGGAGCTGGATTTGAAACCGCTGATCTATCAGGCGGAATGGAAACAGGATACAGATGGAACACCTTTCGTCTTTCTGCGGCTTTCCTCCGGAAGCGCCGACAATGTAAAGCCGGAGCTGGTTCTGGAAGCCTTTGCGGCATACGCAGGCTTTTCTATCCCGGAATTTGCCCTTCTGATCCACAGAAAAGATCTGTACGCGGCTGCGGGCATGGCGGAGGAGTCCCGTTTCGTCAGCCTGGAAGATCTGGGAGAGGAGTTTTAAAGTAGTGGAAGAACAGGGAATTTTTCTGGTGACGCGCCTTCCGGTCCGGGGGCAGGAACAGATCGTAAGCGCGTTTTATGAACAGGGACAGGCCGTGGAGCTTTCCTGCCAGTCCACCGGCGCGGCTTCCGGCTCACTGCTGGGCAATATTTATGTTGGAAAAGTGAAAAACATCCTCTCAAATATCAATGCGGCTTTTATAGAAATTGCGGACGGCACGCTCTGCTATTATTCTTTGGCGGAAAATGAGACGCCCTTTTTCACTTCCCCGAAAAAGAATAAAAAGCTGGTTCCCGGCGATGAGCTGCTCGTTCAGGTGAGCCGGGAGGCGGTAAAGACCAAGGCGCCCACCGCCACTTCCAATCTGAATTTCGCCGGAAAGTATCTGGTGCTGACCACAGGGAAAAAGAGCCTGGGTATCTCCACAAAGCTTGACAAAGCAGAACGCCAGCGGCTGCGGGAGATTGCAGAGCCTTTTTTGACGGAGAATTTCGGAATTATCATCCGCACCAATGCAGCCGGAGCCGGGGAGAAGGAGCTGAGAGAAGAGCTTGTCCGCCTGTCAGCTCTCGCCTGCAGAATTTTGGAAAACGGAAAAAATCAGACCTGCTTTTCTCTCGTATACCGGGAACCGCCGGCTTATGCGGCAAAAATAAGAAATCTTCCTCAAAACCGGCTTTCCAGAATTCTGACGGATGATCGGGAAATTTACCGGCAGCTCTCTGCCTGGCTTGAAGAAAACCAGCCGGAGGATCTGGACAAGCTTCAGTTCTATGAAGAGACTGCCCCGTCATTAAACAGCTTCTACGGCATAGCAAAGGCCCTGGAAGATGCCTTAAAGGAACGGGTCTGGCTGAAATCCGGAGGTTATCTGGTGATCCAGCCTACGGAAGCCCTTACAGTGATTGATATTAATACCGGAAAATATCAGGGACATAAAAAGAAAGAGGATACCTTCTTGAAAATTAATAAGGAAGCTGCCGCGGAGACGGCGAGGCAGCTTCGCCTTCGGAATTTGTCCGGCATTATTATTGTGGATTTCATCGATATGGAGACAGCGGAAGCCCCAAAAGAGCTTATGGAGTATCTGGCTTTTCAGCTGCGGCAGGATCCGGTGAAGACCACGCTGGTGGATATGACGGCGCTGGGTCTGGTGGAAATTACGAGGCAGAAGAGGCAGAAGACGCTTTTTGAGCAGGTGTACAGCGGCTGATGCGTACGCCCCTCCGTTCCGGTTCCCTCCAGGAACACGCTCGCGCTCCTCTCGAGCGCAGCGGTACTAAGGTCTCCCGGGCCAAAAAGCGGCCCGGGAGACCAAGTGCCGGCGCTCTCAAAGGGTTCCTTCCGGGAACCGGAACGGAGGGGCTGTCCGCGGCAGGCCCAGTGCTCTCTGCTCAAAAAGCCGGAGAGAATGACAAATGCTTCAGAGTATTGAAAAAACGGATATGCATTTTGGTGAAAGGATAGTGGAGGAACTATGAAATACGATTTTACAACGATTATGGACCGGCTGGGCAGAGATGCCATAGCAGTAGATCTTCCTCATTCCGGGGAGGGAACTTATCAGGGGATCCGCATACGGGACGGGTTTTCTGTGATTCCCATGTGGGTAGCAGATATGAATTTTCCCACTGTTCCGGCGATTCCGAAGGCACTGGCAGAGCGGGCCAGTCATCCGGCTTACGGATACTTCCGCCCTCCCAAAGCTTATTTTGACAATATTATCTGGTGGCATGAGAAACGGTATGGCACCACAGGCCTTACTGCTGAATGTATCGGATATGAAAATGGTGTGCTGGGAGGAGTGGTGAGCGCTCTGAAGATTTTGTGCCAGCCCGGTGATTCCATCGTTGTCCAGTCTCCCACATATATCGGGTTTACCCACTGCGCGGAGGATAACGGCTGGAAGCTGGTTCTGAATCCCCTGGTTCAGGATGAGGACGGGATCTGGAGAATCGATTACGCAGATCTGGAAGAGAAGCTTTCCGGCGGGAAGATTCATACAGCTATTTTCTGTTCTCCCCATAATCCTGCTGGACGCGTATGGGAAGAATGGGAGATACAGAAGCTGATGGAGCTGTACCGAAAATATGATGTATATGTGATTTCCGATGAAATCTGGGCGGATCTGACTATGCCCGGATATCGGCATATTCCCACTCAAATGGTATCGGATGACGCCAGGATGCGCACGATCGCCTTGTATGCGCCCTCGAAGACCTTTAACCTGGCCGGACTTGTGGGATCTTACCATGTAATATACAATCCGCTTCTCCGGGACCGCATCACAAAAGCAGGCGCCGCCACCCATTACAATTCCATGAACGTGCTTTCCATGCATGCGCTGACTGCCGCATACAGCCCGGAAGGAGCGGAGTGGCTGGATGAGCTCCGCCAGGTTCTGAAGGAAAATATTGATTACGCAGTCACGTTTATTCAAAATCATTTTCCGGGAATCCGGACTACGGTACCCCAGGGAACCTATATGCTGTTTCTGGACTGTACAGACTGGTGCCAGGCACATCATACAGATATTGAATCTCTGCAGAAGGCAGGCTTTGAGGTGGGCGTGATCTGGCAGGATGGCCGCCCTTTCCACGGCAGCTGCCATATCCGCATGAATCTGGCTCTTCCCCACAGCCTGGTTGTGGAAGCTTTTGACCGCCTGAAAAAGTATGTGTTTTCTATATAGATATGCTTTCCCTTTTCAGAAGGAACCCTTTGAGAGCGTCGGCACTTGGTTTTTCCGGGCTGTTTTTTGGCCCGGAAAACCTTAGTACCGTTACGCTCGAGAGGAGCGCAAGCGTGTTCCTGAGGGAAAGGGAAAGACTCCGGGCGGACACAGCATAAACCATTCTGCAGAACCCAAAACCGCCGGAGAATTCCCGAATAAATTTTCTAAAGCCCCTTGACCCTGACGCTGCGTCATAGTTTACAATGACCTTACACGGGAGGAAGAGTTATGCGGACAGTAAAGGAAGTAAGCAGGCTCACAGGAGTAAGTGTGCGCACACTGCATTATTATGACGCGATCGGGCTTTTAAAACCTTCGGAGGTGACAGAAGCCGGATACCGGCTGTATGACGATACGGCATTGAGCCGTCTGCAAAGTATTTTACTGTTTCGGGAACTGCAGTTTCCTCTGAAAGAAATCAGAGAGATTCTTGACAGTTCGGAGTTTGATCCGTCCGAAGCTCTTGCCCAGCAGATTGAGCTTTTGGAGCTGCAGTACAGACACCTCGGAGAGCTTATCTCTTTTGCCCGTGAAATACAGGAAAAAGGAGTAAGAAAGATGGATTTTCGAGTTTTTGATACAGGAATGATCGAACAGTACAAGGCAGAAGTAAAAAAAAGATGGGGCGGCACCAGAGAATATCAGGAATATGAGCAGCGGCAGGAAAAAGACAGTGATTTTGATGAAATGGCCCGGCAGATGATGACTCTGATAAAATTCTCATCGAGCTTGGACAGATGTACGTCAGCGATGAGCGCTTTAAACAGAATATCGATCGTGCCGGCGGAGAGGGAACGGCTGAGTTTGTAAAACAGGCTATCGAAATTCACTGTATGCAATAGTGAATACGCAACTTTAAACTTTAGGAATATATCTACAGATACTGTATACAGGTATTTTATCTGGGAGCGGTCTTGCGGTTTTGGAACCGCAGGTGCTTTCTGAAGTGGATACGCCCGGAGTCTTTCCCTTTTCAGAAGGAACCCTTTGAGAGCGTCGGCACTTGGTTTTTCCGGGCCGCTTTTTGGCCCGGAAAAACCTTAGTACCGTTACGCTCGAGAGGAGCGCAAGCGTGTTCCTGAGGGAAAGGGAAAGACTCCGGGCGGACACAGCATAACACATTCAGCGCTCCAAAAACCGCCGGAGAATTCCCAAATAAAATTTCTGTCAACCACTTGACACCAGCCCTTCTCCATGCTATTATATTACGGATGCCGCACAACGAGGTATAAGTATGCGCTTTTTTATCATGCGCAGCTGGCCCGGCCCGGTATTTCGGGCGGGAGAAGCTGGCGGGAAAAGGAAAGCGCGTCACCGAAATTGGCGAGTAAATAATCAGGAGGTGCCACAGAATGTACGCAATCATTGCAACAGGTGGTAAACAGTACAAAGTATCAGAAGGCGACGTGATCAAGGTTGAGAAGCTTGGCGCAGCAGCTGGTGAGACATACAGCTTCGACCAGGTTCTGGCAGTCGGCGGAGACACTCTGACCGTAGGTACACCGACAGTAGCCGGCGCTACGGTAACCGCATCTGTAATCGGTGATGGCAAGGCCAAGAAGGTCATCGTTTACAAGTACAAGAGAAAATCTGGTTATCACAAGAAAAACGGCCACAGACAGCAGTACACGGCGGTTAAGATCGAGAAGATCTCCGTTCAGTAATCAGTAAGCTGTTATGATAACCGTTACCATATACAGGAGTTCGGATCAGTACGCAGGCTTTACCGTTTCGGGACATGCTGAATACGGGGAAGAAGGGCAGGATATTGTGTGCGCGGCGGTCAGTGTTCTTACGCTGAATACACTGAATTCCATTGAGGCCTTTACAGAAGACCTGTTTTCCGGAGAAGAAAAGGATGGCTTTTTAAGCTGCAGCTTTCCGGAAGAACTGTCTGAGAAAGCCTTACTGTTGATGGATTCCATGGTACTTGGGCTGACAGACATTCAACGAAATTATGGGAAACCATACATCAGCATCGTATTCAAGGAGGTGTAGGATCATGTTACAGATGAACCTTCAGTTGTTCGCTCATAAAAAGGGAGTAGGTTCCACAAAGAACGGCCGTGATTCCGAGTCCAAGAGACTTGGCGCCAAGAGAGCCGATGGACAGTTCGTAAAGGCTGGAAACATTCTTTACAGACAGCGCGGAACCAAGATTCACCCGGGTGTGAACGTAGGACGCGGCGGAGATGACACCCTGTTCGCTCTGACTGACGGAATTGTCAGATTTGAGAGAAAGGGCAGAGATAAGAAGCAGGTTTCTATCGTTCCGGTAGCAGCAGAATAAATTGGTGTGAGGCTTCAAGTCGGTAGATTTGAAGCCTCTTTTACCTTTATCAGAACAGCTTTTTGCAGGAGGATTGTGTTATGTTTGCAGACAGAGCAAAAATATTTATCCGTTCAGGAAAGGGCGGAGACGGACATGTAAGCTTCCGCAGGGAGCTGTACGTGCCGAACGGCGGTCCCGACGGAGGAGACGGCGGCCGCGGCGGAGATGTGATTTTTGAAGTGGACGAGGGTTTAAATACTCTCTATGATTACCGTCATAAGAGGAAGTTTAAGGCTCAGGACGGAGAAGAAGGCGGAAAACGACGCTGCCATGGAAAAGACGGCAGCGATATCATATTAAAGGTTCCGGAGGGAACCATTATCCGTGAGGCAGAGAGCGGCAAGGTAATCGCCGACATGTCGGGAGAGAACCGGCGCCAGACCATCTTAAAAGGCGGACGGGGCGGCGCTGGCAATCAGCATTTTGCCACCTCTACCATGCAGGTGCCCAAGTATGCCCAGCCGGGACAGCCGGCTCAGGAGCTTGAAGTGCTGCTGGAGCTGAAAGTCATCGCGGATGTGGGACTGGTAGGCTTCCCGAATGTGGGAAAATCCACGCTTCTTTCCCGGGTGACGAACGCGCAGCCCAAAATTGCCAACTATCATTTCACCACTCTGACACCCAACCTGGGCGTGGTGGATCTGGAAGGCGGCGGAGGTTTCGTCATCGCGGATATTCCGGGACTGATCGAGGGCGCTTCCGAGGGAGTGGGCCTGGGACACGAATTCCTGCGCCATATTGAGCGTACCCGTGTATTGATTCATATGGTG
>CALWAV010000094.1 GCA_944375745.1 uncultured Merdimonas sp.
TATACTATAAGTAAATGCAAAGAACAAGACTCGGATTTTCAGAGGCCGACAGGAATAGGACGTCACCGACTGAGAGCGTCCTTGGGAAGAGAAAATTTTGGGAACACTTGGGAGCAGATCGTCTGAACAGGCAGAAGCAGTGAAGCAGAAGCCAAAAGTAGGGCGGTACGGCAGCCTCCGTTACGGGCAAGAGTGGGAAAGTGAGCCGATATCCGCATCTGAATATCTCCGAGATATACCGGACAGACAGAAAGTGGATAAAAGCGGACGCTTTTCAATGCGGGTGGTACCGCGGGATTTTTATCAATGTGAAATAAGAACCCCGTCCCGGAATAGAAATATTCCGGGACGGGGATTTTTTTGTGCCGATTCCACAAAAGCTGCTCCGCCCGGAAGAACAGAAAGGAGCCAAAGCATATGGAATTTATGACAGGAATCAAAGAAAAGGAAACATTGGGACTGACAGCGTTTACTGCTGCAGACATGGAAGGAAAAACCGTAAAAACGGAAGGAACGATCCACACAATCCGCGATATGGGTGAGGTGGCCTTCGTAATTCTGCGGAGCCGGGAAGGACTTCTGCAGTGTGTGTATGAGGAAGGCGTCACAGGCTTTGACCTGAAGACCCTGAAAGAAGGCGCCTGCGTGGAGGCGGAAGGAACAGTCCGCAGAGAAGAGAGAGCGCCCCATGGAGTGGAACTTCGTTTAACCGGGATCACGGTGCTCTCTGAACCGGCAGCTCCCCTTCCTCTTGCCATTTCCAAATGGAAGCTGAATACTTCCCTGGAAGCAAAATTGAACATGAGATCCATATCCTTAAGGAACATCCGGGAGCGCGCCAAATTCCGGATTCAGGAAGGCATTGTGCGGGGATTCCGGGATTTCCTGTACAGCCAGGGCTTTACAGAGATCCACACACCGAAGATTGGAGCCAAGGGAGCAGAAGGCGGTTCCAACCTGTTCCGTCTGGATTATTTCCATCATCCGGCAGTGCTGGCTCAGAGCCCGCAGTTTTACAAGCAGATGATGGTAGGCGTTTTTGACAGGGTATTTGAGACAGGTCCTGTTTTCCGCGCCGAAAAGCACAACACCAAGCGCCATCTGAACGAATATACCAGCCTGGATTTTGAGATGGGCTATATCGACAGCTTTGAAGATATTATGGCCATGGAGACCGGATTCCTGCAGTATATGCTGGCTCTTCTGGAAAAGGAATACGCGCCGGAGCTGAAAATTCTCGATATCACGCTGCCGAAGGCAGACAAGATTCCGGCGGTGCGCTTCGACGAAGCAAAACAGCTGGCCTCTGAAAAATATGGCCATAAAATCCGCAACCCCTATGACCTGGAGCCGGAAGAAGAAGTTCTGATCGGACGGTATTTCCAGGAAGAGTACGGTTCTGATTTTGTATTTGTAACCCATTATCCGTCCAAGAAGCGTCCCTTCTACGCCATGGACGACCCGGCAGATCCGAAGTTTACCTTAAGCTTTGACCTCCTGTATAAGGGACTGGAGATCACCACAGGCGGCCAGAGAATTCACGACTATCAGATGCTTCTCGACAAGATTGCGGCCAGAGGCATGACAGAGGAAGGCATGGAGCAGTATCTGGATACCTTCAAGTACGGCATGCCGCCCCACGGGGGCCTTGGCATCGGCCTGGAGCGTCTGACCATGAAGCTGGTGGGCGAGGACAACGTGCGCGAGACGACGCTGTTCCCGAGAGACTTAAGCAGACTGGAGCCTTAGCGCAGGCAATGAGCAGTGCAGCAGGGATTGTAAATTAGTGGAAGGAAAGGAGAACACAGATTATGGCAAACATCATTTCAGATGAAACTATGGAATACGTAGGAATTCTGGCAAAGCTGGAGCTGTCCGACGCGGAAAAGGAAGCGGCGAAGCGTGACATGGGACGGATGCTGGATTATATCGATAAATTAAACGAGCTGGATACGTCGGGCGTGGAGCCCATGTCCCATGTGTTCCCGGTAAGCAATGTCTTCCGGGAGGATGTGGTGGAAAACGGCGACGAGCATGAGAAAATGCTGGTGAACGCGCCGAAGGTCAAAGACGGCATGTATCAGGTGCCGAAGACGGTAGAGTAGGAGGCGGCAGTATGGAATGGATGGAAATGACAGCTGCAGAGCTGGGAAAGAAGATTCGGGCAGGAGAGCTTACAGCGGTGGACGCCGCAAAGGCAGCCCTTGAAAAGATAAAGGAAAAGGATGAGGAGCTGAACTGCTTTGTGACGGTGGATGAGGAGGATGCGCTTGCAAGAGCCGCCAGGGTTCAGGAGAAGATTGAGAGCGGAGAGCTGACCGGTCCGCTGGCAGGCGTGCCGGTGGCGGTCAAGGATAACATCTGCACGGAAGGCGTGCTGACCACCTGCTCTTCGAAGATTCTGTACAACTTTAAGCCCACCTATTCGGCGGAAGCAGCCCTGCGGCTGGAGCAGGCGGGCATGGTCATGATTGGAAAGACTAACATGGACGAATTTGCCATGGGAAGCACTACGGAGACCTCCTTTTTCGGTCCCACTCGCAATCCCTGGAATACAGAGCATGTGCCGGGCGGTTCCTCCGGCGGTTCCTGCGCAGCGGTGGCTGCGGGCGAGTGCAGCTGCGCATTGGGTTCCGATACGGGCGGTTCCATCCGCCAGCCCAGTTCCTTCTGCGGCGTGACGGGACTGAAGCCCACCTATGGAACTGTATCCCGGTATGGACTGATTGCCTACGGCTCCTCTCTGGATCAGATTGGACCCATCGCCAGAGACGTGACGGACTGCGCTCTGCTGCTGGAGGCCATTGCTTCCCACGATAAAAAAGACAGCACGTCTATCGCCCGTGAAAGCTATGACTTTACTTCAGCGCTAAAGGATGATGTAAAGGGGATGCGTATCGGTATTCCCCGTGATTATTTCGGGGACGGACTGGATCCGGAGGTGGCGGCGGCTGTCCGCGGCGCGGCAGAAGCGCTCAAAGACCGAGGAGCAGTCGTGGAGGAATTTGATCTAAGCCTGGTAGATTACGCGATTCCGGCCTACTACGTCATCGCTTCGGCGGAGGCCAGCTCCAACCTGGCCCGTTTTGACGGAGTAAAGTACGGATACCGGGCGGAGGAATATGAGGGACTCCACAACATGTACAAGAAATCCCGTTCCGAGGGCTTCGGCGAGGAAGTGAAGCGCCGTATCATGCTGGGCTCCTTCGTGTTAAGCTCCGGCTACTATGACGCATACTATCTGAAAGCGCTTCGGACCAAGGCGCTGATCCGCCAGGCTTTTGACCGGGCGTTTGAGAAATACGATGTGATTCTTGGACCTGCGGCTCCCACTACAGCGCCCAAGCTTGGAGAATCCTTAAGCGATCCGCTGAAAATGTATCTGGGTGATATTTATACGATCTCCGCAAACCTGGCCGGCCTTCCGGGCATCTGCCTGCCCTGTGGAACGGACAGCCAGGGGCTGCCCATCGGTCTGCAGCTTCTGGGAGACTGTTTCCAGGAAAATAAAATCATTCAGGCAGCCTATACCTACGAATGTGTCCGCGGGCGTTTTCCCCTTGCGGGACAGCAGCAGTAACGAAAGGAGTGGAAGACAATGAGTAAGCAGTATGAGACCGTGATCGGTCTGGAAGTTCATGTGGAGCTGGCTACGAAGACGAAGATTTTCTGCTCCTGCAGCACGGAGTTCGGAGGAGCGCCCAACACCCACACCTGCCCGGTGTGCACCGGCATGCCCGGTTCCCTTCCGGTGCTGAACAAAAAGGTCGTGGAATATGCCATGGCAGTGGGGCTGGCTACCAACTGCCAGATTACCCGCCACTGCAAATTTGACCGGAAAAACTATTTTTATCCGGATAACCCCCAGAACTATCAGATTTCCCAGCTTTACGCGCCTATCTGCCGGAACGGCTATGTGGAGATCGAGACGGAGAACGGCAGCAAGAAGATCGGCATCCATGAGATTCATATGGAGGAGGACGCCGGAAAGCTGATTCACGATGAATGGGAGGACTGCTCCCTGGTGGACTATAACCGGAGCGGCGTGCCGCTGATTGAGATTGTGTCCGAGCCGGATATGCGCAGCGCCGAGGAGGTCATCGCCTATCTTGACAAGCTCCGCCTGATCATTCAGTATCTGGGCGCTTCCGACTGCAAGCTGCAGGAGGGTTCCATGCGTGCGGACGTGAACCTGTCTGTCCGGGAGGTAGGAGCAAAGGAATTCGGCACCCGTACGGAAATGAAAAACCTGAACTCCTTTAAGGCTATCGGCCGTGCCATCGAGGGCGAGCGTGCCCGCCAGATCGAACTTCTGGAGGAAGGAAAACAGGTGATTCAGGAGACCAGACGCTGGGACGACAATAAGGAAGCGTCCCATGCCATGCGTTCCAAGGAAGACGCCCAGGACTACCGCTATTTCCCGGAGCCGGACCTGGTTCCCGTGGATATCAGCGAGGAATGGATCGAGGAAGTGCGCTCCCGCCAGCCGGAGCTGCGCACGGAAAAACTGATCCGTTATAAAGAAGAATTTGACATTCCGGAATACGACGCGAAGATTTTGACCAGCTCCAAGCAGATGGCAGATCTGTTTGAGGCGGCCACAGCCCTCTGCGGAAAGCCGAAGAAGGTGTCAAACTGGCTGATGGTAGAGACCATGCGTCTCTTAAAGGAGAACGGCCAGGAGCCGGAGGACCTGAAATTTTCCCCGGAGCATCTGGCAAAGCTGGTGGAGCTGGCAGACGCCGGAACCATCAACAGTACAGTGGCCAAGGAAGTCTTCGAGCACATCTTCTATGAGGACATCGATCCGGAAGCCTACGTGGAAGAGAAGGGCTTAAAGACTGTAAACGATGAAGGCGCCCTGCGGGAGACCATTGAGCGCGTCATTGCTGCAAATCCCCAGTCCGTAGCAGATTATAAGGGCGGCAAGGAAAAGGCCCTGGGCTTCCTGGTGGGCCAGACCATGAAAGAGATGAAAGGCAAGGCAAACCCTGCCATGGTAAATCAGATTTTGAAAGAACTGTTGTAGAATACAGAAATTCACAGACCTGCCCAGTCCTTCGGAATCAGGAGCCATGAAGAAACAGTACAATACTTGAGAAAGAGCGGCTGAAGATTTTATCGATTCAGGTTTTCTGCTGACCGCGTGTCCGTGAAACGTCCGAACACAGGCAGCAGAAACCGGAATCCCAGAAATCCTCCACCGCTCTTTTTCTAATCTGCTGTTCACTTGATGCTTTATTCTAGCCAGAAACACTGATGTCTGTATATAGAAAAAGGCACAAATTCAATCGGCTGATTAAAGTTTGGTTACGTTGGTAGCCTGTGGTCCCTTTTCGCCCTCTACGACGTCAAATTCTACGGCCTGGCCCTCTTCCAGAGACTTGAAACCGTCCATGTTGATGCCGGAGTAGTGCACGAATACGTCATTTCCCTGCTCATCGGAAATAAATCCGTATCCCTTCTGGTTGTTGAACCACTTCACTGTACCCTTGTTCATTTTTATGATACCTCCGAAAAATAAAATAAATAGTGAAGCGCCGGCAGAAACCGGCGTAAGGTACATCGGAAAACCTGTTTTGTCAGGTCTTCCGACTGGCTATAGCGTATCACAAAGCAGATATACTGTCAATTCAAAATCCGGTCTGATTTTATGAGAAAATGCATAAAAATCAATAAGAAAAATAATTTGGACATTCATGAAAAAACAGAAAGTTTTGCGAAGGCTTGTCCTGGCGGGAATGATGACGGTGATGTGTACGGCGGCAGTTCTTCTGAAGCGGGAGAAAGAGCCGTTTTTTCTTCTGCCCTCATTGACGGAAGAGGTGGAAGAGGATTTTATTAAATGGGTAGATTTCAACGTGACAGCCGAGGCGCTGGACAGAGCCTATGAGTATGATAAAAACACCTGGGGGAGCCGGGTGCATCTGAACTGGATTGAGCTGCTGGCCTATACGGCGGCCCATACAGGAGGAGATTTTTCAAAAGAAAGCCGGGTAAACGAATATATGGACAGCGCCGCGGAAGCTCTGCTGGACGGAAAAAGTATGGAGGAGCTGGCCGGAGAAATGAAATATTATGATTATTATCTGGAAGCCTATACAGCTGTTCTTGGAGGCATGGTGGGAGAATATCAGATTCAGGAACCGGCAGGGGAAGGAGAGGAGCCGGTCTGGGTGCGTCATTACGGGCTGAAAGCCTTTCATCCTATCGCGAAAGGCTTTCCTTACAGCGATTATGATGATTTTGGCGTGTCCAGGAGCTATGGTTACAAAAGACAGCATCTGGGACATGATATGATGGGCCAGACCGGAACGCCGGTCATTGCAGTGGAATCGGGAGTCGTGGAAGCCCTTGGCTGGAATCAGTACGGCGGCTGGCGGATCGGAATCCGGAGCTTTGATAAAAAGAGGTACTATTATTACGCACATCTGAGAAAAGGCTTTCCTTACGCGCTGGATCTGGAGGAAGGAAGCATCGTGCAGGCTGGAGATGTGATTGGTTATATGGGCAGAACCGGTTACAGTGCCGCAGAAGATGTGAACAACATTGATGAACCCCACCTGCATTTTGGCATTCAGCTGATTTTCGATGAATCTCAGAAGGAGGGAAATTCAGAGATTTGGATTGACTGCTATCAGATTGTCCGTTTCCTTTATCAGAACCAGAGTGAATGCGTGCGCAACGATGAGACAAAGGAATGGAGCCGGAAGTATCAGATGACAGATTGACTTTTGAAATGCATTTGATTACACTGATGGTAATGAAAAAACAGCGCTCTGTCTGCTGGGCGTACGGGCGCTGTGATGATATGCAAAGGAGCGGATAAAGAGATGCTGGGAGAGTGTCATGCCCATATTATCATGGACGGGAAAAACTATAAGGCAGCCGTGAGCCTGCATAAAAACGGCGTGGCAGACGGACCAATCCGGGAGCACCTGGAGGCCTGGCAGCAGGCGGGCGTCACCTTTGTCAGAGATGGAGGAGATGCTCTGGGAGTATCGGTCCGGGCCAGGGAGCTGGCGCCGGAGTATGGGATAGATTACCGGACTCCGGTTTTCGCGATCCATAAGAAGGGACATTATGGCGGAATTGTGGGACATGCCTTCTGTGACAGAAAGGAATACAGGGAGCTGGTGCTGCGGGCCAAAAGAGAAGGGGCAGACTTCATTAAGATCATGATCAGCGGCATAATGGAATTCGATCAGTTCGGCGTTTTGAATGAGGAGGGACTGGCCGGAGAGGAAATCCGGGAAATGATTGAGACAGCCCATGATATGGGAATGAAAGTCATGGCCCATGGAAATGGCAACGGCCCTGTGAGAGCAGCCATAGAGGCGGGTCTTGATACGCTGGAGCATGGAAATTATCTGGAGCAGGATACCCTTGATATGCTGGCGGAGAGCCATACTATCTGGGTTCCGACTCTGGCCCCCACAGGCAATCTGCTGGGAACCGGCCGTTATCCGGATGAAGAAGTGGAAAAAATTCTCCGGCGCCAGATGAACTGTATCCGGCATGTATTTGACAAAGGAGGGCGCCTGGGCCTTGGAAGTGATGCCGGTGCCTGGATGGTTCCCCATGGACAGGGGCTTTTGGATGAATATGCCTGGATGAAGCAGGCGGTGGGACCGGAGAATACGGCAGAGCTGGATCAAAGACTGAGCGCTTCGGAGAAATGGATTAAAAAAGAGATGAAGCGTTAGAAAGGGCTTCATCTCATAAGATCCTGTGGAAAACTGGCAGGATGCACAGACCGCTATGGCGTCATGGCCCTACAGCTCTTCTCTGCAGAAATAGCAGGTATAGTTTTTCGGATCAGAATGTTTCGGGATCAGATTGTCGGCTCCGCAGTAACCACAGTGGCAGACCTGTTTTCCATCCGGAACAGGCATCCATTCCTCATACCGTTCACCGGCATTGCGGGCGGGGCGGTAAGGCTTTGTGGGCTCGATGAAAGTACGTGTCTCCAGAGGCTGTTCCGCCTGTGCGGCGGCCGGAGAAGAAGTATAAATCATCTGTTCGGAATCTGTCTTTTTTGCCTGCTTTCTCGTCTGCTTCTTCCAGGCTGTTTTCTGAGCCGGTTTTGGGGCGCGGGGAGTCCTGGAAGGCGCAGGCCTTTCCGGCATATCCGTCCGGGCAGTGAAAGGAGGGGTACGGCGCTGCTGGTTTTTCTTTTTGCTGCTTTGCACGACTGCTATGATTATGATGATAAAAACAATAATTTCTAACATGATTTTCTCCTTACGGGTATGGATGCAACAGATCATTCTAAACTCTATGATACACGAAAATACAGGAAAGGGAAAGTGCAATTTATGAGAAATATCAAACTGGTGCTTCGATATGATGGAACCCGCTACAGCGGCTGGCAGAGTCAGGAGCATGAAGAGAATACCATTCAGGGAAAACTTACCGCCGTCCTGGAGCGGATGACTGGTGAGAGCATCCGGCTTGCGGGATCGGGACGTACAGATGCCGGAGTTCATGCGCTGGGCCAGGTGGCGAATTTCCGTACAGAATCGCCGTTCTCCTGTGAAAAGCTGAAAGAGGAACTGAATCAGTATCTGCCGGAGGATATGGCAGTGCTGTCTGTGGAAGAGGCGGACCAGCGCTTTCACAGCAGACTGAACGCGGTGCGCAAGACCTATCTGTACCGAATCTGGAACAGCCCTGTCCACAACGTATTTGAGAGAAAATATGTGTATCCATTGGAACAGGCATTGGATGTGGAGGCTATGAGACAGGCGGCAGACAGGCTTCTCGGAACCCATGATTTCCGTGCCTTCAGTTCTTACAGGAGAACAAAAAAATCTACAGTCAGAACGCTGGAAAAAATCACTATAGAGAAAAACGGAGAGGAGATCCGCCTGCGCTTTACCGGAAACGGATTTCTGTACCATATGGTCAGGATTTTGACGGGAACTCTGATTGAGGTGGGGATGAATAAGAAAAAGCCGGAGGATATGGATGAAATTCTGGCTTCCCTGAACCGGGATAAGGCGGGTTTCACTGCTCCGGCCCAGGGACTTTTCCTTATAAATGTGGAATATTGACAACAGAACCCAGTCACCTTTTTTCGTCTGCTGTGTATCATATAGTATTCGAAAAAAGGAGGATATGGTATGAAAAAGAAACTGTCCGTTCTGCTGGCGTCTGCGCTGACTCTGTCGGTCCTGTGTACCGGTCTTGCAGGCTGCGGCAAAGAGGGAGCGCAGGAAAAAGATCTGACAAAAGTCACGCTGAATGAGGTGGCTCATTCGATTTTTTACGCACCCCAGTACGTGGCGATTGAGGAAGGGTATTTTGAGGAAGAAGGAATCGATCTGGAACTGGTGACAGGCTTTGGAGCCGACAAAACTATGACTGCTGTCATTTCCGGCGAGGCAGACATCGGTTTTATGGGTTCGGAGGCTTCTATCTATGTCTACAGCCAGAATCCGGACGATTATATTGTGAATTTCGCCCAGCTGACCCAGAGAGCCGGAAATTTCCTGGTATCCCGGGAGCCCATGGATGATTTCAGGTGGTCCGATCTGCGCGGAAAGTCCATTCTTGGAGGAAGAAAAGGCGGTATGCCCCAGATGGTCTTCGAGTATATTCTGAAGAAGAATAATCTGGATCCTGAGACAGATATGGATATCGACCAGAGCATTGATTTCGGCTCCACAGCCGCGGCATTTTCAGGGGGACAGGGAGAGTTTACGGTAGAATTCGAGCCGGGCGCGACCACACTGGAAAAGGAAGGGGTTGGCTATGTGGTAGCTTCCCTTGGCGTAGACTCCGGCTATGTGCCCTATACAGCCTACAGTGCCCGCCAGAGCTTTATCGAAGAAAATCCGGAGCTGATCCAGGGCTTCACCAACGCCCTTCAGAAGGGAATGGATTACGTACAGAATCATACGCCGGAGGAGATCGCCCAGGTGATTGCGCCCCAGTTCCAGGAGACAGAACTGGAGGATATCACAACTATCGTGACCCGGTATTATGAGCAGGACACCTGGAAGGATAATCTGATTTTTGAGGAAGAAAGCTTTACCCTTCTGCAGGATATTCTGGATGAGGCGGGAGAGCTGGAGCAGCGGGTGCCTTATGAGGATCTGGTAACTGTGGAATTCGCCGAAAAAGCCGCTCAGCGGTAGAAATAGAGAAACCGGGAGGAAAGAAAAATCAGAGTACGGGAAACAGCGGAGAGCAAGGCCGAATAAAAAGCAGAAAATAAAAACACCGCGGGAATACAGTCTTTTGCAGGCTGCCTTCTGCGGTGTTTTTGCTCTGCAGTAGTTCTGAACTGCGGTATTTTAGTACTGGGCTGTACCGCCGGTTTTAATCTTAATTCTTCTGAATTGTATATTCGTCATACACGGTCCAGCTGTCCATCAGGTAGGCCCGCATATGAAGCTCCGTATCGGTCACATCAAAACGCAGCGCCATGGGAGTATAGGGCTGTCCAAGCTTTGTGATCCGCATTTCTTCTTCAGGCTCGTGATACATACAGCCGCTGGAGGTGCTGCAGGTGATGTAAAGAGTTCCTTCCGGGTTGACAGCCGTCTCACCGGCAGCGTAGGGATAGCCGCTCAGTGTCTCGCAGAGGCCGTTCACAAATGCGGTCCGGGAGTAGACATGGTCATGGGCGCCCAGAATCAGATCGATATCGTTGTCATAAGCGATTTGAGCCAGATATTCCTTGCAGTCGGTATGAGAGCCTTTCGCTCCCGGATAAGCGGGGTAATGCTGGGCCAGAATGCGCCATCTGGTGTCAGGATGTTCGGCCACAACCTGAGCCACGTACTGTTCCTGGACCTCGCTTCCCTGGGTAGTGCTGCTGTTCAGAACAATGAACAGAACATTGCCCCGGATGAAATAGTAATTGCCGTTCTGATCAGAGGAGCTCTGGCCCATGGAGGAACGGTTCGGCACATTGAAATGTTCATAAAAATATGGGCCGGCCGGCATGCCGGTATCTTCCAGGGAAACCTCATTGGGCACGTCATGGTTTCCGACGGCAGGAGCCAGCGGAATCCGGTACAGGGCGAGATGATCGAGAAACAGGCTGTACTGCTCTTCATTGCCGAACTCTGCCACCTGATCGCCCAGATGGAACAGGAAGGAAGCTTCCGGAACGTAATTTGTCAGGCGTGTAAGAACACTGTCCCAGCGTTCGGCAGTTACACTGGCTTCTTCTGTGCCAATCTGACCGATCTGCGCGTCGGCAGTGACCAGAAAGGTCAGAGTATCCTGGTTCGCAGCCGGACACTGATAAGAGTATTCCGGTGACCATCCATCGTCATTTCCCACCTGATAGGTATAGGAAGCGCCGGGAGTCAGTCCGGAGGCGGAGGCCTTGTTTACATAATAGCCCGGCACAGTGACAGAAGCGGAACAGTCTGCGTCAAAGGACAGCGTTTCACCGGAGGCTGTATCGGTCAGGCGGACCTGCCCCTTTTTTGAGCTGGGGGAGAGCCAGTTGAAGCGAAGCTCTGTCTCAGAGGCGCCTATTTCCATGGAAAGATCCCGGATGGAAGTGGTATTTAAAAGGGGCGCGCTTGTGTAATCAGGCAGAAAGGAGGCTTTCTGGGCTTCTTCGGAATCCGCGGCTGCTGTTTCAGACCCGGACGTATCGGAGCTGCCGCCGGAAGAAGCGGAAAGGCCGGAGCCTGTGGTATCTGTGGTGCCGGAAGCTTTTAAAGAATCCTGTGTATCCTGCTGTTCCTCTGTTTCAGGCAGCGTGGCAGCCGTTTCCTGGGCGGAAGAGTCCGGTTCCTGTCCTGCCCGCAGCAGGCTTCCGGTTTTCCAGACAGCCAGAACTATGAGAATCAAAAGGACAGCCGCGGTAACCGCTGTTCTGATATTGAAAGGGTGCTGTTGCTTTTTCATAAATAATTCCTCCTCAGAATATTGGCATAGTATAACATAAAAGAACGGCAGGAGAAAGAAATATGAAGAAAAATTAAGAATTGTATTTGGGCAGAACAGCGCCTATAATTAAGAAGAAACAAAATGACATCTGGAGAAAGAGCCGTAAGGATACGGCCGGAAGACAAAAAGAGGAGAGAAAAATGATCAAAGATGTGATGGATACCCATACCCATACGATAGCCAGCGGACATGCCTACAGCACCATCCGGGAAAATGCGGCTGCCGCCGGGAGAAAGGGCCTTGAGCTCATTGCGGTGACAGAGCACGCGCCCCGCATGACCGGCAGCTGTCAGGCGATTTATTTTCAGAATCTGAAGGTGATAGACCGCCATGCCTATGATGTGGAGCTTTTGATGGGAGTGGAGCTTAATATTCTGGATGAGCGGGGAACCGTGGATCTGACGGAGGAGACTCTTGCAAAGATGGATCTGGCCATTGCGAGCCTTCATATGCCCTGTATCGCGCCAGGCAGCCGGGAGTACAACACACAGGCCTGCCTGAATGTGATGAAGAATCCCCGGATCCATATTCTGGGACATCCAGATGACCCGAGATATCCGGTGGATTACAGAGCGATTGTCCAGGGGGCAAAGGAGTATGGAATGCTTCTGGAGCTGAATGAAAATTCTCTGCGTCCGGGCGGTTCGCGGAAAAACGCAAGGCCTCAGGATGAGGAGATGCTGAAGCTCTGTATGGAATATCAGGTGCCCATTGTCATAGGAAGCGATGCTCATGTGGACACGGATGTGGGACGTCATGAACTGGCCCACGCCCTTCTGGAAGAAATGAATTTCCCGGAAGAACTGGTTATCAACCGCTCTGTGGAGGCGCTGAAACATGCGCTGGAGCAGAAAAAGGCCCGCCTGTAAAAGAGGCGGTAATAAGCTCCGCAAGTCTTGAGCGGAGCTTATTCTTTCAAAATATTCTGGTCAAATTTTCTGGCGAAAAGATGTGGGAGACCAAGCAGCAGCTCCCTGTCTTCCGGCTGGAAGGTGTAAGGACTGTTTCCGCTGCCCCGTTCCCAGTCCACGTAGCGCAGATTTGCCATGGAGCCGGTTTTTCCTTCTTCATCATAGATGTTTTTGCGGAAGGGAGAAGAGACAGCCAGCGTCTGCAGAAAAAGCTCGTCCGCGCAGACGGAGCGGCTGAAATATTTTCGGATCAGATCCTCGTTTTTCAGGACATATTGTACCAGCCCATCGGTAATGCTGAACCAGTTGGGACCTTTGCGCAGCTCAAAGCCGCTGTTTTTCAGGCGGTCCACATGAAGCAGCCGCTGAATCAGCGTCAGAAGATGATCAGCCGGCTCGGCCAGAGGGGAGCTGCTTTCCCGGAAAAAATGCCAGAGAGACACCCGTTCCCGGGCCTGGCGGGAAAGAGTCTTATCAAAGGCCAGAAATTCCTTTCCTGCATGCTGTTCGAAAAAAGCGTGAATCTCATCCTGGGATTTCAGCGGAAGATCGGATCCGGACAGCAGGTGATAGTAAGCGTAATGTCCGGAAGCGGCAGCCTTCAGGAGAAGAAGCTCACACTCGATCTGGCTGCAGCCTCCCCAGTGCACGCTTATCCGTTCCGTGAAAAAAAGCCGGGACTGATTTAAAAGAGAGGAGAATCCCTTAAAATCAAAGCCGTCGGCTTTCTGGTCGATATGAAGATAAATATCATTGCGTCTGTCATCCAGACACAGAAGAAGTTCTTTCAGAAAATCGAAATTGTTATGTGCCATAATCAGATAGGCATGTCTGTTCATTCTTTACCCCCGGTTTTTTAGGTTTTGTTCCTGACAGCTTTACGCAGAATCAGTGTATCACAAAAAAGGGAAAAAGAAAACGCCAGTCTTACTCATTTTTCGAGAGAAAGCTGAGAAAGGCATGGGCAGTGCGCCGGTCTTCCGGGGAAAGAGAATCGAAGAGAGAAAGAATCTCGGCCTGTTCTTCTGTCAGATCCCGGGAAGAGCGTTCAAAAAACTGGGCAATGGAAATATTGCAGGCAGAGCAGAGCTTCGCAATGGTTTCTACACGCGGTTCTGTGTTTTTGTCAAACATGGAGAGCAGGGTGGATAAGGATACGCCGGATTTTTTCGCAAGCTGATAGGACGTAAATCCGTTTTTATCCATCAGTTCTTTGATTCTTTTAATGCAGAAATTTTCTTCGTACATAGTGGATCCTCCGCGGGTGTACTGCCTTTCCGGGAATGGACGGCATCGTATTCCTTCCGCTCCAATATTCCCTATTTTAATATAGGATAAGCTCTCAGAGAAAGATTTATAAACCGATGAAAATCATAGATTATACGCAGTAAATGTGATAATATAAAGACGGTAATAAGACGGATTGTCATCGAATAACGACATGGGTGGTGAGAACTTGCGCTGGAGACTGAAAAAGAAAAAAGGACTTCTGAAGGATCCGGAATATGACAGGCTGAAGAAGCGGCTGTTTCAGGAATTGGAAGAGGAAGCCCGCCTCCTGGAATGTCAGATGGAGCAGCCGGCAGATGATACAGACTGCACAAAATGTAAACCTTAATAAAAATATAGTTGACAATTCTCCTTCTGTTTTTTATACTGCAGAAGACGGCGGCGTTGAATGCTTTGCCGCAGAACAGGAACAGGGGCAGGAGGAAATGCGGATATGTATCATATCAGTAAGGAACAGAAGGAAAATCATGTAAAACAAAAAATGACGGCCGGAAGATTGGTAAAAATAGGGTTCATGGCGGCGCTGCTGTGTATTTTGGGACCGGTGTCCGTGGCGGTTCCGGTGAGTCCGGTCCCCATTTCTCTGGGAACGCTTGCGGTATATTTGATTGTTGTTACAGCCGGAACTGCAGACGCACTGCTGAGCTGTCTGGTTTATTTTCTGCTGGGCTTTGCCGGGCTTCCGGTGTTTTCCGGGTATATGGGCGGCGCGGGAAGGCTTTTTGGACCCACAGGAGGATATCTGATCGGATATCTGTTTCTGATTATGATCGCAGGCGCGTTTACGGGAAGATTTCACGATAAAAGGAAAGAGCGGCTGTTTTCCTGCATGGGACTGGTGCTGGGAACAGCGGTGCTGTATCTGTTCGGAACCGGCTGGCTGGCTTTTATTTCGGGCATGGGATTTTATGAGGCTTTGTGTGCGGGAGTGATCCCGTTTATCCCGGGAGATCTGGTAAAAATGCTGGCTGCGGTGTTCCTTGGAACGACGCTTCGGGGAAGGCTTGCCCAGGCAGGTCTGTCCATCGGGAGGCATGAGAAAAGCCATTGACTTTTCCTGTTTTTGCTGGTATATTGATTACTAGATAAAGCATGATGTACGGGAGAGATGCTCTTTGGAAAGACCAGATTTTGTAAGATAAAATATGGGAGTTCAGGGTCCGGTATTTTAGATTGCAGAAGCTGGCCTTTTTTATTTCATGCGGCAGGGAATAGGAGGATGTATTATGGAAACTCGTCAGGGTAAAAGCGTATTTTCCGGTGTCGCGATCGGAAAACTGTTCGTGTATAAGAAAGCGAAGCAGGTAGTGGAGAAGCGGACCATTGAGGATCCGGAGGCAGAAGTGGCGCGTTATATGGCGGCCAAGGAAAAAGCCGGTGAGCAGCTGAAGCTTCTGAAGGAAAAGACCATGCGTGACGTGGGAGAGGCGGAAGCAGAGATTTTTGAAGCCCATCAGATGCTGCTGGAGGATCTGGATTTTGTGGAAGGCATCACAAATATGATTCAGCAGGACAAGGTGAATGCGGAGTATGCCGTATTTGTGACGGGCGAACAGTGCGCGGCCATGTTCCTGAGCATGGATGATGATTATATGCGCGGCCGTGCGGCAGATATCAATGATATTTCCAGCCGTCTGATTGCTATTTTGAGCGGTACTCAGGTGAGCGCTGAGGCGATGCCGGAGCCGGTTATCATTATGGCTGAGGATCTGGCTCCCAGTGAGACGGTACAGTTTGAGAAGGATAAGATTCTTGCGCTGGTGACCCAGAAGGGTTCTGCCAATTCCCATACAGCGATCCTGGCGCGTATGATGAATATTCCCTGTATCGTGACGGCAGATATTGATCTGGATCCGTCTCTGACAGGAAAACAGGGAATCGTAGATGGCTTTACAGGAAAGATTTACATTGAGCCTGACGAAGTGACCATGGCCGTTATGCAGGAGAAGAAGAAGAGAGAAGAGGAGCGCAAGCTTCTGCTTCAGAGCCTGAAGGGCCTTCCGACTGTGACCAAGAGCGGCAAAGTCATCCATCTGTACGCGAATATCGGAAGCGAAGAAGACGTAGACGCGGTTCTGGAGAATGACTCTGAGGGTATCGGCCTGTTCCGGAGCGAGTTCCTGTACCTGGGCCGTGATGATTATCCCACCGAGGAAGAGCAGTTCCAGGTATATAAAAATGTAATTTCCAAGATGAACGGCAAGAAGGTCATTATCCGTACGTTGGACATCGGAGCTGATAAGCAGGCGGATTATTTCAATATTTCTCATGAAGAGAATCCGGCCATGGGCTACCGCGCGATTCGTATCTGTCTGGACCGGGTAGACGTGTTCAAGACTCAGCTGCGCGCCATCTACCGCGCCAGCGCTTATGGAACAGCCTCCATCATGTTCCCGATGATTATTTCCGTTAAGGAAGTAAAGAGAATCAAGGAAATCGTGGAGGAAGTAAAGGATGAGCTGAGACAGAATGACATTCCCTTTGGCGATGTGGAGCTTGGAATCATGGTAGAGACACCGGCGGCTGTTATGATCGCAGACATGCTGGCAGCAGAAGTGGATTTCTTCAGCATCGGAACCAACGATCTGACCCAGTATACGCTGGCCATTGACTGTCAGAACCAGTCTCTGGACAATATTTACGATCCTCATCACGAGGCAGTACTCCGCATGATTCAGAGAACCATTGAGTGTGCCCACGATCACGGCGCATGGTGTGGTATCTGCGGCGAGCTGGGAGCGGATATGGAACTGACCCGCCGGTTTATCCAGATGGGTATCGATGAGCTGTCTGTATCTCCGGTATTCACGCTGGAGCTTCGCAAGAAGATCCGTGAGACCGAGTAAGGGAAAAAAATGGATAGTTCCGCCGGAATCATCCGGCTTATGGCTATAAATAATATGAAAAAGAATAAAGGAGACAAGTATCATGAAAGAGTTTAAGTACGTAGTACAGGATGAGCTGGGACTTCACGCAAGACCGGCAGGGCTTCTGGTAAAGGAAGCTGCAAAATATAAGAGCGCAATCACCCTTGACAGCGGCGCAAAGAAGGCTGACGCCAAGAGAATCATGGCTGTTATGTCCATGGGCGTAAAGAAGGGTGTAGAAGTAACTGTTACCATCGAGGGAGAGGATGAGGATACCGCTTTCGAAGCTATCCAGAAATTCTTCCAGGAGAATCTGTAAGAGAGGGCAGGGCTGAAAGGCCTTAAGCTCCGGAGTTTTCCGATACTTCTGAAAACAGAAAAAATAGGAGACACTGTGACGCCGCGGATAAGCGGCGGAGCAGTGTCTCTTTTTGCTTGAAAACAACGGCATCCTATAGAGTGTAGGATTGACGGTTGGAAGAAGTGAATGATAAAATTTTAACAACTGTGATACGCAGTTTTCTGAAAATACGGGGATTCCCTGCAGGAAAGAAAGCTGCGGCAGGAAGGAGAGGAGGAAAACATGAGCAGACTCAGTATTATTACAGAAAACAAAGCTCAGACCACAGTAGAAGAACTGTATAAGGATTTGGAACGAAGAATCAGCGCAAGCCCGCCAGGGTTATGTCCTGTAGATCTGGCATCGTCTTTTTTGAAGATGTGCCATGCCCAGTCCTGCGGTAAATGTGTGCCCTGCCGTGTAGGCCTTGGACAGCTGGAGCGGCTGATGGAGGATGTGCTGGACGGGAATGCCACGCTGGAGACGATTGATCTGATAGAGAATACGGCTTCCAGCATCTTTTATTCGGCAGATTGTGCTATTGGCTATGAGGCGGCTCTGATGGTCCTGAAAGGAATCAAGGGCTTCCGAAATGATTTCGAGGAGCATATTCTGCGGGGACGCTGCATCTGCGAGCTCAACCAGCCCGTGCCCTGTGTATCCCAATGTCCCGCGGGGGTGGACATTCCCGGATATGTGGCCCTGGTGGCGGAAGGAAATTATGCGGACGCAGTGCGCCTGATCCGCAAGGATAATCCGCTTCCCAGTGTATGCGGCCTGATCTGTGAGCATCCCTGTGAAGTGCGCTGCCGCCGGACCCTGATGGACGATCCCATCAATATCCGCGGGCTGAAGCGCTTTGCGGTGGAGCATGCGGGAAATGTGCCTGTTCCGGAACCGGCGGAATCCACTGGAAAACGTGTGGCTGTCATCGGAGGCGGCCCTGGCGGCATCAGCGCGGCTTATTATCTGCGGTTGATGGGCCACGATGTGACTATGTACGAACAGCGCAAGCAGCTTGGGGGAATGCTGCGCTACGGAATTCCCAGCTACCGGCTCCCTAGAGAGACGCTGGACGCAGAGATTGAGCAGCTGCTGAGCACCGGGATTCATGTGAAGACAGAAGTGACTGTGGGAGAGAGCCCCAATATTCTGGAGCTGCGCAGTCAGTACGATGCCGTTTATATTGCTATTGGCGCTCATACAGACCGCAAGATTGGAATCGAGGGAGAAGACGCTGAGGGCGTGATCTCCGCGGTGGAGATGCTTAGAGGAATCGGAGATGACCAGCTTCCGGATTTTACAGGAAAGGATATTATTGTCATCGGCGGAGGAAATGTGGCCATGGACGTGGCCCGCTCGGCCATTCGTCTCGGCGCGAAGCGTCTTCGCATCGCCTACCGCAGACGGCGTGAGGATATGACGGCCATGCCGGAGGAAGTGGAAGGCGCTATCGCGGAAGGCTGCGAACTGGTAGAGCTTCATGCTCCCATGCGCATTGAAAAGGACGCCGAAGGAAAAGTGGCGGCTCTCTGGGTGAAGCCTCAGATCATAGGTCCGGTTGTGAATGGGCGGCCCAAACCCATGGATTCTTCAGAGCCCGAGGTGCGTCTGGCCTGCGACATGGTTCTTGTGGCCATCGGCCAGGGAATCGATTCCAGAAACTTTGAGAAATACGGCATTCCGGTGAAGAGGGGCGTCATCGACGCGCTGAACTGGAGCGGCGTCAAGGATATCTCCGGCGTCTTTGCAGGAGGAGACTGCGTGACAGGACCGGCTACGGTCATCCGGGCGATTGCGGCAGGAAAGGTAGCGGCTGCGAATATCGATGAATTCCTGGGCTATCACCATGTGATTTCCACGGATGTGAAGATTCCAAAAGTGCGCATGGATACCAGAAAGAGCTGTGCCCGGGTAAATATGAAAGAGCGCAGCGTATGCGACCGCGTGAAGGATTTCAAGCTCATCGAGTGCAGCATGACAGAGGAAGAGGCTATGCAGGAGTCCCGCCGCTGCCTGCGGTGCGACCGCTTCGGCTTTGGATCATTTAAAGGAGGGAGAGTGGAACAATGGTAAAGCTTACGATAGACGGAATGGAACTTCAGGTAAAAGACGGAACCACGATTCTTGACGCGGCTTTACAGGCGGGGATTCATATTCCTACACTCTGCTACCTGAAAAAACTGAATAAAATCGGCGCCTGCCGCGTCTGTATGGTAGAAGTGGAAGGAAACTCCAAGCTGGTGACAGCCTGCAATACCAGGGCCGCGGAGGGCATGGTAGTACATACGAACAGTCCCAAGGTAAGAGCCACCCGGAGAGTTAATGTGGAACTGATTCTTTCCCAGCATGATTCCAACTGCGCGATCTGTGTGCGCAGCGGAAACTGCAGCCTTCAGAAGCTGTCCAATGATCTGGGCATTCTGGAAGTGCCCTTTGAAAAACAGCTTCCAAAGACAAAGTGGAATCCTGCGTATCCTTTGATCCGGGATTATAAAAAGTGCATCAAGTGCATGCGGTGCGTGCAGGTCTGTGATAAGGTACAGACCCTTCATATCTGGGATGTGGCAGGAACAGGTTCCCGTACTACCGTAGATGTATCCCAGAACCGGAAGATCGAAGACGCGGACTGCGCGCTCTGCGGCCAGTGCATTACTCATTGTCCGGTGGGTGCTCTGCGGGAGCGGGACGATGTGGACAAGGTGCTGGAGGCTCTGGCAGATCCGGACAAGATTACAGTGGTGCAGATTGCGCCCTCTGTGCGTGCCGCCTGGGGAGAAGAATTCGGCCTGTCCCGTGAATTTGCCACGGCAGAGCGTCTGGTGGCAGCTCTCCGGAGAATGGGCTTTGACTATATCTTTGACACAGATTTCAGCGCGGATCTGACGATTATGGAGGAAGGCAGCGAATTTCTGGAGAGACTGAAACACAGGGATGAAGAGACATTCCCCATGTTTACCTCCTGCTGTCCCGGATGGGTGCGTTTTCTGAAATCCCAGTATCCGGACATGATCGGACAGCTTTCCACAGCCAAATCTCCCCAGCAGATGTTCGGGGCGGTGGCAAAGAGCTACTATGCGAATCTGCTGAATGTGGATCCGAACCGGATTTACAGTATTTCCATCATGCCCTGTATTGCCAAGAAGCAGGAATGCGCGCTGCCGGTTATGAATGACGCCGGAGCCGGACAGGATGTGGATGTGGTGCTTACAACCCGGGAAGTAGACCGGCTGATCCGGGCAGAACATATTGTGCCCGCGGAGCTTCCGGAGGAAGCCTTTGATATGCCCCTGGGCATCGGCACGGGAGCCGGCGTGATTTTCGGCGCCACCGGCGGCGTGATGGAGGCTGCTCTTCGGAGCGCTTACTATCTGGCAATAGGCTCCAATCCAGATCCGGACGCTTTCCAGGCGGTCCGCGGCATGGATGGCTGGCGGGAGTCAGAGTTCATGCTGGGAGATACAAAGCTGAAAATAGCTGTGGCCCATGGCCTTGGCAATGCCAGAAAGCTGATTGAAGCTCTCAGAAGGGGAGAGGTCTCCTACGATTTTGTGGAAGTCATGGCCTGTCCCGGCGGCTGCGCCGGAGGCGGAGGGCAGCCGATTCATGACGGCCAGGAACTGGGAGAGGTCCGTGGCAGCCGGCTGTATACCCTGGACAGGAACAGCACGCTGCGGTTCTCTCATGAAAACCCTTCTGTGCTCAAATGCTACGAGGATTACCTGGGCGCTCCGCTGTCCCACCGGGCTCATGAGCTTCTGCACACCGATCACAATGGGTGGAAGATGCCTGCAGAACAGAAAGCTGCAGAATAGAAGCGGAACTGGAAGCAGGGAGAGAAAACCTGTGAATTCTTCATAAAGAAAAAAGTCTCAGGCCGAAAAGGGGGTCTGAGGCTTTTTTTTTTCTGCGGGGATCTGGGTGGCCAGGCAGATTCGAATTTTCAGATTTGTTAAGAATTCTTTCAGATTCTGTTAAGGTTTTCGGGCGAGTATAGAAATGCAGTATCTGAAAATAAGGAAGCTTTTATATCATGCAGAAGATATTTGCAAAGGAGCAGTTGCGGAAACTGCCATGCACAGGTAGAATAAGAGAGAGTTCCGCAGACAGAATGCAGGAAATCAAACACAAGGGGGAGAAACAGGAACAGATGCAGAATTCAAGAATCTTGATTGTTGAGGACGACGCAGATATCCGCGAGGGTGTCAGAATTCTACTGGAGAGCGAGAGCTATCAGGTCACAGAGGCAGACAATGGAAGAAAGGGGCTGGAGCTTCTGACAGAGGACACGGATCTGGTGATTCTGGATATCATGATGCCGGGAATGTCAGGGCTGCGCACCTGCGAGGAGCTTCGGAAACGCTCTAATGTGCCGGTGCTGTTTCTGACTGCCAAGGCCCAGGAATCCGATAAGCTCATCGGACTGATGGCGGGTGGAGACGACTATCTGCCCAAGCCCTTTTCCTACGCGGAACTGCTGGGAAGGGTAAAGGCTCTGCTGCGCCGGTACCAGGTGTACCGGGGAAAGACGGAGAAACAGGAGGAAGAGACAGAAAAATATCTGGAGCTTTCCGGCATCCGGATTAATGAAGAATTTAACGAGGTCTATGTGGACGGGGAGGAAAAGGAGCTTTCCAATATCGAGTATCAGATGCTTCTGCTGATGATGAAGCATCCGAGAAAGATTTTTTCCGCCCAGAACCTGTATGAGAGTGTCTGGAACGAGCCCTATTTTTACACCTGCAACAGCACGGTGATGGTACATATCCGGAAGCTGCGTGTAAAGATAGAGAAGGATCCGCAGAAACCGGAATATATCAAGACAGAATGGGGAAAGGGGTATAAGTTCGATGCCTGTGGTGCGTAAACGGGATTCCATTTATGTTCAGCTCCTGAAACTTCTGGCCCTTGCGGGAGTGGTGTCCGGACTTTTTTTCCTGATTACCAACTGGGCGGGAGACAGTCTGCTGAACCGGTTCTATGAAAGCTCCAATTATGAGGAAAAGAAAAACGGGGAGTATATCGAAAAACTGCAGGAGTATGTCATCCGGAACCAGCTCTCTGCCGGGGATACGGAAGAGCTGACAGACTGGGTGAGGCGGCAGAGAGTCGTGTCCCTGCGGGTCTACCGGAACGGGATTCTGATTTACGATTCGGAATATCCGGAACAGGATATGGAGCCGGAGCAGATAGAGGCCGGAGATTATGAATGGACGGTTTACTATACCGTGCAGTTTTCGGATGGAGAAGCCGAGATTTCTATTTATGGAATGTATTCCTACCAGTATTACAACTATGCGCTGATTGCGGAGCTTCTCCTTTCTTTTGGGCTGTTTGTGGGAATCGTGATGCTGGGAATCCGTTATAAGATCCGCTATATCCGGAAGCTGGGCAGTGAGATTGGAATTCTGGAAGGCGGCGATCTGGATTATGAGATCACGGTGGCCGGGCGGGATGAGCTTGCGGCGCTGGCGGAAGGGCTTGACGACATGCGCAGGTCCTTCCGGGAAAAGGTGAGGCAGGAAGCGCACCTTGTGGCGGCCAATCATAAGATGATTACAGAGATGTCCCATGATATCCGGACCCCTCTGACGACCATTATGCTTTATACAGAGATCTTAAAGAAACGCCAGGTGAAGAGCGAGGAGCAGTTTTGGGAATATATTGACAAAATCGATCAGAAGACCCACCGGATGAAGCAGCTGACGGATCATCTGTTTGAATATGCTCTGGTGACAGGAGAGACGGAGGTAAAGCTGGAGGATCCGGCGCCCTTTAACACGGTGTTTTACGATCTGCTGTCGGAAACCTGCGCATACCTGGAACAGAGTGGTTTCCAGACAGAGCTGGAATTTGAGTGGAGACAGGAAAATATCCAGGTGAATATGGAATTTGTCATCCGTATTCTGGATAATATCACTTCCAATCTTGTAAAATACGCTGACCCGGCTGTTTCAGTGCGTATCATCTCAGAGCATACGGACAGGGCGGCAGGCGTCCTCTTTGAAAATGCAGGCAGAAAGCTGGAAAAAAAGATGGACAGCACCGGCATCGGCCTGGAAAACATCAAGAAAATGATGGAAAAAATGGGCGGATTCTGCACGGCAGAAGAGAGAAATGGGCGTTTTCGGCTTAAACTTTCTTTTCCGTGGGCAGAACAGCCAGCAGGAGTTTAGAACTGTTAAGAAACAGATTAGGATCTGTTAAGAATTTCCCTTTAAGATAGGACCAGTCAGGGAGATAATCCCCGGCCGGTCTTTTCATATTACGAATCATCAATGAGGAGGGAAATTCATTTGAAAGTATTTCATAAGGTTTTTTTAAAAAACAGAAAATACAGACGGGCTGCGGCAGGGCTGGCAGCGGCGCTTCTTCTTGCGGCTGGTGCCCGCACCTTTTTGACGGGCGGAAAGCCTCAGGAAGAGGGCATGGAAGAATTAAGGAATACGACTGTGATCGAGAAAAAGGATCTGCTGAAATCTGTCAGCGTCACGGGTGTGATTGCCACGGCAGATGGAAGGGCAGGCAGCACCGGACTGACCAATCTGAAGGTAGATCAGGTACATGTGAAGGTGGGAGATGAGGTGCAGGAGGGAGATGTAATCTGCACCTTTGACTCCACTCTGCTCGAGGAGTCTCTGGCGGCCGCCCGGAAGAACTATGAGATCAACAGAAAACTGGAGGCAATGGGAGCGGACTATGAGAAGCAGTACCGGGACAGCCTGAAGGAGGCGGACAGCAGCCTGCAGGATTCCAGGCAGAAACGGGACCAGGCTGAGAAGGCTTATCAGGAAGCATCCGGGACAGAGGATAGAGCCCGCGCGGCGGCGGACAGGGCGGCGGCAGATCTGAACGCAAAACAGGCAGCCTGCGAAAAGGCGAAACAGGCAGCAGCGGCAGCGGCCCAGGCCTGGGAAGACAGACAGCAGGCAGCTTACGAAGCGGCCCTGAAGGCATCCTCTGCGGACAGCAGCCCGGAAGCAGCCCGGCAGAGCGGCCCGGAAAGCGGCGGCCAGGAGAATGGTCTGGCTGAGGGACAGAGTGAGGGTTCAGCAGACGGCGCAGAGAATACCGCAGGGAAGCTTCCGGAGAGAACACCGGTCATCATCAACGATATTGACGCATACATTGCAGGACTGGATGTGAATGGCCCTGTCTATACAGAACTGAAGGACACGCTGAATGCCTACAGCGCCGCGAAGACAGCGCTGGAGGAGGCGAAGGCGGAGGCTGAACGGACCAGAAGCGCCTATGCTCAGGCTAAGGAGGAGACGGGACAGGCAAAGTCCGCCTATGCTCAGGCACAGACGGCCCGGCAGGAAGCGCAGAGCTCCTATGACGGCAGTGTCAGGGACGCAAAGACAGCATATCAGAAAGCGAAACTGCAGGCCCAGCTTATTACGGATCATGATGCCGGAAAGCAGATCAGCCAGTACGAGGAACAGCTGGAGGATTATACGGTGCGGGCGCCTATGAATGGAGTGATTACAGCTCTTTCCGTGAATGAAGGGCAGAATTTTGCGGGCGGAAGCATTTATGAAATACAGGATTTGAAGCATTTCATGGTAGAGGCGTCTGTGGACGAATATGATGTGGTCAGAATCAGCCGGGGAATGAGGGCCTTTGTGAAGACCAGCTCCATGGGAGAAGAACTGCTGAAGGGAACGGTCACCTATGTGGCGCCTGTGGCAGGAGCCGGAAAAAGCGGCGGAGAAGGAGCGGGAAGCGCTCAGGCGGGATCAGGCGGATCGGCTGTCTATCAGATTCAAATTACCATCGAAGGAGAACAGGATAAGCTGCGCCCCGGAATGACAGCCAAGGTCAGCATTGTGCAGGAAGAAGGAAAAGGCGTGCTTGCAGTGCCCTACGACTGCGTGGAGACAAAGGAAGACGGCACAAGCGTCATTTATGTGGAGGAAGACGGACAGAGAAAAGAAATGACTGTGGAAAAGGGCATGGAAGCGGACTATTACGCAGAAATCAAAGGAAAAGATCTGAAAGAAGGCATGACTGTCTATCTGCCTGACGGAATAAAAGAGGGCGGACAGCTGCCTGAAGAAGACAGCGCGGAAAGTATGGATGATTTCGGCTATGGATTTTGACAGGGAGGGCTTATGGAGAACAGAGAAAAGACAATCGAGCTGACAGGAATCGTCAAGCGTTTTTATATCGGAAAACCCCATGAGCTGGAAATTCTCCATGGAATCGATCTGACGGTATACCAGGGAGAATTTGTGTCCATTGTGGGCGCGTCGGGCTCAGGAAAAAGCACGCTGATGAATATTATCGGCGTACTGGACCGGCCCACAGAGGGAAATTACCGGCTGGACGGCCTGGACATTTCTGCCCTGAAGGATCAGGAGCTCTCCAGCATCCGCTGCCGGAAGATAGGGTTTGTGTTTCAGACCTACAATCTGATCAGCCGTACCAGTGCTCTGAAAAATGTGGAGCTTCCCATGATGTACGCAGGTGTCGGCCGGAAAGAAAGGACCAGGAGAGCCAGGCATTATCTGGAGCTGGTGGGAATGGAAGAGCGGCTGTATCATAAGCCGGACGAGTTGTCCGGCGGCCAGAAGCAGAGGGTGTCCATTGCCCGGGCCATGGCAAACGATCCTTCGATCATTCTTGCGGATGAGCCCACAGGGGCTCTGGATTCCAGAACCGGACGAAAGATTATGGATATCTTCCACCGCCTGAACCGGGAGGAGGGGAAGACCATTGTGCTGATCACCCATTCCAACGAGCTTGCAGCGGAGACAGATCGGATTATCACCATCCGGGATGGAGAAATCACAGGAGAAAGGAGGCGCCCATAATGCTGTTTCTGGAAAATATCCTGCTGGCTCTGGGAAGTCTGCGGGCCAATAAAATGCGTGCTCTTCTTACGATTCTCGGCATTATTATCGGAATCGCTTCCGTCATCGCCATCATGAGCGTGGGAAATTCCATCCGGACATCGGTGACCTCCTCCATGGAGTCCATGGGAGCGAATCACATCACGCTGGGGCTCAGGCAGAAGGAACCAGAAGAGGAGGTGACGGAAGAAGGTTACCGTTTTGAAGGAGAAACGGGGCAGATTTCCATGTCAGAGGAAGATTATCTGACCGGCGAAATGCTGGAAGAGGCGGAAAAAGAATTCGCGGACCGGATTGAAGGAGTACTGCTGTCTGAACATGTGGGAGAAGGGAAGATAAAGGACGGGAAGCTGTCCTCCAACGTGACGGTGACAGGTGTCAATACGCCTTATCTGAAAAGCCAGGACCTGAAACTGCTGAGCGGAAGGCTTTTGACAGAACGGGATCAGAGGGAAAAAAAGAAGCTGGCTCTGATTTCGGACCGAGTAGTCAGAAAACTCTTTGGAGGAGATACGGAGAAGGCAGCAGGCAGCCCCATAGAAGTGTATCTCGATGGGAGATATTACAATTACACGGTAGCAGGGGTCTATGAATATGACAAATCCGCCTTTACGGCTCTGCCGGAGGAATATATTTCCACAGAACTGTATTTGCCCTTTGAGACTGCCCGGGAGCAGATG
Source organism: uncultured Merdimonas sp. (assembly GCA_944375745.1). Lineage (GTDB taxonomy): Bacteria > Bacillota > Clostridia > Lachnospirales > Lachnospiraceae > Laedolimicola. The sequence continues at coordinate 26,863 of CALWAV010000094.1, forward strand.
CATGCTGCTGCCGGCTATTCCCAGATTACACTGGCAGCCAGGACCGGCGTGGATTCCCGTGAGCTTTCCAGAGAATTGGAAAGCTGGTTTAACCAGAAATACTTCAGGCACAACGAGAATTATGAGGTCAGCGCCGCAAGCATGGCTGATATGGTGAAATCCATGACCGGAATGCTCACAACCATTTCGGCAGCTATCTCTGCTATCGCGGGAATTTCGCTTCTGGTAGGCGGAATCGGGGTCATGAATATTATGCTGGTATCCATTACTGAGCGCACCCGGGAAATCGGCACCAGAAAAGCTCTGGGAGCACCTAATGGTTCCATCCGCCTGCAGTTTATCATGGAGGCCATTGTCATCTGCCTTTTGGGCGGACTGATTGGAATTGTGCTGGGACTTATGCTGGCGGCCGCTGTGACGAAAGCCATGGGCTATGCCGCGTCTCCCTCAGTGGGCGGCATCGTCTTCTCTGTGGCGTTTTCTGTCTTTATCGGCGTATTCTTCGGGTATTACCCGGCCAATAAGGCAGCCAGGATGAATCCCATTGACGCGCTCCGGTATGAGTGAGATAAAAGTAAAATGAGAAGACAGAAAAGAAGAGGAGAAACCTGGCTGTCCGCCAGCGTTTTCTCCTCTTCTTTTTGTAATTCTGCCGGTATCTGCGTTTACTTTGCCAGCAGCATCATAATCTCATTGCTTCTTGCGATGAACTTTGTCATGGCGTCCGGAGACAGGGGCTGATGGCTGATAAGAGCCAGGTCATACAGCTGCTCACAGAACAGATTTACATTTTCGCTGTCTTTGTGGTTCAGGATATACTGTACCAGCTTGTTGTTAGCGTTCAGCACCAGAGTCTGTCCGCCGAACATGCCGGCGTCAAAATCACCACCCATGCTGTACATCTTCATCATATCCTGCATTCTGCGGCTCTCTTCGGAGAGGGTGATCATGGAGGAGATGTTTTCGTTCTTCATTTTCTCCACTTTGACCTCCAGCTTGTCATTGTTCAGAGCCTTGCGGAAGATCTCGGTCAGAGAATCTGTAGTCTCCTTCAGAGCTTCCTCATCGGTACTCTCCACGAAATCCTCGGTCAGATCCGCGTCGATCCGCTGGAATTTGATATGCTCATTCTTCATTTCCAGATGGGAAATGAAGGGGGTATCAATATTGTGCTTCAGGATGACGGCATTCTTGCCCTCTTCCTTGAACATGTTGATATACTGGCTCTGCTGAACTTCATCGGTTACATAGAAGATGGTAGTCTTTTCAGGCTCTTTCTCTTCTTCTTTCGCTTCTCCGCCAGTCTTGTCCTCTGCGGCTGTCTGGTCTGCGTCCTCTACAATATCCACATCTTCTGTTTCCGCGGAAGCTTCCTCTTCCGGAATCAGATCCTTCAGAGTCAGATACTTGCCGTTCAGATCCTTAAACAGGATGTAGTCCATCATCTTGCCGCAGAATTTTTCGTCCTTCAGGCAGCCGAATTTAATGAAGGGACTGATATCATCCCAGTATTTCTCATAGTTTTCCCGGTCAGTCTTGCACATGCCGGTAAGCTTGTCAGCCACCTTCTTGGAAATATAATCGGAGATCTTCTTTACGAAGCCGTCGTTCTGCAGGGCGCTTCTGGATACGTTCAGAGGCAGGTCCGGGCAGTCGATGACACCCTTTAAGAGCATCAGGAATTCCGGAATAACCTCTTTGATATTGTCGGCGATGAAGACCTGGTTGTTGTACAGCTTAATGGTTCCCTCAATGGAATCATACTCGGTGTTGATCTTCGGGAAGTACAGGATTCCTTTCAGGTTGAAGGGATAGTCCATGTTCAGGTGAATCCAGAACAGGGGCTCCTTGTAATCCCGGAATACCTTCCGGTAGAAAGCCTTGTATTCTTCATCGGTGCAGTCATTGGGGCGTTTGGTCCACAGAGGCTCCGTATCGCTTAAAGAGACAGGCCGTTTGTTGATTTTTACACGGTCTCTGGCCGGGGAGACTTCCTTTGTCTCCTTGGTGCCGTCTTCTTTTTCCACTTCTTCAGTCTTGGCGTCCTCATGGATACGTTCTACGACTACATCGTCTTCTCTTAAGTCAGCCTCGTCAATGGTCTCATATTCCTGAGGCGCTCCGGCCTTTTCCAGGAAGATTTCCACCGGCATGAAGGAGCAGTATTTCTCAATAACCTCTCTTGCGCGGTACTCATTTGCGAACTCCAGGCTGTCCTCGTTCAGAAACAGGGTAATTTCGGTACCGATCTCAGTGCGGCTGCCATCGGACATCTCATATTCCGTACCGCCGTCACATTCCCAGTGTACCGCCTTTGCGCCTTCCTGATAGGAAAGGGTGTCGATATGAACCTCGTCCGCCACCATGAAAGCGGAGTAGAAGCCCAGACCGAAGTGACCGATGATCTGGTCGTCGTTTGCCTTGTCTTTATATTTCTCCAGGAAATCAGCGGCGCCGGAGAAAGCGATCTGATTGATATATTCCTCCACCTCTTCAGCGGTCATACCAAGTCCTGTATCGATAAATTTCAATGTCTTCTCATCCGGGTTTACGATGACGCGGATACTGTCCTTATGATTCTCCGGATAGGCGTACTCGCCGATCAGCGCCAGCTTTTTCAGCTTGGTGATTGCGTCGCAGCCGTTTGAAATCAGCTCGCGGAAGAAAATATCATGATCGGAATAGAGCCATTTTTTGATAATGGGAAAAATATTTTCACTGTTTATGGAAAGACTTCCATGTTTTTCTGCCATGTGATGATTCACTCCTTTTTGTATTCATCCTGCTTTTCATGCGGTCAAAGGCATGAACTGGCAGGCGTTCCTTTCACTCTGTCCCATATTTTAATTCACGAATTTCAAAAAGTCAATAGAAAATCAGCACTCTAAAGCGTTGAGTGCTAACAAAATTTTATAAACTTTCTTAAAAAATAATAAACTGGAGAAAATTCTATGGCTGATTTTGAAACTAAAGGGGAGGACAGTACGTCTTAATAATAGATAAAACAGGCCTGAAAGGAGACAGCTTATGAGGAGGCGGAAAAGAACAGGCAGAGGATGGATGGCAGTGGCTGCATTGCTGGCAGTGCTGCTTATCTGGCAGGAAAAAGGAACCTGGCAGAAGGAAGAAGAAAAGTTTCCGGCGGTGGCATGGATCACGGCTCAAGAACAGAAGGATACAAAAACGATCAAGGCAGAGCTGAACGCCAGAGATGAAGCGGAAAGGCAGCAGGCTCAGGCTGACAGCGCGGCTCAGGCTGACACAGGAGAAGCGGAAACGGGAGAAGAAGGAACAGCCGGCGGCACAGAGGAGAAGCCCACAGACAGGGAAAGCCTGAAAAAACGGTTTGGCCAGGCTGTGATTGTGGGAGATTCTGTGGCGGAGGGGTTTATCGACTATGAAATTCTGGATCCGTCCTCGATTGTGGCCCAGAAGGGACTGCGGGCGGATTCGGCCTGGCCGGACATTGAGAAGGCCCTGTCTCTGTCGCCCACCCATCTTTTTCTGTCTATCGGATTGAACGATCTGGAATACTGCGCGGGGGACAGCGGCCGCTTTGTGAGAGATTATGAAGGGGTGCTTCAGCAGATCCGGGAGCAGGCGCCGGACCTCCGGATCTATGTGAACGCGATTATGCCGGTACTGCCTGCCGCGGTGGAGAAGAAGCCGGTATTTGGGTATGTGGATGAGTTTAACAGGGCTTTGAAGGAGCTCTGTGATAAATGGGAAATTCCGTTTCTGGACAGCGGAGATATTCTGGAGGGTCATGAGGACTGGTATCAGAAGGATTCGGTCCATCTGACTTCGGAGCCCTATACGCTGTGGCTGGCACGGATGGAGGAGGCGGCAGGCTTATGAAAGATGTGATGCTAAAGACGGCAAAGGTATTTCTTCTGGTTCTGCTCGCTGTGATGTTCTGGGTGATTCTGCGCGGCAGCAGAAGACAGGTGGATTTTTCGCTGCTGCAGGAGGATGTGCGGCAGGCGATGGACTTATCCGGGCTGAAGCAGGGGGACGCCCAGCTTCTTCGAAGGTTTTACGGACTGAATGGAGAGGAGCTGGAAGACTGGGTTCTCTGGACGGCAGAGGATAATATGGCCGTGGAAGAACTGCTTCTGGCAGAATGCAAATCGGAAGAGCAGGCGGAACAGGTCCGCCAGGCCGCGGAAGCGCGTGTGGAGACACAGAAAAAGAATTTTGAGGGTTACGGCCTGGAGCAGGTACAGCTTCTGGATGACAGCGTGATTCAGACGGAAGGCTGTTATGTGCTTTTCGCGGTGTCAGCCCAGGTGCGCCAGGCAAAGGCAGCTTTTGAGAAGGCTTTTGTCCCCGTCATTTTTGACTGACTTCAATATTGACAGAAAGGATGGACAAAAAGCATGGTCTTCAGCAGTATTGTCTTTATTTTTACATTTCTTCCGCTTGTGATACTGGCTTATTATCTGGCTCCGGTGAAGCTGCGCAATTTTGTGCTGCTGCTGGCCAGCCTGATTTTTTATGCCTGGGGCGAGCCGGTATACCTGTTCCTGATGGTTTACAGCATCCTTTTCAATTATGTGATGGGGCTGGATATCGGGCGCCAGCAGGAAAAGGGACGGACGGGAAAGAACAGTCTGATCCTTGGAGTGTCTGTGAATCTGCTGCTTCTGGGATTTTTTAAATATTACGGGTTTCTTGCGGAAAATCTGGAACAGCTCCTGTCTGTGAAGCTGCCGGCAGTTTCCCTCGGCCTTCCCATAGGATTATCCTTTTATACATTTCAGTCTGTTTCCTATCTGGCGGATGTATACAGAAAGAAAACCAGAGGCCAGAGAAATCTGATCTCGTTCGGCCTTTATATTTCCATGTTTCCCCAGCTGGTAGCAGGCCCCATCGTGCAGTACGCGGATATTGACGCCCAGCTGAAGAAACGAGCTGCCTCCTGGGAGCGGTTTGGGGAGGGAACCAGATATTTTATCGGCGGTCTGGCGAAAAAGGTTCTGCTGGCGAATAACCTGGGGGCGGTATTTGAGGCGGTAACCGGGCTGGGTTCCCTGTCCGTACTCTCAGCCTGGGTGGGAGCGCTGGCCTATACCTTTCAGATTTATTTTGATTTCAGCGGATATTCCGACATGGCGGTGGGCCTGGGAAAGATGTTCGGCTTTGAATTTAAGGAAAATTTTCGCTATCCTTACTGTGCCAGAAGCATCACTCAGTTCTGGCGCAGATGGCATATTTCCCTGGGCTCCTGGTTCCGCGAGTACGTATACATACCTTTGGGAGGCAACCGGGTCAGTGTGCTCCGTCATATGGGAAATCTGCTGGCCGTCTGGACACTGACAGGATTGTGGCACGGGGCAAGCTGGAATTTTGTGCTGTGGGGGCTCTATTATGGTGTGCTTCTGATTCTGGAAAAATATCTGCTTCACAGGATTACAGAGAAGATTCCTGTGCTGGGAACGGTTTATACCATGCTGCTGGTCGTGGCAGGCTGGGTGCTCTTTTTCAGTCCGTCTCCGGGAGCTGCCATGGATTACCTCCGGATTATGTTTGGCCTGTCAGGGGAAATGACGGCAGACCATGGAGGAATGTATTATCTGCTGGCCAGCCTGATTCTGTTTGTGCTTTCCTGGATCTGCTCCACACCGCTGCCTTTCCGGATTTGTGACCGGCAGTGGAGGAAAGCGCGTGTAAAGCCCGGACTGCTTCTTTTCTATCTGGGACTGTTTCTGGCCAGCACAGCCTATCTGATTCATGATACCTATAATCCGTTTTTATATTTTCGGTTCTGAGAGGGATATGCTATGAGACATCATCAGAAAAAAACGGCCTATACGGCGCTTGGCGCAGGGTTTGTGCTTCTTCTGCTGGGATTCGGAGCTCTGAATCTGTTTCACGGAGACAGGGAATTCTCTGATAGGGAAAACCGGATGCTGCAGCAGAAGCCCCAGTGGAGTCTGTCTTCTGTACTGGACGGGCGTTTTATGAAAAGCTTTGAGACCTGGCAGACCGATCAGTTTGTATTCCGGGACGGCTGGATTTCTTTCAGGACCGGGGTGGACCGGCTGCTGGGGAAGAAAGAATCCAGCGGGGTCTTTCTGGGACAAGACGGAAGTCTGTACGAAAAGCCTGCTTCAGCGGGAGAACATACCTGGAGGAACCTGGACGCTGTCAGAAGCTTCTGCCTGCGCCATCCGGAGCTTTCCTCCTGGATGCTGCTGGCGCCTGACGCGGCCGGAGTGAATCCGGAAAAACTGCCTTCCTTTGCGCCGGTGGAATCACAGAAGGAGCAGCTGGCGCAGATCGGCAGTTATCTGGGAGAGGATGTAAGGCAGATTTCCGTATATGATACATTAAGGGAACACAGGGAAGAGTATCTCTATTACAGAACCGATCATCACTGGACCACGCTGGGCGCCTGGTATGCGTACCGGGAGGCGGCGTCTGTCATGGGATTGGAAATCCCGGAAGAAAATGAACCGCCCCTTTATCCGGTCAGCGATTCTTTTACAGGAACACTGGTGTCCCGGAGCGGCTACCGGGCTGAGCCGGACACAGTCTCCGTTTACTGGCCGGGCACACAGCCTGATCTGATAGTAAGCTACGTGGAGGAACAGGCGGAGTCGGCTTCTCTTTACGCTTCTGAAAAGCTGGAGACCAGAGATCAGTATGGAATGTTTCTGAACGGCAATCATCCGCTGGTGAAAATCCGGACGATGGCGGAAAGCGAAAGAAAGCTGCTGCTGGTAAAGGATTCCTATGCCAACTGCTTCGTCCCCTTTCTCACTTCGCAGTTTCGGGAAATTGTGCTGGTGGATCCCCGGTATTATTACGGAAATCTGGAAAACCTGCTGAAAGAAAAAGAATTTACGGATGTGATTTTCCTCTATAATCTGAATACATTTCTGGAAGATAACGTCCTGTATCTTGCGCTGGAAGATAGTTCTACGGCAGAGTGAAAGAAAGGCTCTGCTGCGTGAAAAACTTCTGAACCATCCGGTCCCAGGCCTGATCCAGAGATTTATCCAGAGTAAAAAGCTTCAGAGAGGTCCCGGTGGTACAGGAAAGGCTGCCGCCTTCAAAACGGATATTCAGCACAAGACCATTTACATCAGAAATGGAAAAAGATGAGTCTGACTGCAGGAGAAGCTTTTCCGTATTTTCCGGGGAAAGCTGGAAGGTAAAGTGGAAGCCCAGAGGGGTGCGTTTCCCTTTGATGAGTTCCAGGCAAAAGGGACGGATATCTCTCCAAAGGGCGAACCGCCGCCCGGAAAGGCAGGACTCCTCCTGCTCTTCTCTGGAATAGTAATCAGGATGAAACCGTCCGTCTATCTGAAAGGTACTGAAGGTGGTGACGCTTCCCTCCACCACAAGAAAGGAGTCAAAAGCGGAAGAGAGCAGCAGCCTGCTCATAAAATCTTTGGTATCCTGTATCTGAAGAGCAATCATAAGAACCTCCTGTGCGTGTTCTGCGCAAAACAAATTGTTCCGGCGGTCAGGATGAGATGTACGCCGGTTTCTATGAAAACAGTATACATGGAATTGAAACAGAAAGCAATTGGTTATATAATGGCCTCAGACAGGAAAAAATAAGGAGGATACAAAAGAATGAATCAGATGGAACATGCGGAAAAGCTGCTTTCTCTTGTGGAGGAAGGGACTTCTCCCTTTCATGTGGCAGCCAGCGTGGAGCGCCAGCTGCAGGAGGCAGGCTTTCAGAAACTGAATATGCGCCAGGACTGGAGTCTGGAAAACGGAGGAAAGTATTATCTTGTACATAACGGCTCCAGCCTTGCTGCTTTTACCATAGGAAAGCATTTTGCCTACGGGGACACATTCCGGGCGGCTGCGGCCCATACAGATTTCCCCGGACTGCGGGTCAAGCCCAGCCCGGAAATCCACAAGGAAGGATACCGTCAGCTGAATGTGGAGGTATACGGCGGAGCAATTCTGAATACCTGGCTGGACCGGCCGCTGTCGGCAGCAGGCCGCGTAACCCTCCGCAGCGATGATCTTTTTCATCCGGAAATTCGGTATGTGGATTTCAAAAAGCCTTTCCTGACCATCCCGAATCTGGCCATTCATATCAATAAAGATATCAATAAAGGGGTGGAATTGAACCGGCAGAAGGATCTGCTCCCGGTGCTTGGCATCGGAGAGGAAGCGGCAGAGGGCGGAACAGGAGAGTTTTTCCTGGATTATCTGGCCGGACAGCTCCGGGTGGAAAAAGAGGATATTCTGGACTATGAGCTGGGGCTTTATAATACGGATACAGGGGATTTCCTGGGGATGTCAGAGGAATTCATCTCTTCTCCCCGGCTTGACAACCTGACAAGCGTGCAGGCGGTCACCACAGCCCTGATAGAAGGAGAGCGGGATCGGGGCGTGAATCTGGCGGCATTCTTTGACCATGAGGAGATCGGCAGCAGAACGAAGCAGGGAGCAGGCTCTGTCTTTCTGTCTTCCGTGGCGGAACGGATTCTTCTGTCCTTCGGACGGGGAAGAGAGAAGTTCCTGGAGACTTTTGCGGACGCTATGCTGCTGTCTGTGGATGTGGGCCATGCCCTTCATCCCAATCACGCGGACAAGAACGATCCTACCAATAAAAATGTGCTGGGGCGGGGCGTCTGCATCAAGGAAGCCAGCACCCAGTCCTACGCCACAGACAGCGAAGCTGTGGCGGTAATGCAGCAGATCTGCGACGCTTACAGGATCCCATATCAGAAGTTTGTCAACCGTTCCGACGGGACAAGCGGAAGCACCCTGGGCTCCATTGCCTCATCCTTTTATCCGGTGAAGACTGTGGATATCGGCGTGCCTCTTCTCGCCATGCATTCCAGCCGGGAACTGATGGGAACGGCGGATCAGGAAAGCCTGGTGCGGGCAGTTCAGGCCTTTTACAGCCTGTAAAACAGAACACGCAGAGCAGGGGAGAGACTCTCCATAGAAGGGAATAAAAACCCTGTGATGAAATCTTTATATGAATTTCCAGAAAGCTCTTGAAAAGGTTCTGGCAGTGTGTTACTATTTTATGTGGTATTAAAAACTACATCTGGTAGTTGCAAATTGTTCGGAGGAGAGCTATGAGTTATAAAATTGTTGTGGACAGCTGCGGTGAGCTGCCGGAAAGATGTAAAAAAGATCCGCATTTTGAGAGTGTGCCTCTGGTGCTGGACATAGACGGACATTCCATTGTGGATGACGAGACCTTTGATCAGGCCGATTTTCTGAAGCGGGTGGCAGCAAGTCCTAACTGCCCGAAATCTTCCTGCCCTTCACCGGAGCGTTATCTGGAGGCCTACAGCTGTGACGCGGACAATGTCTATGCGGTGACACTGTCCTCTGAGCTGAGCGGCTCTTATAACAGCGCCGAACTGGGCAGAAAGCTCTATGAGGAAGAAAAAGGAAAGAAAAATATTTATGTTTTCAATTCCCGTTCCGCATCCATCGGTGAGACTCTGATTGCTCTGAAGATAGAAGAATGTGAGAAAGAAGGCCTGAGCTTCCAGGAAGTGGTCCAGAAGGTGGAAGCCTACATTGAAGAACAGCATACCTATTTTGTGTTGGAATCCCTGGAGGCTCTGCGCAAGAACGGGCGGCTCAGCAATCTGAAGGCTTTTGTGGCAAATGCCCTGAACATCAAGCCGGTCATGGGCTCCACGCCTCAGGGCACCATCTGCCAGCTGGACCAGGCCAGGGGCATCAACCGCGCCCTGAAGAAAATGGTGGACCATGTGGTACAGGGAATTAAAAATCCGGCAGAAAAGATGCTGGCGATTTCCCACTGCAACTGTCCGGCCCGGGCAGAGATGGTAAAAGAAGAGATCCTAAAACGGGTTCAGGTGAAGGATATTCTGGTGCTGGACACAGCCGGTGTCAGCAGCCTGTATGCCAGTGACGGCGGCGTGATTGTGGTGGTGTAGGGCGTAAGAGAACGAAGGTTTCCGGATTTCCCATCCGCTTTAAAAATAGGAATTTCATTAATTTTTCATGGCTTTTTTTGAAATATATGATATAATGTCGTAAGACATTGACATGTCTCCGAAAGAGGAGACTGTAATTTAGTAAGAGAGGAATTTGAAAGATGAGTCAGGAAAAAGTAAACCGCTATAAAGAGGAAAAGGCAAACCGGAAGCAGATTCTTGCGAAAGAGAAGCGGCATAAGCATATGCTGCAGTTTGTGGGAATTGTCATTGCGCTGGCTCTGGTATGCTGGCTGGGCTATTCTGTCTATGATGTGGCCACAAGACCGGATACCTCAGCGTTGACGATCAATACCACTGCTCTGGATGAATATCTGAACGGTCTGAGCGAATAGAAGAACTGAATATCCAGTGTGAAAAGAGAGAATGTCCTCTGTCTGCAAAAGAGATTTTACAGGCAGGGGATATTTTTTGTATGGCGGAGAGGGACGGGCGGGTATTGAAAAGAAAAATTTTTTCTGATAGAATAGCCTGGTTGACGAAAGAAAGAGGGTTTAACCAAGTGAAGATTGTAGAGACGTTTGGACATTATGTGGAAAAATGGAGCGAGTCTTCCCCAGAGAAGGCACGCCGTCTGCTGAAGACGGGATGGGAGGCCCAGGATCTGAAATTCCGGTTTCTCCCGGAAAAGGAACTGAATCTTTCTGACCGTTATCTGGCGCGCATTATGATGGACGCCATGCTCTATCCGCTTAAAAATCCGGAGCATTCCGCTGTGGTAAGCATCTTTACCCCCTGTGAAATGCTGCAGGAGACAGGGCTGCATCCTTATAATGTGGAGGGATTTTCCTGCTATCTCTCGGCTTCCGGAGCAGAGAGAGCTTTTCTGCAGAATTCGGAGGACAGCGGACTTTCTGAGACGCTGTGCAGTTATCATAAGACTTTTATCGGAGCGGCTCAGACAGGGCTTCTGCCGAAACCAAAATGCATTATCTATACAAATCTGGCCTGCGACGCCAATCTGCTCACCTTCCGGAGACTGGCGGAATATTACGGAGTGCCTTCCTTTGCCATTGATGTGCCGGTGAAGCAGAGTGAGGAGAATGTAAAATATGTGGCGGGCCAGCTCCGTGACATGAAGACTTTTCTGGAAAAGACCACGGGAAAGACCATAGAAGAGGAGGCTCTTAAAAGACGCCTGAAAAGAAGCCGCAGGACTCAGGAGCTTTTCGAGCAGTTTCAGAGCGGCCGCGCGGACCGGTATATTCCGGCCGATCTGGTGTCGCCTCTCTACAGCGGCATGACCAATAATCTGCTTCTGGGCACAGAGCAGGAGGAAAAATTTGTGGAAATGCTGCTGGAGGATCTGAAGAAAGCGCCGCCTGCGAAAGGAAAACGCATTTACTGGATGCACACGATTCCTTTCTGGTCCCAGGCAGTGAAGGACGCCCTGGTTTTCAATGAGAAGGCACAGATTGTGGGCTGTGAGTTGTCTCAGACCACAGATTTGACGAAGCATTCGGACGATCCCTTTGAGGAGATGGCCATGAGACTGGTATACCACTGTCTGAACGGCGGCATTACCAGAAGAATCGAGGCCGGAATCCGTCATGCCCGCCAGGCGGGCGCGGACGGAGTGGTCTGGTTCAACCACTGGGGCTGCAAGCATACGCTGGGAGGTTCTCAGCTTGCAAAGAAGAAATTTGAGGAACAGGGAATTCCCCTCCTGATCCTGGACGGAGACGGCTGTGACCGCAGCCATGGAGGAGAAGGCCAGACAGCCACGAGACTTGGCGCATTTCTGGAAATGCTGGGAGAGAACGATCATGAATAAGACCTATTATGTATGCAAATATACTCCGGTTGAGCTTCTGGCAGCCTTCGGAGGCGAGTGTGAGATTTTAAATGAGATGCCGGAGGGCTTTGAGCGGGCGGATCAGATCGCTCACCCGAACCTGTGCGGCTTTGGAAAATCCGTATTGGAGGCTGTCATGGCCGGCCATGTGAAAGAACTGATTCTGGTAAACTGCTGCGATACCATCCGAAGTGTCTATGATCTGCTGGAGGACAGCGGCCAGATGGATTTTCTGTATATAATGGACATACTGCACAGCGACGGCAGCTGCAGCCGGGAGCGGGTGGCTTCCCAGCTGAAGGATCTGGCGGAGGCCTATGGAGCCTATAAGGGACGGAAATTTGACCTGGAGCTTTTCCGCAGGGCGTTTCAGCCCAAGGAGAGGACCCGGGAGCCGCACCTGGCTGTACTGGGGGCCCGCATGGGACAGGAGCTCTTTGAGATGACGGAAAAAGCCATGCTTCTTCCCGTTGTCAATGAGAGCTGTGTGAATAACCGCTCTGTGGGCCGGGAGGAGCCGCCTGCCGGCATGGACTTTGACGCTCTGATGGAGTGGTACGCGGGAGAGATTCTGGGGCAGCTTCCCTGCATGCGGATGCTGGACAACACAGGAAGAAAGCAGCTGTACCAGGATCCCAGCCTGAAAGGAATCATTTATCATACGGTAAAATTCTGTGATTTTTACAGCTTCGAATATTCGGAAATCAAGGAGCGGGCGGACGTGCCCCTGCTGAAAATCGAATCGGATTATACAGTGCAGAGCAGCGGCCAGCTGCTGACCAGGCTGGAAGCCTTCGCGGAGAGCCTGAGCATGGAACCTGACGGAAGAAAGGAGCCGACCATGGGAAAAGGATATTATGCGGGAATCGACAGCGGTTCCACAAGCACAGATGTGGTTATATTAAATAAGGACAGAGAGATTGTGGCAGGCGTTATCATGCCTACCGGCGCGGGCGCGGCCCTGGGAGCCGAGCGGGCTCTGGAGGAAGCGCTGAAGGAGGTCAATCTGGCCCGGGAGGATATCGATACGGTAGTGACCACCGGTTACGGCCGGACCGCCATTTCCGTGGGTGATAAGAGCATTACGGAGATTACCTGCCACGCAAGAGGAGCCCATTTCCTGGACCCGGAGGTGCGCACCGTGGTAGATATCGGCGGCCAGGACAGCAAGGGCATCAGCCTGAACGAGGACGGCACCGTGAAGAATTTCGTCATGAAGGATAGATGCGCAGCAGGAACGGGACGGGTTCGGGAAATGATGGCCCGCACC
>CALWAV010000095.1 GCA_944375745.1 uncultured Merdimonas sp.
AATGGCGTCGAATATGAGTATGACGTGGATGCAGTGACCGGAAAAGTGCTGAAAGCAGAACATAAAAATCTCTCCCAGACACAGTCCGGAACCGCAGCGCCCGCTTCCTCCGGTATGACAGATTACAACGACACCGACTACGGACCCAACAACGACGGCGTTACAGACTACAACGACACTGACTACGGACCCAACAACGACGGTGTTACGGACTACAACGATACCGACTACGGCCCCAACAACGACGGCGTCACGGACTACAACGACATCGACTACGGCCCCAACAACGACGGTGTTACGGACTACAACGACACTGACTACGGCCCCAACAACGACGGCGTCACAGATTACGGCAGCACCAACTATGACGATGGCGGCACTACCAACTACGATGACGGCGGCAGCAATTACGGCAGCACCAACTATGACGATGGCGGCACTACCAATTACGGCAGCAGCGATTACGATGACTGACCTGCCTTTCCAAAGACGGGCCGGCTGACCTTCAAAGAATCAGCCGGCCCGTTCTCTTTCCCGGGAACAACCGGTACTTTCATGAGGCGGAAACGATGAGAAAAAAGTGGCACAGCAGCAAGCTCTTTCTTTGCATGACAAGTCTGATATTATTGGTTATGGTTCTGCTGATATCCGGCGGGGAGCCTGCTCCTTCCGAGGCAGGCTCCCCGCCGGACTATGCGTTGCGCCTGTTTGACGACAGCCGGGTGCATACCATTGATATTCAGATTGAAGACTGGAATTCCTTTATTCAAAACGCCTCAGAGGAAGAATACGTATCCTGTACCGTCCAAATCGACGGAGAAACCTTTTCCCATATCGGCCTCCGGGCCAAGGGAAATAATTCTCTGCACCTGACGGAAGACTATGGGCTGTGCCGTTACAGCCTGAAGCTGGAATTTGATCAGTTCCGGGACGGCGGAAATTACCACAGTCTTGACAAATTTTCGCTGGATGCCTCTTTTCAGGATAACAGTTACCTGAAAACATATATGACCTACGATATGATGGACTTCATGGGGGTTCCCACCCCTCTGTGCAGCTTTGTCTGGGTGACTGTAAACGGTGTGGACTGGGGACTGTTTCTGGCTGTGGAAGAACCGGAGGAAGCTTTCGCGCGGAGAAATTACGGCGCGGACCACGGACAGCTCTACAAGCCCGACTACCGCTCTCTGAATGATGAAAATGCCGACGTGGCCCTGAAATACATCGGCGATCATCCGGACAGCTACCCGGGCATCTTTGACAATGCCAAATTCACTCCTTCCAGCGCAGACCAGGCACGCCTGATAAACGCTCTGAAAGTTCTCGCCTCCGGAGAGAACCTGGAAACGGCTGTGAATGTGGATGAGGTTCTCCGGTATTTTACCGTCCAGGTATTCGTCATGAACTGGGACAGCTATCTGGGCTATACAGGCCATAATTATTTTCTCTATGAAGAGGACGGCATCTTAAGTATCCTGCCCTGGGACTATAACCTGGCCTTCGGAACCTATGCTCTGGGAATGACAAATCCCATCAAGGATCCGGATATCCTCATCAATTATCCCATCAATACACCGGCGGAAGGCGAGGTCATGCTGAACCGTCCTCTTTATCACAATCTGATGCAGAACAGCGAATACTTTGCCCTCTACCATGAGTATTTCAGCTTCTTTCTTTCAGATTATTTTGAAAGCGGCCATTTTCAGGAGACTCTTCGGCAGACGGAAGAGCTGATCTCTCCCTGGGTGCAGAGAGATCCCACAGCCTTCTGCTCCTACGCGGACCACCGGCTGGCTGTGGATACACTTGAGCAGGTCTGCCTGCTCCGGGCGGAAAGCATCCGAGGACAGCTGGAGGGCAGTCTTCCGTCCACGCTCCGGGCGCAGGCAGAATACCCGGATGCCAAAATCGACGCTTCCGGCGTCCGGCTGGAGGACCTGGGGGATTTTGATGATTTGGAAAGCGCAAAAGAAAAACAGGACGCTGCACTGGAGCAGGTCCTTCTAAAAGGGAAGCCCCTCAGCGGGGGCAGATAAAATTTGCGGGAACCACAAAGGCAAACAGATTTTTATTCTCCGGCACGATACGGATATCCACATAGTTTCCCACTATGAGGTTTTCCAGCAGCCGGTCATTCAGATACATGCGGCGTCTGGCCGTATCTACCTTCCTGCCTTCCCTGAAAAACCGGACTGTAATTTCTGCCTCCTGTTCTCCATCCTCCACCCGTCCCGTCAGACGGAGATTTTCCAGCACTGCCTTTTTCATGACTCCATTCTGATTGATCTCACGCCGCTTCGCAAGCGGCGTTCCTTCTGGATGTCTGCCGCACTCATAGCGGTCCAGAAGCTCCTGGATATGGCTTTCATCAGGATAACTGTCAGACATGGCCTGGTTTCTGTTCTCCGGGTTGTAGCGGATCGGCAGAGCCGCTCCAGGTGTCAGAAGCGCAAGCTGTGTCCAGGAAACCAGTTTTTGGATCGAGGTGGGAAACAGCTTACCCTCTTCGTCCAGCGCATCGACCTGTATCCGAACTCTGGAAAACTCTCCGGCCTTTTCTCCTGTGCGGTGCACATCTCTGATAAAACCGACTGTCTGAGCTGTGCACTTTTCTCTGCAGGCGCGCCGGCCTGCGGCCAATCTTCTCAACACCGAATGAATCACTTCCATATCCGTCCTCCCCTGCCCGCTCTCTTTTCAAAACGGGCTTTTCCTTCTATCCCTTTTCTTCTCTTCCTGTATTATACAGTTTTTTCTGAAAAAAGCGCTATCAGCAGGGCGTTAAATCATTGTTAATTTCGTGTAATTCTGTACAGAAAGCGGCCGCTGTTTACAAGCCTTTTCTTCTTTTGTATACTGAATTCATCACTGGAAAGGAGCCGCCATGACTGAACAGGAAGCACGCCGCATTCTCGGAGTATCTCCGGAAGCAGATTTTGATGAAATTAAAAAACGCTACCGCCGTCTGATGCTGCAGGTACATCCGGACACAGATATCCGCGGGGAAAAACAGCTTACTGCCCATGCCCAGCGGAATAATCTTGCCTACGAGACACTGAAAAAAGGAAATTCCGGAAAAATCCCCTTCTCTTCTCCATACCAGGATCAGAGAACCGGCCAGAAGGACAGCCGGAAAGAAAAACAGGAAAAGGACAGCGGGTTCCATGCCAGGAAAGCGTCCCGCCCCGGGTGGGACGCTCCTGTGAATCTCCACGCCTATTCAGAACGGGAAATTCTCCATTATGCTGAGGACGCGGACGGGTCCGTTCTGGGAACCTTCTGCATTGCCAAAGGCAAATATCTCTGGACGGTGGAAGAGGATTTTCCCCTGTTCCTGCTCAGCATCAGCCGCTGCGCGAAAGCTCTGCTGGATGAGGCAGAAGATCGTCTGGTCCGCCAGGAAATCCCGGCCCGCCTGAACCAGACACTCCCCCGCTCTCAGGTACTGGCCGATCTGGTCTATCTGCTGGCCCAGCAGTTTATCGACAGCACCGGCC